>NZ_JBHSBO010000011.1:0-53340 GCF_042650685.1 Micromonospora sp. GCM10011542
CGCTCGGGCAGGCCGGCCTTCTTCGTCGCCGCGATGATCGCCTTGACATTGGCCGTCTGCTCATCGTTCAGGTCGATGCGCGACTGCTTGCCCTGGGTGCCGTGCGGGATCAGCTTGCCGGCATCGGGCTTGTCGGACTTGTCGGCCTGCACCACCGCGACCGGCTTGGCATCCACCACCGGGGTGGCGGCGTGCGCGGCGACGGGGCCGGCGAAGATCCCACCGGCGAAGGCGAGACCAGCAACGGACAGCATGCCCTTACGGATGATCGTGTTCATGGGGGTAGCTCCTTCGGGGGTAGGAAACACCATGGCCGGGGGAACGGCTCGTGGTGTCAGCACCTCGTCGGGCGCCATACACAAGTTCAAGGGGAAGTTTGTGACCTGCGGGCCACGGGCCGGGGGGCCTCTCGTGGCGCCGGGTCTGTGTGTAACGACCGCCGGGCCGGAGTCATTCCGGGGGCGGGCCCATCCGCGAACACCCCGGTGAGGCGGGTGCTGGTGCGGTCGTTCGGGGATGTGTAACGGCCGGGCGGCGGCTGGCATTCCGGCCGGAGGGCCGGGTGCGGCGGGCCGGCTGGGGGGCCGGCGGTGCTGCGATCGTCAGGGTATGTAACGACGGCGAGCCGGCCCCGATTCCGCCACGGGGATGCCGCCGGTCACAGGTCAGACCACCCTAAATCCGACAACCGTCACCACACCGGCCGCGCCGCGAGGCGTCAGTCGGCCACGAACCGCATGATCCACTCGACATCGCCGATATCGGGGTATCCGCACGGCCCGGGACACGCCGACATCGCCGATACCGAGTGGATCACCCGAACTCCACGGGCCTGGGACGCCACAGCGACGGCTTTCCGCGCGTTCCGGGCGGCGCTCAGCCACCGACAGGGGTGGGGCCCGCCGTGCCCGGCGCAGGGATCAAGCCTGACCGCCCGGAGCCGGGCACGGCGGGCCCCACCCCACCCACCACGCACCGCAACCACTCGGGCGAAACGACAGGCCCACCCACCCACGAAAACAGCGCAACCGACGAACGACCGACCCAGGCACATGGGCGCCCGGCATTCAACCCGGCAAGCCCGGCAAACGGGACCGGACCTTGGTCGCGCACCCCTCCAGCACCAACCGCGCATCCAGCCCCAGACTCTCGATGGCGACCAGCGCGGTGAAGGCGACGTCGGCCAACTCCGCCGCGACGTCCTCGCGGGTGTGGGTGACGCCCTTGCGCGGGTTCTGCCCGAGCAGGCCGATCCAGGCGGCGGATGCCTCCCCCGCCTCCTCGGTCAGCTTGAGGATTCGGCAGGTCAGTTCCGTCTGCCCGGTGCCGTTGGCGGCGTCCAGCCAGCCTCGGGAGGCCCGGGCCGCCGCCCAGATCGACTCGTCCACGGCGACCAGTCAACCCCACCGGGTTGGCGAGCGGTGAACCGGACGGGCGCGACCGCCCGTACTCAGGGTCGTCCTGGCGGCAACGGTGCCGCCGGGAGACGGAAGGGACGTGCCGGCATGTCGGGGACCGTCGAGACGGTGTTCGCTGATGTGGTTGCCCGCAATCCGGGTGAGCCGGAGTTCCACCAGGCAGTGCGGGAGGTGCTGGAGAGCATCGGGCCGGCGCTGGCCCGGCACCCCGAGTACGCCGAGACGCGGATCGTCGAGCGGATCTGCGAACCGGAACGGCAGGTGATCTTCCGGGTGCCGTGGGAGGACGACCGCGGTCGGGTACGGGTGAACCGCGGCTTCCGGGTGGAGTTCAACAGCGCGCTCGGGCCGTTCAAGGGTGGGCTGCGCTTCCACCCGTCGGTGTACCTGGGCATCGTGAAGTTCCTCGGGTTCGAGCAGATCTTCAAGAACGCGTTGACCGGGCTGCCCATCGGTGGCGGCAAGGGCGGCGCCGACTTCGACCCGAAGGGGTGCTCGGAGCGGGAGGTGATGCGCTTCTGTCAGAGCTTCATGACGGAGCTGTACCGGCACATCGGCGCGCAGACGGACGTGCCGGCCGGGGACATCGGTGTGGGTGGTCGGGAAATCGGCTACCTGTTCGGGCAGTACAAGCGGATCACCAACCGGTACGAGTCGGGGGTACTGACCGGCAAGGGCCTGGCGTACGGGGGTGCGCAGGCACGACGGGAGGCGACCGGGTACGGGGCGGTGTTCTTCGCCGAGGAGATGCTGCGGCAGACCGGCGACAGCCTGGAGGGCAAGCGGGTGGTCGTCTCCGGCTCGGGCAACGTGGCGATCTACGCGATCGAGAAGGCGCACCAGCTCGGCGGGACGGTGGTGGCCTGCTCCGACTCGGACGGATACGTGCTGGACGAGAAGGGCATCGACCTGGCGCTGCTACGGGAGTTGAAGGAGGAGCGGCGGGGTCGGCTGGACGACTACCCGCGGCATCTGCCGCACGCGGTGGCGGTGTCCGGTCGTACCGTCTGGGAGGTGCCGTGCGACCTGGCGCTGCCGTGCGCGACGCAGAACGAGATCGGCGGCGCGGAGGCCGCGGCGTTGGTGGCCGGCGGCTGCGTCGCGGTGGTGGAGGGGGCGAACATGCCGACGACGCCGGAGGCGGTGCGGATCCTCGGCCGGGCCGGGGTGCGGTTCGCGCCGGGCAAGGCGGCCAACGCCGGCGGGGTGGCGGTAAGCGCGCTGGAGATGCAGCAGAACGCCAGCCGCGACTCGTGGACGTTCGCCCAGTCGGAGCAGCGGCTGCGGGAAACCATGCGCGACATCCACGCCCGCTGCTGGACGACGGCCGAGGAGTACGGGCTGCCCGGCGACTACGTGGCCGGGGCGAACATCAACGGGTTCCGCCGGGTGGCGGAGGCGATGCTGGCACACGGTCTGGTCTGACCGGCAGGTCAGCCACCACCTGACCGACCGGTCAGCCGACCCATTGACACTGGTCGACGGCAGTCCTAGGTTCAGGACGCTACCGGCCGGTAGGCATCCGTCCCGCCTGGTCGCCCCCGATGGGGTGACATCCGTCCGAGGGGGAGCATCGATGCTGTCCTCACCCGCCCGTACCCTGCGCCGGCTGCTCGCCGCCACGTCGGCCCTGACCCTCGCGGTCGGGCTGACCGCCGCGCCGGCTGCCGCCGCCGACCGCGACCCGGGCGGCGGCCAGCCGCTTCCCGGGTACACCATCGACAATCCGCCGCTGGCGCCGCTGCTGGTCGGCGGCAAGCCCACGACGGTACGCCAGGGCGTGCACCGCCACGCCGGGTACATCATCGAGACGCCGCCCCGGTGGAACGGTGAGCTGGTGATGTGGGCCCATGGCTACCGGGGCCAGGGCACGGTGCTGTCGCCGGAGCCGCCCGGCTTCGGGCTGCGCCAGCGACTGTTGGAGCAGGGGTACGCCTGGGCGTCCTCGTCGTACGACCGCAACGGCTTCGACATCCGCTCCGGCGTGCTGGGCACCAAGGATCTGGCCGACCACTTCGGCCGGACGGTGCGCCGACCGCACCGCACCTATCTGGCCGGGGTGTCGATGGGCGGCTACATCATCGCCCGTTCACTGGAGCAGTATCCCGGCTACTACGACGGCGCGCTGCCGATGTGCGGGGTGCTCGGCGACCAGACGCTGCTGGACTTCTACCTGGACTACAACCTGGTCGCGCAGGCGCTGGCCGGGGTGCGGGCCTATCCGACGCCGGCCGACTACCTGACCAACGCGGTGCCCCGGATCCAGGTGGCGCTCGGCCTGGCCGGTCTCACCCCCACCGGTCCGGACACCACGAACGAGCGCGGCAAGCAGCTGCGCGAGATCACCATCAACCGTTCCGGCGGGCCCCGGCCGGGCGCGAACGCGGCCTTCGCGGTCTGGAAGGACTTCCTCTTCTCGATCAGCACCACCAGCGGCGGCGACTCCCCCGCCCAGCGGCCCGGCCAGCTCGCGACAAACCTGTTCACCCGCTACAGCCCGAACAGCCCAGTGAACGTCAACGCCGCCGTGCAGCGGGTGGCACCGGAGAACATCTGGCAGCGGATCTCGCCGACGCTGACCGAGGTGCCGCGGATCGCCGGGCGCCCCACCGCGCCGGTGGTCAGCCTGCACGATCTGGGTGACCTGTTCGTGCCGTTCAGCATGGAGCAGGCGTACGCCACCGACGTGGCCCGGCACGGCCGCAGCCGGCTGGTGGTGCAGCGGGCGATCCGGGCGGCGCAGCACTGCGAGTTCAGCGCGGGCGAGGCCGGCGCCGCCTGGGACGATCTGGTGTCGTGGGTACGCACCGGAGCCCGCCCGGCCGGCGACACGGTCACCGATCCGAAGGTCGTGGCCGCCGCCGACTACGGCTGCCGGTTCAGCGACCCGGCCGCGTACGCCGTGGGCACCGGCACCCGCCGCCTCTACCCGGCCTGCTGACGTAACCCGGACAGAACGAAACGGCCGGCCCCGCGCGGGGCCGGCCGTTCGTCATGGTGTCACCAGAGCTGCTGGACGATGTCCGCCGCCTGCTCCTCCCACTGCGCGTACGCGTACGGGTAGGCGGAGACCTGGACGGTCTGCGCGGCGGTGGTCAGCGGCAGGTCCTGCCAGCCGCCGATGTTCTTGAGTGCGTTGAAGAACGCCGTGGCGGCGTACTCCGGGTCGGTGATCTGCTCGGGGGTGCCCCAACCCGACGACGGACGCTGCTGGAACAGGCCCTGCGAGTCGTGGTCGTTGTAGGCGCCGAGGTGGCCGAGGTTGTACAGCTTCGACTCCTGCAGCGAGGTGGCGACGCCGATCACCGCGCCACGGTCACCGACGCCGGTCTTCTTGGCGGCGTCGACGATGGCCCGGGCGTTGGCGAGCTGCGCGTCGTCGAGCGGGATGCGCGACTGGGCGCCCTCGATGCCGTGCGGGATCAGCTCGTCGCGGCTCGGCTTGCCGGCCGGCGGCTTGCCCGTGCGGGAGCCGGTGGTCAGGCCGGATTCGACCGGCTGCGGCTTGTCCGAGTCGGCCCTGGCCTTGCCGGTGGCGAGGTCGATGGCGGCGACTGCGCCCTCGTGCGGGCCGGTCGTGACCGGCGCGGCGACCGCGCTCGGCCCGAATGCGAGGCCGCCGAGCGCGACCACACCCACCGCGCTCAGCACGGTCTTGCGGTACGAGTCCTTCGCGATGGCGGGGAGCCATCGAGTGAAGTCGACCTTCACGATGGTTGCCCTTTCGATCGTGCGAAGCGCTCCGGGGTGAGCACTCCTCGGGAGATGTCCGCGGAAAAAGGTTTGGAGTCCGGCGGTACGGGGGACACAACCAGCTTGGCGTGTCGGGCATTCCGGAAATGCCCGGACCCCGGCGAGCTGCGGTCCCGGTCACCCGGCGGCCCGGACAGTCAATGTCCGCCCGGTACGAACCGGGCAATCGACACGAACGGCCGACAGGTCAGGCGGGCCAGCAGTCGGCATGAGCGCGACAGCTGGCACGAAACCGGATGGTCGGCACGATCCGGGGGACACGACGTGCCGTTGTACCGAGGCCGGCCCTGCGTGCGAACCCCTCGGTGGGCGGGCGCGCGTCGTCGGGGTGGAACGACGCGGCGGCCCGCGATCATTCCGGGGGGGGCTGACGGCGCGCCCGCCCTCGGCGGGATGGTTGCGGGGTCAGGCTGAGCGTGGTGCGCCGAAGTGCACCAGGACGTGCCAAAGCTGCTTGAGGTGCTGAAGGGTGTCGGCCGTCGGACCCCGGTCCGCCCAGCGGTCCGGTTCGGCGACGACCGAGGCGGCCGCCCGGCCGATCAGGGCGGCGTCGACCGGCTCGCCGGGCCGGGCGAACTCGGCGTGCACCCGGGCGGCCAGCTCGGGGATCGCCGGGCCGCGGAATTCCGGGTCGATCCGGTCCGGCGGTAGGGCGAAGCCGCCGTGGCGCAGCAGCGGAAAGCCGTACCGACGGGCGATGCGCTCCAGCGACGCGCCGACCGGCGTACCGACGAAGGACGGGTCGATGACCAGCGCCTCGACGTCCCGGGACAGGTCGAGTGTGCCGTGGACCTGCGCTTCGACGTAGTCGTCCAGTGCCCGACCCGCCCCTGAGGCCGGAACGGGCGACAGCAGGGCCTCCGCGAGGGCGGCGATGTCCGTGCCGGCTCGGCCGAGGCAGACGCCGGTGGTGGCGGTGCCGGCCAGCAGGCCGGCGAGCACCGCCTCGAACGCGTCGATGGTGCCGACGACCTGAGGGCCCAGGTGGCTGTCGCCGAGGCAGAACGTCGCGCGGGCCAGCACCGACGGGCGCAGCCGCAGGTGGCACGAACCGAAGCGGGGGCAGGCGCCGTCCGGGTGGTCGAGCAGGTTCAGGCCGCCGTAGGTGGGCCGGTCCGCCGGCAGCACCTCCGGACGCTGGTAGGCACCGCCGAACAGTCGCCCCTCCCAGCGATCCCGGTCGCCTCCGGGGTACGGCGTGAGTTTCCCGTTGGAGATGCCGGTGACGAACTGACTGCGGTACACGCCGTCTTCGGCGAGGGCATCCGCGACGGTCCGTCCGTCGGCGCACGGCCGGTCGGGGTGGAAGTTGACGGTGAGCCGGCCGTGCCGGGCGATCGCGGCGAGCAGCCCGTGCGGCGGGTGCTCGACTCCGGCCGCGGCCAGCGCGCCGCTGATGGAGGCGAGTGCGGCGGGACGCTCAGCGAGCGCCACCGACCGGACGTGCGCCACCGCCGCCGCCTGCGCCGGGCGGAGCCGTGCGGTCAACTCAGCCTGCACCGTCATCTCCGGTACCCGGATCCGTCCCGCGTGGCCCGTTCGTCCGGCGTGCGCAGTTCCTCGAAGATGGTGATCTGGAGGTCGGCCGGCGCGTCCAGGCGGGAGTTGAGCGACTGCCAGGGGGTGTGCGTGGGCGGCGCGATCTCGGCCGCCCCGGCGGCGACCAGCCGGGCGGTGGTGGCTCGGGCGTCGTCCACCTCGAAGGCCACCCGGATCCGCGGGGCGACCTGCCGGCCCCACCTCGACCTCGTCGATCATCCGCTTCTGCGCCGGATTGGCGATCTCCAGCGTGGCGCGGCCGGCGTCCAGGATCACCACCCCGGGCGTCGCCGTCGCCGGAGAACGCCGCCTGTTCGGGCAGGCCGAGCGCGTCCCGGAAGAACGCGACGGCGGCCTCGTGGTCCTCCGCCTCCACCACGAGGCGGAGCTGACGGACGACAGGTGCGTGATCCTCGGCGGTCATGCGCGGGAGGATGCTAACGCGATCCGGCCGCGTGCCGCGCCCGGGTTTAGAGTCGGACGGTCCAGAGGGGAGTGATTGTGGTCGACGCACATGACGGGTACCTGCTGCGCCCGGTCGGGCGGGTCGCCTCGCCGCTGACCGACGCGGCCACCGCGCCACGGCAGGGAGACGAGGGCGCACCGGACGCCTGGCTGGTCTTCGATCCGGAGGTCGAGCCGGCGCTGCGCGACCTGCGGGTCGGTGCGGAGCTGCTGGTGCTGACCTGGCTGGACCGCGCCCGGCGGGACGTGCTGGTGGTGCACCCGCGCGGCGAGCTGTCCCAGCCGGAGACCGGCGTGTTCAACACCCGCTCCCCGCACCGGCCCAACCCGATCGGGTTGCACCGGGTGCGGGTACTGGCGGTGGACGGAGTGCGGGTCCGGGTGGCCGACCTGGAGGCGCTCGACGGCACCCCGGTGCTGGACGTCAAGCCGGTGCTGGGCGGGCCCGGGGAACGCTGACCCGCGCGGGTTCAGTGCCCGCGGGCGATCCACTCGTCGAGGTGCGGGGCCTCCGCGCCGATGGTCGTGTCGTCGCCGTGCCCGGTGTGCACCACCGTCTCCGGCGGCAGGGTGAGCAGCCGGGTGCGGATGGACCTGACGATGGTGTCGAAGTCGCTGTACGAGCGCCCGGTGGCGCCCGGCCCGCCGGCGAAGAGGGTGTCGCCGGTGAACACCACGCCCAACTCGGGCGCGGAGAAGCTGCACGCACCGGGGCTGTGCCCGGGGGTGTGCAGCACCAACAGTTCGGTGCCGGCCACCTCGATGCGCTGCCCGTCGTGCAGCTCACCGTTGGGCGGCAACTCGGGGTGCACCAGGTCCCAGAGCACCCGGTCGGCGGCGTGCAGCAGCACCGGTGCTCCGGTGGCCCGGGCCAGCGCGGGCGCCACCCGGACGTGGTCGTCGTGGGCGTGGGTGGCCAGGATCGCCCGGACCCGGCGCTCGCCCACGACAGCCAGGATCGCGTCCACGTCGTGCGGCGCGTCCAGCACCACACACTCGTGGTCGTCACCGACCACCCAGACGTTGTTGTCGACGTCGAAGGTCTGTCCGTCCAGCGAGAACGTGCCGGAGGTGACGGCGTGGTCGACCCGGGCGGTCACGGGAACACCACCACCGAGCGGAGCACGTCGCCGCGGTGCATCCGGGCGAACGCCTCCTCCACCTGGTCCAGCGCGATCTCCTCGGTGACGAACGCGTCCAGGTCCAGCCGACCCTGCAGGTAGAGCTCGGTCAGCATGGGGAAGTCGCGGCTGGGCAGGCAGTCGCCGTACCAGCTGGACTTGAGCGCGCCACCGCGACCGAAGACGTCCAGCAGCGGCAGCTCGACGGTCATCTCCGGCGTCGGCACGCCCACCAGCACCACGGTGCCGGCCAGGTCACGGGCGTAGAACGCCTGCTTCCACGTCTCCGGCCGACCCACGGCGTCGATCACCACGTCGGCGCCGAAGCCACCCGTGGCGGCGCGGATCGCCTCGACCGGGTCCGCATCGGAGGCGTTCACCGTGTGGGTGGCGCCGAAGCGGCGGGCCCAGTCCAGCTTGCGGGAGTCGGTGTCCACCGCGATGATCGTCGTCGCCCCGGCCAGGGCCGCACCGGCGACCGCGGCGTCCCCGACCCCGCCGCAGCCGATCACCGCGACCGAGTCGCCCCGGGTGACGCCGCCGGTGTTCATGGCCGCGCCCAGGCCGGCCATCACCCCGCAGCCCAGCAGCCCCACGGCGGCCGGCCGGGCGGCCGGGTCGACCTTGGTGCACTGTCCGGCGTGGACGAGTGTCTTCTCCGCGAACGCGCCGATGCCCAGCGCCGGAGCAAGCTCCGTGCCGTCGGTGAGGGTCATCTTCTGCGCGGCGTTGTGCGTGGCGAAGCAGTACCAGGGACGACCGCGCCGGCAGGCCCGGCAGACGCCGCAGACGGCCCGCCAGTTGAGCACCACGAAGTCGCCCGGTGCGACACCGGTGACGCCCTCGCCCACCTGCTCGACGATGCCCGCGGCCTCGTGCCCGAGCAGGAACGGGTAGTCGTCGTTGATGCCGCCCTCGCGGTAGTGCAGGTCGGTGTGGCAGACCCCGCACGACTGGATCCGGACGATCGCCTCACCCGGACCCGGATCGGGCACCACGATGGTCGTCAGCTCGACCGGCGCGCCCTTGCTGCGGGAGATGACTCCCCGGACTTCCTGGCTCACGATCGCCTCCTGCTTCACGTCCCACTGCGGCCGGGGCGCGGCCGGGCGGCGCGAGCGACCCGGCGGACGCCCCCGGCGAACCTACCGCGATCACCAGCGCCGGCCCAGTCGGGCGGATGGCGGGTTAGCACCGGCGTTGGCGGGTACCCGGGCCGTCCGACCACCGTCCACCGGGAGTGATCATGAAACTCGCGCACCTTCCGCTGCGGGTCAGCATCGGCGCGTTCTTCCTGAACTCGGGTCTGAGCAAACGGAACCTGGAGGGCGAGGCGGCGCAGGGCATGCACGGGATGGCCGTCGGCGCCATGCCGCAGCTCAGTCAGCTGGACCCGGCGCGCTTCGCCAAGCTGCTGTCGTACTCCGAGATCGCCATCGGGGCGGCGCTGCTGGTTCCGTTCGTTCCGGCCACGGTGGCCGGGCTCGGCCTGGCCGCCTTCGGCGCCGGCCTGGTGCAGCTGTACGTGAAGACGCCGGGGATGCGTGAGGCGGGCAGCCTGCGTCCGACCCAGCAGGGCGTCGGGCTGGCCAAGGACGTCTGGCTGCTCGGCGCGGGGCTGACCCTGGTCCTGGAGGGTCTCACCCACGGACGCCGGCTGGGCTGAGCCCCCCGACGCTCGCACGATCACCGCGGCAGGCGTACGGAGGCGCTGCCGGGGTAGCAGGCCGCCATGAGTGACGTGACCGTGGTGGTGGCCACCCGCAACCGACGCGAGCAGCTGCTGAGCACGCTGGGCCGGCACACCGCCCCGGTGATCCTGGTGGACAACGGCTCCGACGACGGCACCCCGGCGGCGGTGGCCCGGGCCTTCCCGGCCGTACGGGTGGTGCGGCTGGGCGGGAACGCCGGCGCGGGCGCGGCCCGCAACATCGGCGTGCACCTGGCCGAGACGCCGTTCGTGGCGTTCGCCGACGACGACTCGTACTGGGCGCCGGGCGCGCTGGACCGGGCCGTGGCACTCCTGCGCCGCCACCCGCGCACCGGGCTGCTGGCCGGGCGGGTGCTCGTCGGGCGTGAGCAGCGGCTGGACCCGACCTCCGCCGCGATGGCCGGCGCTCCGCTGGGCACTGCGCCCGGCGCGCCGGGCCCCGCGGTGCTGGGCTTTCTGGCCTGCGCGGTGGTGCTGCGCCGACGGGCGTTCGAGGAGGTGGGCGGCTTCGCCGAGCGGCTGCGCACGTACGGCGAGGAGGCGCTGCTGGCGATGGACCTGGCGGCGGCGGGCTGGCTGCTGGCGTACGTCGACGAGGTGGTGGCCCACCACCTGCCGCTGCCCACGGGGCGGGACCGGCGGGCCCGGCAGCGGATGGAGGCGCGCAACCGGCTGCTCACCGCGCTGCTGCGCCGCCCGGCCGGGGTGGTGCTGCGCACGGCGGCCGACGCGGTGCGCGACGGCGCGGGCCGCGGCGGGCTGCTCGACGCCGGCCGGGAGCTCAGGTGGGCGCTGCGCCAGCGGCGTCGGCTGCCGGCCGAGGTGGAGGCGGCCCTGCGTACCCTGGCCCGCCACGACGACGACCTGTTTGTCGCGTCGTCGGGCCCGGCCCGGGTGGCCGCCGCCCGCTGACCGGCCACACCGCGCGACGATCATCCGCGGAACGGGCATCGGGGTCGTTATCGTGTGGGCGACCCGAGGAGCAGCGTTGACCCAGTCCCGTTCCGTGCGGCCCTTCTATCGGCGGATGATCGCCCGCCGTCGTGACGAGCCGCACCGTGGGGCCACCTCCCTGGAGCTCTTCTTCGACCTGTGCTTCGTGGTCGCGGTGGCGCAGGCGGCCGGCAACCTGCACCACGACGTCTCCGAGGGCCACCTCGGGCACGCGGTGACCAGCTACCTGACGGTGTTCTTCGCCATCTGGTGGTCGTGGATGAACTTCACCTGGTTCTCCTCGGCGTACGACACCGACGACGACGTCTACCGCATCACCACGCTGGTGCAGATCGCCGGAGCGCTGATCATCGCGGCCGGGGTGCCGCGGGCGTTCACCGAGGCCGACTTCGGCGTGATCACCTACGGGTACGTGGTGATGCGGCTTGCGACGGTCGCGAACTGGAGCCGGGCCGCCGCCGGCGACCCGGCGCACCGCTCGGCGGCCCGCCGCTATGCGATCGGCGTCGCCGTGGTGCAGCTCGGCTGGCTGCTGCGGCTGACCCTGCCCGAGGGCTGGGGCACCGCGGCGTTGCCACTGCTGATCGTGGCCGACCTGCTGGTGCCGGCGGTCGCCGAGCGGCCGGGCATGACCCCGTGGCACCCCGGGCACATCGCCGAGCGGTACGGGCTGTTCACCCTCATCGTGCTGGGCGAGGCGGTGCTGGCCACGTCGGTGGCGATCCAGACCGGGGTGGACGCCGGTGACCGGGGGCTCTGGTCGCTCGCGGCGGCCGGCCTGGTGATCGTCTTCGCGCTCTGGTGGCTCTACTTCGACCGACCGATCGAGGCGCCGAACGGGCTGCGCCACGCGCTGATCTGGGGCTACGGGCACTACCTGATCTTCGCGGGGATCGCCGCGCTGGGCGCCGGCCTGGTCGTGCAGGTGGACCACGAACGGCACACCGGGCACATCTCCGGGGTGACCGCCGGCTACGCGGTGGCCGTCCCGCTCGCCGTCTTCCTGCTCGCCGTCTGGGTGCTGCAGGTGAGCCACCAGCAGCGCGGCGCGGTGGTCGTCGCCTTCCCGGTGGTGGCGGCGCTGACGCTGCTCGCCCCGCTCGGCCCGGTGCCGGTGCATCTGATCGCGCTGCTGCTCTTCGCCCTGGTGACCCTCACCGTGCTGCGGCGCCGGCGCGACATCCGTCAGCCGGCCGGTCCCCAGCAGACGCGCGGCACGTCCACCGGCCGGCCCTGAGCCCGGGGGTTCCGCCTTACGCCAGGGTCCGGAACCGGACCCGACGAGCCGGCCTGCCGCTGGGCGGAACGCCGCCGGAGTCGGCAGAATTGGGCCATGCATCGCCGCCGCTGGCTGCTCGCCGATCAGCTCGGGCCGCACTTCCTCGACGACCCCGATCAGCCGGTGCTGCTGGTGGAGACCCGGGAGTGGTTCCGGCAGCGGCCGATGCACCGGCAGAAGGCCCACCTGATCCTCTCCGCGCTGCGACACCGGGCAGTCGAGTTGGGTGACCGGGCGCTGCTGCTGCGCACCGCGACGTTCCGGGAAGCGCTGGCGCAGGTCGCCGAGCCGGTGGAGGTCTGCCACCCACCGTCGCGGGCTGCGCTGCGGTTCGCCCGGTCTGTGCCCGGGCTGACCGTGCTGCCACCGCGCGGCTTCATCACCGACCACGCCGACTTCGCCGCCTGGGCCGACCGCACCCGGCGTGGTCCACTGCGGATGAACGACTTCTACCGTCACGCCCGCCGCCAGCACGGGGTGCTGGTGACCTCGTCGGGTGGGGTCGCCCCGCCGCGCCGGCCCGCCGCCGCAGCGCCGACGGCGCCACCTGCTCCCCCGGCGATCGTCGAGGACGACATCGACGCCGAGGTGCGCCTCGACCTGGACCGGTGGGCGGCCGACGGGGTGCGGTTCGTGGGCCGGGACGGCCCCCGGCGGTACCCGGCCACGCACGCCGAGGCGCAGGCTCGGCTGACCCACTTCCTGACCCACCGGCTGCCCGAGTACGGCCGGTACGCCGACGTGATGAGTGCCGACGACCCGCTGCTCGCGCACGGGGTGCTCTCCTCGTCGTTCAACCTCGGCCTGCTCGACCCGGAGCCCGCCGTGCGCGCCGCCGAGCAGGCGTGGCGCACCGGCGCGGCGCCGCGTACGGCGGTGGAGCCGTTCGTCCGGGGGCTGCTCGGCTGGCGGGAGTTCCTCTGGCAGCTGTACTGGTACTTCGAGCCGCGGTTCCGGGGGGCGAACTGGCTGGCCGCCAACGAGCCGATGCCGGAATGGTTCGCCGAGCTGGACGCGGACGCGGTCGAGGCCCATTGCCTGGCCGACGTGCTCGCCGCCGTCCGGGATCGGGCGTGGACGCACCACACCCCCCGACTGCTGGTGCTGGGCAACTACGGGTTGCAGCGCGGTTGGCGTCCGGCCGAGCTGGCGGACTGGTTCCAGCGGTGCTTCGTCGACGGCACCGACTGGGTGATGAACGCGACGGTCATCGGGATGAGCCAGTACGCCGACCTGGGCCGGGTGGACACGCGGCCGTACGCGGTGGACGGCGCCGACATCGACGAGATCAGCGACTACTGCACCGGCTGCCGCTACTCGCCGGAGCGGGCGCTGGGCGACCTGGCCTGCCCGTACACCGGGGGGTTCGAAAGTTTCCTGTACCGCAACCGGGAGCGGCTGGTGGCCGACCCTCGGCTCGCCGCCGAGCTGACCCGCCGCGACGAGCCGGAGCACCGGGAGGCGGTGCTGGCCCAGGAGGAGAAGCGGGGCAGCACCGCGCCCTGATCGCTAGCCGGCGGCGGTGGGGGTCGACCAGAAGTCGCGCAGCAGCCGGTCGAACTCCTCGACCCGCTCCACCTGCGGTAGGTGGCCGCAGTCGCGGAACAGGTGGGTGCGGGCGCGGGGCAGCCGCGCGCGGGCCGCGTCCAGGTGCACCGCCGGCAGGATCAGGTCCCGGTCGCCCCAGACGATTAGCGTGGGCAGCTCCAACCGGGCCACCTCGGCGAGCAGGTCCTCGCGCCACCCGGCGGCGACCCCGCGAAAGGTGCCGAGGTTGCGCGCGGTCTCCAGCATGACCCGGGCCGCGTGCGGCTGGCGGGCCACGGCGAGGGCGTGGGTGATCCGCTCGGCGGTGACGTACGCCGGGTCGTGGAACAACGCCCGCTCGACGCGACGGGCCCTGGCCCGGCTGGGCCGCAGCATGAGCCGACCCAGCGGGCGCAGTGTGAGCAGCCGCAGCGCGATGGTCACCTCGCGGCCGAACCCGGCGCTGTTGACCAGTGCGAGGCTGGCCACCCGGTGCGGCGCGCGCGCGGCGTAGCGCATCGCGATCGCGCCGCCGAGTGAGTTGCCGACCAGGTGCACGGGCGCGTCGACGCCGACCGCGTCGAGGTAGTGCCCGACGAAGTCACCCAGCGCCGGCAGCGTGTGCGGCGCCGCCATGGGTAGCGAGCCGCCGTAGCCGGGCAGGTCGACGCTGTGCACGCGGAACCGGTCGGCGAGCCGGTCGTGCAGCTCGGTGAAGTCGCGCAGGGTCCGGCCGATGCCGTGCAACAGCAGCACGGGCGGCCCGTCGCCGTCGACCCGGTGGTGCACCCGCCGGCCGCCGACGGTCACGTGCCGCCGACCGGGCGGCGCGCTCATGCCGCCTCCCGCGCCCCGTCGATGGTCGGGACGGCGACGCCCGGCACGGTGCTGGGCGGCACCGGCTGCACGACGCCCCGGTTCAGACCGGTGACCAGCAGCCGGTTGTACGAGGCCGGCACGACCCGGGCGAGCAGGTCGGGCAGCTTCGCCGACCAGCCGATCAGCACCCGGCCGCGACGCCGGTGCACGCCGCGCAGGATCACCTCGGCGGCGCGGGTCGGCGGGATGGTGAGCAGCTTCTCGAACTGGGCCCGGCCGGCCTCGTACTCCTCGCGGGAGACGCCGCTGCCCACCCGGGCGTTCTCGGTGATCCGGGTGCGGATGCCACCGGGGTGCACCGAGGTGACTCCGATGCCGTCGTCGACCAACTCGTGGCGCAGCGCCTCGGTGAAGCCGCGCACGGCGAACTTGCTCGCCGAGTACGCGGTCTGCCCGGCCGGCGCGATCAGGCCGAAGAGGCTGGAGAGGTTGACCAGGTGCGCGCCCGGCTCGGCCTTCAGGTTGGGCAGCAGCGCGTGGGTCAGCTGCACCACGGCCCGGAAGTTGACGTCGATGACCCAGCTGAACTCGTCGAGCGTGACCTGGTCGAACCGGCCGCCCAGGCCGACGCCGGCGTTGTTGACCAGCAGCCGGATCCGCGGGTGCCGCTGGCCGATCTCGGCGGCGACCCGGGCGGTCGCCGCCGCGTCGGCGAGGTCGACCACGTGGCTGTGCAGGTGCCGGTCGGGGTGCGCGGCGCGGATGGCGGCGGTGACGGTGTCCAGCCGGGCGGCGTCGCGGTCCAGCAGGACCAGGTGGCTGCCCCGGCGGGCCAGCGCGTGCGCCAGCGCCTCGCCGATGCCGCTGGCTGCGCCGGTGACCACGGCCGTCCCGCCGACGAAGTCGAATCTCTGCACGATGGGTGCTCCTTTCCAGGCGGGTCGTCGGGGGGTGGGTCGGGTGCGACGGGTCAGCCGACCGGGGTGTCGGCCGGCCGGTCGGGCACACCCGCCGCCGTCCCGACCGGCGGCGGAGCGCCGGCGCGGGAGAAGCGCACGCCCTCGTCGGTGAGCCGGCCGTGCCGCATCAGCAGCACGTCGCGGGCGTAGTTCTGGTACAGCCGCCACGGTGCCCGGGCGCCCTGCTTGGGCAGCGCGTCGACGCTGCGCAGCACGTACCCGGACTTGAGGTCGATGATCGGCACCAGCTCGCCGGACGGCGGCGGTTGCGGCGTGACGATCTGCGCTCCGGTGCGGTCGAGGTGGCGCAGCAGCCGGCAGACGTACGTGGCCACCAGGTCTGCCTTGAGCGTCCACGAGGCGTTGGTGTAGCCGATCGTCATGGCGAAGTTCGGCACCCCGGAGAGCATCATGCCCTTGTAGGCGACCGTGCCGGCCAGGTCGACCTCGGCGCCGTCGACGGTCAGCGTCATCCCGCCCAGAGCCAGCAGGTTGAGGCCGGTGGCGGTGACCACGATGTCGGCCGGCAGTTCGTCGCCGGAGGTCAGCCGGATGCCGTGCTCGGTGAAGGTGTCGATGGTGTCGGTGACCACCGAGGCGCGGCCCGCCTGCACGGCGGTGAAGAGGTCACCGTCGGGCACCACGCAGAGCCGCTGGTCCCACGGGTCGTAGCGGGGCGAGAAGTGCCGGTCGATGTCGTAGCCGACGGGCAGCCGGCCCTGGGCGGCGCGGCGCAGCAGCCGGCGGACCAGGCCGGGCGCGCGGCGGCTGAGCTGGAAGTTGAGGGTGGACAGCAGCACGTTCTTCCACCGGACCACGGGATACGCGGCCTTCGTCGGCAGCCAGCGCCGCAACGCGTCGGCCAGCACGTCGCGCGAGGGCAGCGCCATGACGTACGTGGGTGAGCGCTGCAGCATGGTCACGTGGGCGGCCCGCTCGGCCATCGCCGGGACGAGGGTGACCGCCGTGGCGCCACTGCCGATGACCACGACCCGCTTGCCGGTGTGGTCGAGGTCCGCCGGCCAGTGCTGCGGGTGCACCAGCCGACCGGCGAAGTCCTCGACGCCGGGGAACTGCGGGGTGTAGCCCTCGTCGTAGCGGTAGTAGCCGGAGCAGACGAAGAGGAAGGAGCAGGTCAGCACCACGGTCTCGGCGGTGTCGCCGCGCCGGGCGTGCACCGTCCAGCGCGCGGTGGCGCTGTCCCATTCGGCGGCGACGACCCGGTGGTGGAAACAGATGTGCCGCTCGACGTCGTACTCGCGGGCGGTCTCCCGGACGTACGCGCGGATGGCGTCGCCGTCGGCGATGGCCTTCGCGTCGGTCCACGGCTTGAAGGAGTAGCCGAGGGTGAACATGTCGGAGTCGGAGCGCACCCCGGGATAGCGGAACAGGTCCCAGGTGCCACCGATGGCGTCGCGCGCCTCCAGCACCGCGTACGTCGTGCCGGGGCGCTCGCGTTGCAGGTGGCAGGCGGCGCCGATGCCGGACAGCCCGGCCCCGACGATGAGCACGTCGACGTGGTCGCCGGCCATGGCAATCCTCCATCCCGGGGCGGTGGACGGACACTATCCATCGCCGTCGAGGTCAGTCAACACCCTGTCGACTGACCTCGACACACTGTCGAGCTCGGGTAGCATCAGCGTCCATGACGAGCGCCCGTACCGGCACCGGAAGCGCGACCCCGCGCGGACGGCGGGCCGCGCGCTCCACCGGCGACGACCGGGAGCTGGCGATCCTGACCACCGCGGAGGGGCTGCTCCAGCGGCGGGCGTTCGCTGACATCTCGATCGACGACCTGGCCCGCGGTGCGGGCATCTCCCGGCCGACGTTCTACTTCTACTTCCCGTCCAAGGACGCGGTGCTGCTGACCCTGCTGGACCGGGTCACCGAGGAGGCCGACGCGGCCGCCGGCGACGTGCTGGAACGGCTCGCCGAGGACCCGCGGGCCCGGTGGCGGGAGCTGATCGACCGGTTCCACCGCACGTTCGGCGCGCACCGGGCGGTGGTGCTCGCCTGCGCCCAGGTGCGCGGCACCAACGCGGAGGTCCGCCGGCTCTGGGCGGCGGTGCTGGAACGCTGGGTGCAGGCCATCGAGACGGCGATCGAGGCGGAACGGCGGCGCGGCGCGGCCCCGGACGGCCTGCCCGCCCGGGACCTCGCCATCGCACTCAACTCGATGAACGAGCGCGTCTGGTACGCCACCTTCGCCGGCGACGGGCCGGCGGTCGCCGAACGCGACGTGGTGGACGTGCTGCTCGACCTCTGGCTGGCCGGCATCTACCGCGACACCACTCCTCCACCCTCGACCTGACCGGCGGCCCGCCGGCGCGCGGCGGCCAACTCGGCGGTGAGCCGTTCGACCATCCGGTCGAAGTCCACCCTGGACAGCACCGGCCCATTCTCCTTCCGGAGACCCATCGTCCGGGACCGCAACTGCACCGGCGTCTCCACCCGGCCGTCGAGCGTGCGCACCCAGCAGGCCGCACGCACCGTGGGCCCGCCCAGGAGGCGGGCGGCGCGTACCTCGAACCCGGTCACCTCGGCCCAGGGCAGGGTGCGGGTCCGGAAGACGTGCCGCAGCCTGACACCGCGATCGTTGACGTACACGCCGGTCAGGTGCAGCCGGACGACGAAGGTCAGCCACACCGCCAGGAAGCCCAGCCCGGCGGCGATCTGCGCCGCGTCACGGAGACCAGGCGCTCCCGCACCCAGCCTCTGCACGATCACGGCGACCAGTGTCACGGCGAACGCCCCGCCGACGGCGAGCATGAAGGCGGTGAACACCTGGCGGAACTGCCAAGGGTCCACCCGCCACGATCTCCGCACGTGCGCCAGGCTAGTCGGCGGATGCTCGCGTGAACGTCATGATCCAGTTGGTCTCCCAGGTGCGCTCCCCGTCGACCGAGAACGCCTGCTCCCAGCGGGCCGTGGTCGCGCTGATGTCCGACCAGATGAACCGGCACCGGACCGGACGCCCCTCGTGCTGGTCGTCGGCGTAGAAGCGGCCGACGCCGTCGACGAAGCGGCCCACCATCGGCGGCTGCTCCAGCTCGCCGCGATCGCTGTTCATCCAGTAGATCGACCACTCCTGGCGGGTCGGGTCGAAGATCCTTATCGTGGCGCCGGCCGAGCCCTTCGTCGGAAAGGTGATCTCGTCGAAGTGGCCGCCACCGCCGAAGAAGCCGTGCGCGGTCGACACCCCCGGAAACTCCTCCCACTCGTCGGAGCCGACCAACCGCTCGCGCAGCCGCCGGTTGACCACGTTCCAGGTGCCCACAAAGAAGTCGAAGTCGCCCATCAGCGGCCCACCGGCCCTTCCGCTCGCGTGTCCGTCAGGTAACCGCTCAGGTCCGGTCGCTCCGGGGCGAGCACGTGCTCGACCCAGGCGGCCCGCTCGTGCTCCAGCACCGCCAACTCCCAGACGCACCCGGCCCACGGCCGGTCCAGCTCGACGAAGTGTGTCGGGTCGTCGTCCGGGCAGTCCAGAGCGGGCTGCCCGGCCGCGGCGCTGCGGACCCGCACCACGTTGTCCCACACCCAGGTGTACGCCAGAAGGTACGCGCCGGTGTCCGCGCCCCGGTGCAGCACCACCCAGCCGGCGGCCGGGGTGCCGTCGCCGGTGTCGGGCAGCAGCGCGGGTAACAGGTCGTATGCCGCCTTTTCCACCTCCGGCTCGATCGGCCGTTCCGGCTGGTCGATGTGGTAGCGCTTGAGCTGCCGACCGTCCACCGTGACCGGTCCGGGCGTCCGGAGATCCTTGTCGCGAAATGCCATGCCGGGACGGTACGGCCGCTCCCCTGACAGCTAGTGTCAGCGAAGTGCGGGCCAGTCGACTGCTCTCCCTCCTGCTGCTGATCCAGTCGCACGGCCGGCTGACCGCGGCGCAGCTCGCCGAGCGGCTGGAGGTCACCCCGCGCACGATCTACCGGGACGTGGAGTCGCTGCACGCCGCCGGCATCCCGCTCTACGGCGAGGCCGGGCACGCCGGCGGCTACCGGCTGGTCGACGGCTGGCGGACCCGGCTGACCGGGCTGACCACCGAGGAGGCCGACCGGCTCTTCCTGGCCGGGCTGCCCGGCCCCGCCGACGAGCTGGGCTACGGCGACGTGGTGGCCGCGCTGCGACTGAAGCTGCACGCCGCCCTGCCCGCGCCGCTGGCCGACCGGGCCACCCAGCTGCAGCAACGCTTCCACCTCGACACGCCGGGCTGGTACGCCGACGGCGACACCTCCCCCGAGCTGACCCGTACCGCCGAGGCGGTCTGGCGGCAACGCCGCGTCGAGGTGGCCTACCGCAGTTGGAGCGGCGAGGTGGCGACCCGGGTGCTGGAGCCGTACGGCCTGGTGCTCAAGGGCGGCCGGTGGTACGTGGTGGCCGACCGACCCGGCCGGGGCGCCCCGGCGACCTACCGGGTCAACCAGATCCTCGCGCTCACCCCGCTCGACGAGGAGTTCGAGCGCCCGGCCGACTTCGACCTGCCGGCCTGGTGGCGCGCGCACGTGGTGGAGTTCCGGGCCCGGCTGCACCGCGACGAGGCGACGGTGCGGCTCTCCCCGGCCGGCCGACAGCGGCTGCGCGAGATCGGCAGCGACCCGGTGGTGGCCGCGGTGGACGCCAGCGCCGGGCCGCCGGACGCGCGCGGCTGGGTGACCGCCGTGCTGCCGATCGAGTCGCTCACCCACGCCCACGGGGACCTGCTGCGCCTCGGTGCGGAGGTGGAGGTGCTGACTCCGCCGGCGCTGCGCGAACGGCTGGCCGCCACCGCCGCCGAGTTGGCCGCGCTGTACGGGTAGCGCCCATCTCGTTATCCACAGTGGAAGGCCACGGGGCATCGACTGTCGGCACGGTGTGCCACCCTGGGATGGATTCCGACCGTCACCGGAGGTGAGGGCCACGCTACGGCTACGCGCACTGGTCGCCGTCCCCGGCACCGGGCCGGTGACCCTCGACGTACCCGCAGGCGCGCTGGCCGCCCTGGTGGCGCCGCCCCGAATCGGCACCGCGGTGGCCCGGGTGCTGGCCGGCCTGGCCGCCCCGGTCGCCGGGCGGGTGCTGGTCGGTGACCGCGACGTCACCGCCCTGCCGCCGGCGCGCCGGCAGATCGGGTACGTGCCGGCCGGCGGCGCTCTGCTCCCCCAGCTCACCGTGCGGCGCAACATCGAGTACGGCCAGCGCAAGCGTGAGCGGGTGCACGAGGTCGCCGACGACTGGACGGCCACCGTCGTCGACCGACTGGAGCTGGCGCCGACGCTCACCCTGCTGCCGCACCTGCTCTCCGACGCCCAGCGGTTCCGGGTCGCGCTGGCCCGGGCGGCGGCCTGCCTGCCCGAGGTGCTCGTCGTCGACCTGCCCGGCGGCCTGACGGGTGGCAGCCGCCTCGGTGACCTGATGCCCCGGCTCTCCCCGCCGGACGCCCCCGGGGTGGCGGTGCTGGTCTGCACCGCCGAGCCGGCCACGCTGGCCGAGATCCCGCACCGCCACGAGCTGGTCACCGAACCCGACGGGGTGTCGCGGTGACGCCGCCCGGGCGCCTCAGCCGGCGTACGCTGCTGCGCGCCGCCGCCGCGAGCGCCGCCGCGGCCACGGCCGGCTGCTCCGGCGGGGAGCGGTCGGTGCAGGTGGCCGTGGTCTGGAGCAGCGCCGAGCTGGACCGGTTCCGGGAGGTCGTCGCCGGTTACGACGCGCCGGTGCAGGTGGTCAGCGCCGGCAACGACATCGACGCGTTCCTGCGCGCGCGGCACCTCGCCGGCACGAGCCCCGACGTGGCGATCCTGCCCCGCCCGGGCCTGGTCACCGAGTACGCCCGACGGGGCTGGTTGAGCCCGGTGCGCCCGTCGTCCGGCTACGCGGTGCCCAGCGGGCTGAGCGACCTGCTGATGACCGGCGGTCGGCGCTACGGCGTCTGGGTCAAGGCGGCGCACAAGTCGCTGGTCTGGCACCTGCCGTCGGCGCTGCCCGAGCCGCCCCGCAGCTGGGACGAGCTGGTCGCGCTGACCCGCCGGCTCGGCGCGCTCGCCCGGCGCGGCACCGGTCCGGCACCACTGGCCATCGGCGCGGCCGACGGCTGGGTGCTCACCGACTGGTTCGAGAACGTGCTGGCCGACGTGGCGCCGCCCGGCGGCTACGCCGCGCTGGCCGGGCCGGACGCCGACTGGCAGGGGCCGGCCGTGCGCGACGCCCTCGACCGGCTCGCCGAGCTGTGGAGCGTCGACGGCGCCTTTCCCGGCGGCGGCCGCCGCGCCCTGCTCACCCAGTACGAGGAGTCGGTGATCCAGGTGGTGCACGCCCGGCGTGCGGTGATGGTCTTCGAGGGCGACTTCACCGACGACGTGGTGGGCAGGTTCCGTCGCGGCCCGGAGGTGCCGGCCACCTTCCCGTTCCCGGGTGAGCGGCCGGGCGACGGTCCGCTGGTCGTCGGCGGCGACGCGGCGGTGGTGTTCGCCGGCGCCCAGGGCGGCGTACGGCTGGTCGAGTGGCTCACCGAGGCGGCCAGCTTCCAGCCCTGGCTGCGCGCCGGCGGCTACCTGTCACCGAACACCGCCATCGCGCTGGACAGCTACACCGACCCGGTCCGCCGTCGGCTCGCCGAGGAGATGCGCGCGCCCGGCACGCTGCACTTCGACCTCTCCGACCAGCTGCCCGGCCCGTTCACCGGCTCCGACGGGGTGGGCATCTGGCGGATCATGCAGGACTTCTTCGCCGACGTCACCGACGGGGTGCGTGCCGACGAGGCGATCCGCCGGGCCAGCGGCCAGCTCGCCGCGGAGGGGCGCAACGCGGGGGGCGGCCGATGAGCCAGGCCCGGGTGCTCGGCGAGCTGGCGGTGCTCGACGACGTGGGCCCACCCCGGCGCGGCCGGGCCTATCCGGCGGCGGGGGCCACCTCGGCGCTGCTGCTGCCGGCGGCGGTGCTGCTCGGCGGGCTGGTGCTCTGGCCGGTGCTGCGTACCGTGCACGCCAGCGTCACCACCGACGGCCGCTGGGTCGGGGCGGCGCACTTCCGCACCGCGCTCGCCGCACCGGGCACCGGGGCGGTGGTCGGGCGCACGGTGCTCTGGGCGCTGCTGGTGCCGGCGGTGGTGACCGCGCTGGGCTACCTGCTCGCCGCCGCGTCCCGGCGCTCCCAGGAGGGCGGCCTGGTCCGGCTGATCCTGCTGGTGCCGGTGGCGTTGCCGCTGGTCGTCACCGGGGTCACCTTCCGGCTGATGTACGACCCGGACCCGAGCCGGGGGCTGGCCACCCTCGTCGCGGCGCGGCTGACCGGCCGGGCCGCCGACGACGCCCCGCAGCTGCTCGGGCCGGGCCTGGTCACCGTGGCGCTGATGTCGGCGTTCGTCTGGGCCTGGGTGGGGCTGGCCGTGCTGGTCTTCCGGGCCGCGCTGGACGCGGTGCCGCCGAGCCTCGCCGACGCGGTGCGCGCCTACGGCGGGGGTCGCCGGCACGTGCTGTGGGACGCGCAGTGGCGGCCGCTGCTGCTGCGTACGGTGGCGGTGGTCTTCGCCCTGGTGGCCCTGGGCACCAGCCGCACCTTCGACCTGATCCTGGTGATGACCCCCGGCTCGGTCCGCGACGAGGCCGCGGTGCTGGCGCTGCGGGTCTGGCAGACCTCGGGTGGCACCACCACCGGCGAGGGCGCCGCGCTCGGTGTGGTCTGGCTGGTGGCGGTGGTGGTCGGGATGCTGGTGGCGGCGCTCTTCGTCCGGCAGGCGTTCCCACCCCCGCGCGCCGAGGCGCAACCGACACCGGATCCGGTGGCCCCGCCGCGGCGGGTGTTCCGGCTGCTCGCCGCGATCGCCGCGGTGGCCTGGCTGGTGCCGCTGGTGGTGCTGCTCGCCACGTCGGCGCACCGGCCGGTGGACGCCGCCGCGCGGGGCTGGTGGTCGACCACACCGGACGTGGGCTCGTACGGCGCGGTGGTCACCGGCAGCGAGCTGTGGCGGGCGCTGGCGTTCACGCTGCTGCTGGCCACCGTGGTGACCGCAACGGTGCTGGTGGTGGCGTTGCTGGCCGCGTACCCGCTGGCGTGGCTGACCGGGCCCGCCGCGCAGGCGACCGGGCTGCTTCTGATGGCGGCGAGCATCGTGCCGGTGCAGGTCATCGCCGGGCCGGTCAACGAGGTGCTGGGCGTGGTGCTCTCCTCCGGCACCGCACGCGGGCTGGCCCTGGTGCATGTGGCGCTGGGGGTGCCGTTCGCGGTGCTGGTGCTGCGCAACGCGTTCGCCGACCTGCCCGCCGAGCAGGTACGCGGCGCGCGGCTGGGCGGGCGCCGCTGGTGGGGCACCCTGCGACGGCTGGCCCGGCACAACCTGCCGGCGGTGGTCGCGGTCTCGGTGCTGGAGTTCGTCCAGGTCTGGAACGACCTGGTGGTAGGGCTGCTGTTCAGCGGCCCGGAGGCGGCGCCGCTGGGGCTGTTCCTGGCCGGGCAGACCCGCGGCTTCGTGGCCAACAGTGGGGTTCTCGCCGCCGGGTCGGTGCTCGCCTCGGTGCTGCCGGTGCTGCTGGTGGTGCTCTCCCGGCGGCAGCTCGTCGCCGGGCTGGTCTCCGGTGGTGTCCGGTGACCGGCCCGAGCGGCGGGGGCCGTGCGCCCCGCTGGCCGGTGCTGGTGTCGGTCGGCACCGCGGTCGGTGGGGTGCTGGGCAACCTGATCAGCAACCTGGCCGGCAACCTGCTCTCCGACCTGGCGGTCAGTGTGCTCGGCCGGGCGAGCATCGCGCTGCTGGTCGGCGGCGTGCTGGGTCTCCTGGTGTTCGCGGTGCGCCGGCGGCGGGCCGGGCGGGAGGTCGGGCCCGAGCCGACGGAGGTCGTCGCCACACCGGCCACCGGCGCACCGACCCTGCCCTATCCGGCCGAGTTCACCGGCCGCGACGACGACCTCGACGCGGTGGTCGCGCTGCTCGCGCGGGAGCACGCGGTGGCGGTGCTGGGCCGGCGGGCGGTCGGCACCTCCGCCTGCGCGGTGCAGGCGGCGAACCTGTCCCGGGACGACTTCCCCGACGGTCAGTACTACCTAGATCTGCGCCGCGGCGGCCGGCCCCGATCGGCCCGGCAGGTGCTCACCGCGCTGGCCCGCATCCTGGGCACCACGCCGCCGGTTTCCGGCCGGCCGGACGCGCTCGCCGCGGCGGCCGACGCGCTGCGCGGCCAGCTCGACGGCCGCAAGATCCTGCTGGTGCTGGACAACGTCGACCGTCCCGAGCAGGTCCGCCCGCTGCTGCCACCCACCGCGCGGACGTGCCGGCTGCTGCTCGCCGGCGGTCCCGCGCTGACCGGGCTGGAGGGGGTGGTCGCGCACTGGATCGCCGAGCCCGGCCCGGCCGAGGCGGTGGAGCTCTTCGCCGCTGCCGGCGGGGCCGCGCCGGCCGCCCGACTGCGCCGGGCCGACCCGCGCGCCGACCCGGCGGTACGCGACATCGTCGAGCTGTGTGGCCGACAGCCCCGCACCGTCCGGGCCCTCGGCTACCGCACGGCGCAGCACGGGTGGCGGCACGCCGACGTGCTGGAGGCGCTGCGCCGGGCCGTGCAAACGCCCCCGCACCAGCGGTTCGGCGTCTCGCCGGCGGCCCGGCTGGTCACCGAACGGGACACGGCGTACCGGGCGCTGAGCAGGCCGGCGCGCCGGCTGTACCGGCTGATGTCGCTGACGCCCGCCCCGGTGGACCGGCCGACCATCGCGGCGCTGGCCGGGCGGCACCCGGAGCGGATCTCCGCGTTGCTGGACGAGCTGGCCGCCGCGGGGTTCGTGGTCGGCGCCTCCGGTGACCGGTACGAGATCCGTCCGCTGCTGGCCGGCTACGCCCGGCTGCACCTGCGCGACGCCGAGCCGGTCCGGGCCCGGGTCGCGGCGCAGGCCCGGCTGACCCGGCACCTGGCCCGCAGGGCCGAACGGCACGCCGCCAACCTCGCCGTGCTCGGCTCCCCGCCGGACCGCGAGTGGTCGCTGCCGCTCGACGACGACCCGTACGGCTGGTTCGACCTGCACCAGGAGCTGCTGCTGGCGGTGGTGCGGGTGCCGGCCGGCGCGGCCGAGACGCTGCCCCGGCGGGTACGTCGCTGGTGGTTCCGGCTGGCCGTGGCGCTGTGCGGGTGGCTCGCCCACGCCGAGCGGTTGGACGAGTGGGAGCAGGTCTGCCGCACGGTGCTGGCCACGCCGACCGCCGACGACCGGCCGGAGATCGCCGGCTGGGCGCACAACGAGCTGGGCGTGCTGCGCCGCCGCCGACACGACCCGCAGGGAGCCGCCGCCGCGCTGACCCTGGCGGTGGCCGAACGTGGCCGCCGGGGCACCGCCCAGGCCCGGATGAACCTGGGGCTGGCCCTGCTCGACCTGGGGCAGCTCGACGACGCGGTGGAGCACCTGGAGCTGTCCCGACGGCACCGCTCCGGCGCGGACCGGGCCGGGCACGCCCTCACCGACCTGGGGCTCGGCGCGGCCCAGCTGGCCCGGGGCGAGCTGGAGACCGCGCACCACCACCTGGTCCGGGCGGCCAACACGTTCCGGTCGCTGGGTGACGCGCGGGGGTACGCGGCGGCGCTGACCGACCTGGTGCTGGTGCACGCCGGCCTCGGCGAGCACCTGGACGCGGCGCAGGCGGGGCGGGCGGCGCTGCGCGAGTACGAGGCCGTCAGCGACCCGACCAGCCGGGCGGCGGCGCTGCTCAACGCCGGTGCGACGCTGCTCACCAGCGCGCCCGGGCAGGCACGGGCGGCGTACGAGCTGCTGGCCGAGAGCCGGCGGCTGCGCGAGGACGCCCGACCCACCCCGGGGCTGGGGCGCACCCTGCTCTACCTGGGTGACGCGGCGGCCGCGCTGGGCGACCGCGACGAGGCGCTGCGGCACTGGGCGGACGCGGCGGGGGTGTGCGAGGAGGTCGGCGACACCGACGGGGAGTCCGCCGCCGAGCACCGCCTGGACGACCCGGACGACCCGCTGGTGACCGGGACCCACCCGCCGGCCCGCAGTGGGCCGCCGCTCTAGCGACGATCGTGTCCGTGGCGCGCCTCGGCCGTGGCCGGCGGCCGATCGTCCTGCTGCGGCGCAGGCGGACGGTGGGCCGCGCCGAGCGCGCAGGCCAGGCAGACCATGGCTGCGGCGAGCAGCGTCGGGCGGGCGCCGAGGTGGACGGCGGCGGAACCGAGCGGGATCGCCAGGGCGAGCGGTCCGAACATCGCGGTGTTGGCGGTCGCGGCCACCCGGCCGAGCAATGCCGTCGACGTGTGCGTCTGCACCGCGGTCACCGCGGCCACCAGGGTCCAGGGCAGGCCGATGCCGGCGAGCACCGCGGCGACAACCGAGCCGGGCCACCAGGGCAGGCAGCGCAGCAGGCAGTTGACGGCGAACAGCAGCGCACCGGCGACGCCGACGGTGACCGGACTCCAGCGGGCGAGGCACCGGCCCACGACGAGACCGCCGATGACGGATCCGGCCCCCTGTGCGCTGAGCAGCAGGCCGAGGAAGGTCGACGGCAGGTCGAGTGCGGTCGTGACGATCTCGTAGGTGGCCGCGGTCGTGAAGCCCGACATGGCTATCGACCCGGCGGCGAGCGCCACGGTGACCCGCATGGTGCGGTGCCCGGTCAGGACGGCGAATCCGGCGCGGAAGCCGTGCTGCCGCGCGGGCTCCGGGTCGGGCGCTGTCCGCTTCAGGTGCACGGCGGCGTACAGGATGGCCACCAGGACCGGCATCGCCGCGCTGAGCACGGCGACGGCGTGGCCGCCGCGCCACGCGTACAGGCCGGCCCCGGCCGCGGGAGCGACGAGCTTCATGCCTTCCTGGGCGCTGGACCGCCAGCCGTTGACGGCACCGAGTTCCGATGGCGACAGCGCCGAGGGCAGCAGCGCCGTTTCGCCCGCGTCGATCAGCACGTAGCCGACGCCATAGGCGCAGGACACGACGAAGATGAGCCAGACCTGGCCGGGCCCGCGTACGGTCAGCAGGCTCAGCAGGACGGTGGTCAGGGCGAGGTTGACGGCCATCACCAGGGGGCGGCGGGGTGCCCGGTCGAGCAGGCCGCCGAGCCACGGCCCAGCCAGCACCGGGACGTACACGCAGAGGCCGGCGAGGGCCGCGAGGCTGGTGGAGCCGGTGAGGTCGAGGATCCAGATGCCGGCCACCAGGGCCATGGCGCTGCTGCCAAAGCCGGACAGCAGCGAGATCGCGACGAACAGGCTGGCGTTGCGGCGCACGGACCCTCCGAGGTTGAGCCGGGATGGCTCAAATCCTCAAGATTGCGCGGAGCCCAGGCAAGAGTGACGGGGCGTGTCAATCTTCTGTTGACAGCAGGGTGTCCAGGCGCGCCGCGACGGCCTGCACCGGCGCCGGCAGCCGGGCCCGGCCCGCCTCGGCGAGGTCGGTGGCGAGGTGGGCGGCCAACGCGTACAGGGGACCCGGCTCGGCGTCGAGGGCGCTCTGCGCGGTGCTGCGTACGAGAGCCGCCCGCTGGAACCGCCCGTCCCACCGCCGATCCGCCTCGATCCACCGCTGGAGATCGGCGACGGCACCCCGTAACGCCGCGACCCGTGCGGGGTACCCCAGGTCGAGTTCGCGCCGCCGCGATCGTCGTGCGGCGGCGAGGCGTTGCCGGCGCTGCTCCGCAGCCTGTCGGCTGCCCAGGCCCAGCGCGGCCGCAACCTGCGCCCACGTCGCGCCGGCATGCCGCGCCCGGTCGATCAGCTCCAGCTCCCGCTCGTCGAGGCGGGCGCGGGCGGCGGCGACGTCGGCCAGCTCGGGCAGCTCGGGCAGCACGTGTCAACGCTACATTGACACGCCGCACGGGCCGGGCCGAGCGGTGGGGCGGGGCGGGCGGCGAGCCCATCATCAACTCCAGGTCGCGGACATGGGGGCATCTCTCCTCCCCGGACACCGCCACATCGGCGACCCGGAGTGGATCGTCCGACGAAGGGCCGAGCCGCGAAGCGCAAAGGGGAATCGGGCCGACCCTGTGGCACGGGGACACTCCGAGATCAAGCAAGACGCGTTGATCAAGCCGGCCAGCGGGCGGCGGGCCGGCGTCGCGGGTGACCGGTCTGACCGACGGGTCGGGCGGTGCCGATCCGTCCGGCCGGTCTGAAAGAGTGTGTGACCGTGGATGCGCTCTCGGTGCGGGGACTAAGCCGCAGCTTCGGCAACCTGCTCGTACTCGACGACGTCAGCTTCACGCTCGCGCCGGGCCGGATCGCGGTGGTGCTCGGCCCCAACGGCAGCGGTAAGACCACCCTGCTGCGCTGCGTGGTCGGGGCTGACCGGCCGGACGCCGGTGAGGTGCTGGTGCAGGGGCGACGGGCCGACGAGACCGATCCGGAGATCCGTGCGCTGGTGGCGGCGGCCCTGGACGACATCGACTTCTTCCCGGACCTGTCCGTGGTCGAGCATCTGGAGTTGCTGGCGTACGCCCACGGCGGCGGCGTCGAACCGGTCGCCGAGGTCCTCGCCGAGCTGGGGCTGGAGCAGGCGCGCGACCAACTGCCGGTGACCCTGTCCAGCGGCCAGCGCCGCCGGCTGGCGCTGGCGTCCTGCTTCGTCCGGCCGCGCCGGGTGCTGATCCTGGACGAGCCGGAGCAGCGCCTGGACGTACGCGGGCGGGAGTGGCTGGCCGACCGGCTGCGCCGCGAGCGGGCGGCCGGCACGGCCGTGCTGCTGGCCTCGCACGACCCGGAACTGATCGACGCGGTCGTCGACGAGCGGATCGAGATCGGCCGGTGACCGCTCCCCCGGCCACCGTCGCCGACACCCCGGCCGGGGTGCCCACCGCCCGGCAGCTGCGGTCGCAGCTGCGCCGCGCCCGCCGCCGGCACCACCCGCACTCCCTGGGCGACGTGCTCGGCGACGCCTACGTCATCGTCCTGTTCACCGCCATGTACAGCTGGTTCCTGGTGGACGCCGGCCGCCGGATGCTGGACTCCCCCACCGTCGGGTCGGCCGAGCCGGGGGTGCGGTGGTGGCTGGCGCTCGCCGCGCTGCTGGCCGGTGCCGGGCTGGCCTGGCAGGGCCTGCGCGCGCTCGGTCCGCTGCTGGTGACGCCGGCCACGCAGAGCTGGCTGACCAGCGCGCCGGTGAGCCGGCGGGCCTGGCTGGCGCCACGGCTGGCACTCCTGCTCACCGCGGGCGCGGGCGGCACCGCGCTGCTCGGCGGGGCGTTGGCGCTGCTCGGCGACGTCACCGACCCGACGGCCCTGGGTTGGGCGGCGCTCGCCGGCGCGGGCTGGGGCACGGCCGGGGTGGCACTCAGCGTGATCGCCCAGGGCAGCCGGGTGGGACGCCGCTGGCCGGCGCTGCCCGGCCCGGTGACCATGCTCGCGGCCGCCGCCGTCACGGTGCTGGTGGTGATCGTGGGCCGCACGGGCGGCCGGCTGCCCCACCCGCCGGCCGCGCCCACCGCCGCCCTGGTCGCGGTCGGCGTGCCGCTCGCGGTCGCGCTGACCATCCTTGCCGTACGCGCGCTGCCCCGGGTGGACCGGGCCACGCTGACCACCGGCGCCCAGTTCGCCAACGCCGCCGCCACCGCCGCCGTGCTGCTGGACCCCACCATGCTGGCCGGTCTGGTGGAGAGCCGGCGCTGGCGTCGGATCGGCCGGGTGCACAGCCGCCGCTACCTGCCCGGGCCACGCTGGTGGGTGCTGCTCCAGGCCGAGGCGCGCCGGCTGCGCCGCCATCCCAACGGCCTGCTCATCTGGGCGGCGCTGGTCCTGGCCCAGTACGCCGTGGCGCTCGCGCTGCCCGGCCTGGCCGGCCCGATCCAGGTGATCCTCGGCTACGCTGCCACCGACCGGCTGACCGGCGGCCTGCGCGCGATCAGCCGGTCAGCCGGGCTGCGCCGGTCGCTCGGCGGCTCCGACAACGCGCTGCGCGGCGTCCACATCGTGCTGCCCGCGCTCGGTGCGGCGCTGTGGTGGGCGCTGACCCTGCCCACCGCCGCCGGCGGTCCGCCCTGGTTGGCGCCGATGCTGGCCGTGGGCGTGGTCGCTGCCGCCTTCCGCACCGCCACCCGCCCGCCGGTGGACTACGGCGGCGCGACGGTGAACACGCCGTTCGGGATGATCCCGGTGGACCTGCTGCGGCAGGGGCTGCGCGGGCCGGCGCTGGTCGCCGTGCTGCTGCTGATCCGGCTGCTGCTGTCCTGACCCGGGCGGACCCGCCCGGGTCAGCCCGGCCCGAGCGGGCGCGGCTCAGCCGTCCAGCCGGCGGACCATGTTCATGATGGTCTCCACCTGGACGCCGCCCTTGATCGGGTAGTTGGTCGCGCCGAGGTAGCCCCACCAGTCCCAGCAGCCGTTCGGATTGCTGCCGGCGGTGCTCGCCTGCGGATAGAGGACGATCAGGTTGTTGGTGTCGGCGTACTGGTTGAGGTTGGCCCGGTCGACGAAGGCGGTGCCGACCGAGCCGTAGCCCTGCAGGCAGCCGTGCAGCGCGACCAGCAGTCGGCACGACTGGCCGTTCGCGCAGGACGACGGGACGTAGGCGAAGCCATTGGCCCCCATGCTCAACCCGGCGGCCCATCCGTTGACCGCGAAGGTGTCCTGGCTGAACCGGATGAGCGTGCCGCCGAGCGGGCCGGTGTTCGGCGCGCTCACGGCACCGAGCAGCTTGCGCAGCAGGGCGTTCTGCGGATCGGTGCCGCAGTTGTTGAGGAACGGCGACGCGGTCACGGTGCAGCCCTGCGTCCCGTACGGGGTGACCCAGGAGTGGCCGGCCGCCGAGGCACTGTCGTACTGCACGCTGGCCCCGAAGTGCTGGTAGTAACGGACCAGGTCGTCGGTGACGGACTTCTTGACGGTGGTGTCGTTGTTGCCGTGGAAGACGTACACCGGGTCGCCGGACAGGTTGCCGACCGGGTCGACCCAGCCGTAGGACGCCCAGGTTCGGGTGTACGTCTGGAGGGCGGTCAGGTTCGTCGGGTACTGGTTGTCGCCGCAGCCGTAGAGCGCTTGGGCGACGTTGTTCTGCGCGCAGTAGTACGGCCCGGCGGCGAAGATGGCCGCACCCCGGATCCGGGAGGAGTACGCGACGTGCAGCTGGGTGGCCATGTAGCCACCGGAGGAGACGCCCGCGACGTAGACGCCGGAGACGTTGTAGGCGCGCAGCGACCCGGCGACCGGGGCCTTGGTCGACGGCGTGGCGGCCTGGGCGGGAGCCGCGGTGGTGAGGATCAGCAGGAGGACGGCGGCCAGGGCGGTGGCGGCTTTCAGCGGTGTGCTCATGGACGCTCCTTGCGAGCGCGGGCGGTGGTGCCGGCGTGCGCAGACGCTATCGTGACATTGACCACAGGAGATATGAGCGGGACGCACACGTCGGGCGGTGTCGATGTGTACCCCTGGCCCATCCCCGGCCGCGCCTAGACCGAACGCAGGGCGGCGGCGATCGTCGCGACGCCCTCCTCGATGTCCGACCCGGAGTTGGCGGCGTAGCCGAGCACCAGCCCCGGCCGGTACGGCCGCTGGCAGTGCCAGGACAGCGGCTGCACCTTCATTCCCCGCGCCAGCGTCGCCGCCGCCAGCTCGGTGTCCGCCACGGCATCGTCGAAGGTGATCATCAGGTGCAGGCCGGCGCGCCGGGTCGACCGTGCCCTCGAAGCGGGGCGCCGCGGCGGTGGGCACGGCCGCGCGTGCGGTCGTGGACCACCCGTCGGCCAGCTCGCCGCCAGGGCGTCGACCAGCCGGGTGACGTCCGGGCCGGCGCCCGGGTGCAGCGCCTCGGCGCGTGCGCCGCAGGGACGGCATGATCGCGGCGGTGTCCCGGCACCTGCCCGGCGCGACCGTGCACGGGGCGGCGCGCGCTGAACCGGTGCGCCCCGGTCAGCCGGTGTCGCCCCGGCCCGGGCCGGGCCGGGTCAGAGGGTGTCGCCCGGGCCGAGGTGGCGGTAGCCGGGGACCGTCTCCGTGAACCAGCCGGCCACGCTCTCCAGGCCGCGTTCGTTGAGCTGCGCGTCGTGGATCGGGTACGCCCGGCGGGCGCCCACCGCCCGGGCGAACCGGATCGCCTCGTCGAGGCGCAACCAGGACCCGTGCGCCGGAAGCAGCAGCGTGTGCACCGGCTCGTCCGGCACGTGGAGCGCGTCGCCCGGGTGGTAGAGGCCGTCGCCGATCAGGTAGCCGAGGTTGGGGCAGTCGGGCTGGCCCTCGTGGATGGCGGCGTGCCGGCCGCCGTGCGCGGTGACCTCGATGCCGGCTGCGGTGAAGCGCTCCCCCGCGCGTACCCGGGTGACCGGCAGCGGGGCGAGGTCGGGCAGCCGGGCGCCCTCCGGGGCGTACACCGGGACGCCGAGGCCGGCCAGGCGCAGCACGTCGACGTGGTCGGTGTGCTCGTGGGTGACCAGCACGGCGTCCGCGCCGACCAGGGCACCCGGTTCGCTCCACGTGCCCGGGTCGACGACCAGCACCTGACCGTCGTGCTCGACCCGTACGCAGGAGTGGGTGAACCGGGTGATCCGCATCGGCCGACCGTACATCGATCAGTCGTGACCGGTGTGTCCGGCGGAGGCCGGCGGCCGGCCCGGCGCCTGACCCGGCTCCACCACCACGAACTGGCCCATCATGCCGCTGTCCTCGTGCCAGAGCAGGTGGCAGTGGAACATGTACGGCAGGTTCGGGTCGGTGTGGTCGGTGAACCGCAGCGCGATCCGCATCGGCCGGTCCGGCGCCAGGTAGATGGTGTCCTTCCACCCTGCCAGCTCGGGCGGCGGGGCGGCGCCGTCCACCGAAAGCACCTGGAACTGCACGTCGTGGACGTGGAAGTTGTGCGGGGTGCCGTCGGTGTTGACCACCTCCCAGACCTCGGTGGTGTCCCGGGTGGCCGCGAAGTCGATCCGGTCCATCTCCATCGACCGGCCGTTGATGCCCCGGCCCTGGAACTCCAGCCTCCGGGTGGTGGCCGCGGTGGCCGGGTCGAGTCGGTCCATGGGCACCAGCGTGTCGGGCACCGGAGGGGCGGGGGTGAGGGTGTCGGCGGCGCGCAGTTGCAGCACGTCGAAGCGGTCGGTGCCGCCGGACGAGCGGCGGGCCAGCGCCCCCACGCCCAGGTCGGGTGGGGTGCTGCGCAGGGTCACCCGCTCGCCGGGGCGGACGTCCACCACGATCTCGGCCCGTTCCCCGGGGGAGAGCCGCACCCGGGTCAGCCGGGCGGTGCGGGCCAGCAGCCCGCCGTCGGTGCCGATCAGCGCAAAGGGCCGTTCGTCGGAGAGCCCGAAGTCGTACGTGCGGGCGGTGGAGGCGTTGAGCAGCCGTAGCCGGATCCGTTCGGTGCGCACGTCCAGGTAGGGGCCGACGGTGCCATTGACCAGCAGGGTGTCGCCGAGCACGCCGATGCTGGCGATCGCGTTGCGGGTCTTGCGGAACTCGCCGCTGCGGGAGAAGGAGCGGTCCTGCACGATGACTGGCACGTCGTCCACACCGTAGGCGCGGGGCAGGGGCAGCGCCGCCTCGCGGCCGTCGTCGACGATGAACATGCCGGCCAGGCCCTGGTAGACCTGCTCCTCGGTGACACCGTGCGGGTGCGGGTGGTACCAGAGGGTGGCCGCCGGCTGGTCCACCTGCCAGGTGGGCGACCAGGTCGCGCCGGGACGCACCGGCTGGTGCGGGCCGCCGTCCATGCGGGCCGGCAGGTGCATGCCGTGCCAGTGCACGTTGGTCTCCTCGCCCAGTTTGTTGACCACGTTCACCCGCACCTGCTCGCCGCGCCGGGCGCGCAGCGTCGGGCCGAGGAAGTCGCCGTCGAAGCCGGCGGTGCGGGTCATCCTGCCGTCGCCGTGGAAGTCTCGCTGACCCTCCCGGGCGAGCAGGTCGAAGACTCGCCGCCCCCGCTCGTCGACCCGCGACTCGGCCAACGGGGGCACGGCCAGCGGACGAACGAAGTCGACCTCGCCGACGGTGTCGGTGGCGCGGGTCAGCGCCCAGGTGCCCACGGCGGCGCCGCCCCCGCAGAGCACCAGCACGCCGGCGAGTACGCCGATGAGCACCCGGACCAGGCGCCGTCGTCGAGTCGGCACGGAAACCACCTCCAGAAGAGTTGCTACATGTAGCCTCTCTTCTTATTGCGGTGCGGGCCAGCCGATCCCGCCGGTTTCCGGGACCGGTCCGGGATGTCCCTGAGGGCGGGTCCGGGGCCACGTCGCACCGACCGGGTGGCTCCCCCGAACCGGTCCGGAACCGCAACGCCCGGCACCACGCTTTCCGGGCGGGCATGATCGAAGGCATGGAACGGTCGACGCGGCGGGGGCACCGGAGCGTGCCGCACACCGCCGACGTGCGGATCGAGGCGTGGGCGCCGGACCGGGAGGGCTGCCTCGCCGAGGCCGTCGCCGCCCTGGTCGACACGTTCGCCGACACGGCCGGCGCCGGTTCGCGGGCTCCCACCGAGTTCCAGGTGCCACCCGGCGACGACGAGGAACTGCTGGTCGGTGTCCTGGATGAAGTGATCTTCCGGCTGGACACCGAGGGCACGGTGCCGCTGGAGTGCGACGTGCGCGCCGCCGAGGACGGCGGCCTGCGGGTGCGCTGGCAGTCGACCGGCACCGACGCGGTGGAACTCGTCGGCGCGGTGCCCAAGGCGGTGTCACTGCACGCGCTGCACATCGGCCGGGACGCGTCCGGCTGGTCCTGCGCGGTCACCCTGGACGTCTGACCGGCTCCGCGAACCGGCCCGACCGCTCAGCCCTTGACCACGCCCAGCGGCGCGAGCCGGGCCACCAGCCGGCACAGCCCCGCGCCCCGCGACGCCTCCACCACCGCCGCGACGTCCTTGTAGGCGTCCGGCATCTCCTCGGCCAGCCCCTTCCAGGACGCGCCGCGCACGGCGATGCCCCGGGCCGCCAACTGGCCGCGCACGTCCTGACCGCGGACCGCCCGGGTGGCCTGGCCGCGACTGCGGGTACGGCCGGCGCCGTGGCAGGTGGACGCGAACGCGGGATTGCCGGCCACGCCGCTGAGCACGTACGACCCGGTGCCCATCGAACCGGGGATCAGCACCGGCTGCCCCACGTCGCGCAGGTCGGCGGGTAGGTCGGCATGACCGGGCGGCAGTGCCCGGGTGGCGCCCTTGCGGTGCACGCAGAGCTGTCGGGAGTCGCCGTCCGACCCGTGTTCCTCGATCCTGGCGAGGTTGTGCGACACGTCGTACACCAGATCCAGACCGGTCCCGGCGACCCGGGTGAAGACCTGGCGGGCGGACTCGGTGAGCAGCTGGCGGTTGGCCCGCGCGTAGTTCGCCGCCGCGGCCATCGCGCCCAGGTACGCCTGCCCCTGCGGGGAGGTCACCGGCGCGCAGGCGAGCTGCCGGTCCGGCACCTGGATGCCGTGCCCGGGCATCGACTTCTCCATGATCCGGACGTGGTCGGTGCAGATCTGGTGGCCCAGCCCCCGGGAACCGCAGTGGATCATCACGCAGACCTGCCCGAGGCGCAGCCCGAACGCGGCCGCGACCGACTCGTCGTAGACCTCGTCGACCGCCTGCACCTCCAGGAAGTGGTTGCCCGAGCCGAGGCTGCCGACCTGGCCCTGGCCGCGCTGCACCGCCCGATCGCTGACCTGCGCCGGGTCGGCGTCGGCCACCGCCCCGCCGTCCTCGCAGCGGTCCAGGTCCCGGGGCACCCCGTGGCCGCGCTCGACCGCGTAGCGGGAGCCGCCGCGCAGCACGGCGTCCAGCTCGGCGCGGTCGGCGAGATGCCAGACCGCGCCCCGGCCCATGCCGCGCGGGACGGCCGGGTCCAAGCCGTCCATCAGCGGTTCGATGACCCGGGCCAGCTCCGAGCGGTCCAGCTCGGCGGTGAGCAGCCGTACCCCGCAGGAGATGTCGAAGCCGACCCCGCCCGGCGAGACCACGCCGCCGGCCGCGATGTCGGTGGCGGCGACGCCGCCGATCGGAAATCCGTAGCCCCAGTGCACGTCGGGCATGGCGTACGACGCGTCGACGATGCCGGGCAGGGTCGCCACGTTGGCCACCTGGTCCAGGGACCGGTCCGCCCCGACGTCCGGCAGCAGTTCGGGCACTGCGAAGACCACCCCGGGCACCCGCATCGGTGCCTCCTGGTCGATCCGGAACCGGTACGGCGACTCCTGGACCAACTCCATGCGGCCGGCTACCCGCCACGCCGGCCGCTACACCTGCGGCGGTTGGGCCGGGCCGCCCCGGGTAGTGCGGGAGGATGCCACAGCGATACGACAACTATCCGAGGATCGCCGTCGTCACCGGCGCGGACTCCGGCATCGGCAAGGCGTGCGCGGTCGTCCTCGCCGAGGCCGGCTTCGACATCGGCATCACCTGGCACAGCGACTCCGACGGCGCCGAGAGGACCGCCGGCGAGGTCCGCTCCACCGGCCGGCGCTGCGAGGTCGCCGAGCTGGACCTGACCCGGCTGCCCGACGCGGCGGCCGTGGTCGACGAGCTGGCCGACCGACTCGGCGGCCTCGGGGTGCTGGTCAACAACGCGGGCACCGGCATCGCGACGCCGTTCGTCGACACCGGCTGGGAGCACTGGCGCGAGGTCCTCGCCGTCGACCTGGACGGGCCGTTCCTCTGCGGGCAGCGGGCCGCCCGGCGGATGCGCGCCACCGGCGCCGGTGGGCGGATCATCAACATCACCAGCGTGCACGAGCACGCGCCCCGGATCGGCTCCGCCGCGTACTGCGCCGCGAAGGGTGGGCTGGGGCTGCTGACCCGGGTGATGGCGCAGGAGCTGGCCGCCGACGGGATCACCGTCAACGCGGTCGCCCCGGGCGAAATCTCCACGCCGATGACCGGCCAGGAGGACGTCGACCCGTTCACGCAGGAGCGGCCGGGCGTACCCGTGGGGCGGCCCGGCGACGCGCGGGAGGTCGCGGCGGTGGTGGCGCTGCTCGCCTCCCCCGCCGCCGCCTACGTCACCGGGGCGTCCTGGCCGGTCGACGGCGGCATGCTGCTGATGGGCCCGCAGGCCGCCGCGCTCACCTCGAACGACTGGCGCTCGGTCTGAGCGGCGTCACACCGCCCGCGCCCTGGACATCCGCAGGACGTAGACGAACTGCGCGGCGAAGGCCAGCACCGCGACCACCACCCCGGCCGGGATCGTCACGCCGTGCCCGACCCCGGCGAGGGCGAGCAGCAGCGTGACGCCGAGCCCGAGCAGCAGCGCGTTGACCGCCCCCACCAGCGCGGCCGTGGTGAGCAGGTACTCCCACGGCCCGGGCCGGGCGCCCACCGACGCCCAGGCCGTGTCCATGGCGCCTTCGCGCACCACCGCGTCGGAGAAGAACTCGTGCTCCGCGGCGAACCGGTGGTGGTAGTAGGCCCGGATGCGCTGGATCCGCTGCAGGGCCAGCGAGTTCTCCACCATCGTCTCCACCAGCCGCAGGAACGTCAGCAACCCGATGACCACCAGGGTGGGCAGGACCGCACCCAGGTACGGCCGGACCAGCGTCGCCTCGCTGGCCACGAAGCCGAGCCCGATCAGCGCGGCCGACAGCACCGACAGGAAGACCGTCGCCCGGCCGGTGGACTCGGCGACCGTACCGGTCCGGGAGGTCTGCAACGCGAAGTGCTCGGTGGTCAGAGCGGAGAGCAGCGCCTGTTCCCGCTCGCTGTCGTCCATTCCACCCGACCCTCCGTTGTCGCCCGAGCCCGTTACCGTCACGATACGAGCGGCGGAGGTGACCCGGCCGCGGAAAGACGGAGGGGGACGCCGATGCCGGGTTGGGGTGGACGGGGCGGCCGGCAGCGACGCGCGTTCGTCGTCGGTGGCGCGCTGCTCGGGGTCGCCACCGTGATGCTGATCGCCGCGTGGCGCAGCACCGGCTTCCTCAGCGACCTGCTGCTCAACCTCGGCGCCAGCGTGGTCCTCGCGGCCATCTCGTACGTCATCTTCGATCCGCTGTTCGAGGAGGCTCGCAAGGCCCGGGTGCAGGAGCACCTCAGCTTCGACCAGCAGGCGTTCGTGACGCGGCTGCACCGTGCCGGACGGCGGGTACGGATCCTGGACACCTGGACGATCCTGCTGGAGCAGCGGCACCGCGAGGAGACCCTGCACGCGGTGCGGTCCGCCCTGGCCAACGGAGCCCAGGTGCAGCTGCTTTTGCTCGACCCCGACTGCACCGCCGCCCAGCAGCGCTCCGAAGAGTTGGAACGGCAGCGGGTGGACGTGCCCCGGCAGATCCGTACGAACCTGCGGCACCTGGCCGCGTTCCAGGAGGCCCTCGACCCGCGGCTGCGGCACCGGTTGCAGGTCCGTGTCTACGACGCCTCCCCGTCGATCCAGCTCTACCAGTGGGACGGCCGAGCGCTGATCTCGTTCTTCCCGATCGGCAAGCTCTCCTTCAACGTGCCGCAGCTGGAGGTCGACATGGACAGCCCCTGGGGCGGGTTCGTGCACGCCCGCTTCGAGGAGCTGTGGGAGCACGGGGAGGCCACCCTGGGCCTGGAGCGGTACTGGTCGATCACGGTCACGCTGCGCCACGACGACTCCGACGTGGTCGAGGTGCAGGTGCCGTACGTGACGGTGGAGGGGCAGCACTACATCGACTGCCGCGCGTTCCGGCTCACCCGGCCGTTGACCGTGCGAGCCCCGCTGCCGCCGCGCACGCCGGGCTCGACGCCGGGGGTGTTCGCGCTGGCCGAGCCGGCCGACGGGGACCGTACGCCGCCGGCCTCGGTGGCCCGGCACTTCGACCAGAAGTACGGGCCCGGTGACGGGAAGCGGGCGCTGCGCCGCCTGGTGCCGCAGCCGCCGGCAGGCACCCGTACCCCCGCACCCCGCTCCACGGCGGTGGTCGACCCGCACGGACGGTGACCCCGGCGGCCCGGGTCGGGGCGAGCGGCGGGACAATGGTGGGCACGCACCGCCGTGTCCACGCAGCGAGGAGGAGAGCTTCCGTGTCGTCCAGCCCCGCCCCACCACCGGCCGCGCCCGGCCGGGACGAGCTGCGCGCGGACTGCTCACGCTGCTTCGGGCTGTGCTGCGTGGTGCCGACCTTCGCGGCGTCGTCGGACTTCGCCATCGACAAGCCGGCCGGGCAGCCCTGCCCGAACCTGCGGGCGGACCACCGCTGCGGCATCCACACCCAGCTGCGCGAGCGGGGCTTCCCGGGCTGCACCGTGTTCGACTGCTTCGGCGCCGGGCAGCAGGTCGCCCAGGTGACCTTCGGCGGGCGCGACTGGCGGGAGGCGCCGGCGACGCTGCCGGCGATGGCCGAGGCGTTCACCGTGCTGCGACCGCTGCACGAGCTGCTCTGGTACCTGACCGAGGCGCTGGCGCTGCACCCGCCGGCGGACCTGCGCGTCGAGCTGGACCGCGCCCGGGCCGAGACGGTCGCACTCGCCGCCGGCGGTCCCGACCAGCTACGGACCGTGGACGTCGCCGCGCACCGCGACCGGGTCAACCCGGTGCTGTCCGCCGCCGCCGACAAGATCCGCACCCGTGGCGGTCGGCCCGGCCCGGACCACCGGGGCGCTCCCCTGCTCGGGGCCGACCTGCGCCGCGCGGACCTGCGCCGGGCCAACCTGCGCGGGGCGCTGCTGGTCGGCGCCGACCTGCGCGGGGTGGACCTGTCCCTGGCCGACGTCACCGGCGCCGACCTGCGCGGCGCCGACCTGCGCGGCGCGGACCTGCGCGACGCTCTCTTCCTGCACCAGTCCCAGCTCGACGCCGCCCGCGGCGACGCGCGCACCGGCCTGCCGGCCGCGCTGAACCGGCCGGCGCACTGGACGGCGCTGCCGCTCACCCCGGTCCGCCAGCCGACCCGGTCCGCCGCCCCCGCCCGGCGCGGCAGACGCCGCTAGCCGCCGTCACCGGCGGCGGACGAGGTTTCGTCGGTGACGACGCCGGGTAGCCACCGCCGACGCGAGACGGCACCGACGGGGGGCACGGCGTGGGGTACCGAAAGCGCGACGGTGAGCAGCCGGCCGACCCGGAGCACGCCGAGGGCGAGGCCGGGCAGGCCCGGCTGGTGCAGGTCGAGGCGGACACCGAGGTCCCGGCGCCGGCCGGCACCGACGTACGACCGGACATCGTGACCGAGGACGACAGCTCGGGCGTCGCCGGCGGCTCCTCCGGCAGCAGCAGCGGCGGATCCAACATGCCCGGGCACCCGGACGCGGCCCGCTGAACGGGCCGACGTTTGCGCCCCGGTCAGCGGGGCACGACTGCGGCATGACCGACGAACAGCGCTACGACCGGGCCAGCACCGACGAACCCGACGGCACGCCCGCGCTCGCGGCGTCGCTGCGGCCGCCGGGTGACTCCCTGCGCAGCACCGACGACACCGGCGACGACTTCGCCGACCTGCCGGCCGAGGACGCCCGGCCCGCCCGGGAGACCAGCCGCGCGGGGTACGACGTCGACGCCGTCTCCGGCGCCGGCGACCCCAACCGCTGATTCGACGCGGGCGGGCGGCCAGCATCCGCCCCGCGGGTCAGCGGCTGGTCAGCGCCGCCGCCCGCGCCTCGGTCATGCCCCGGTTGGCCAGCCCGTCGGCGCGCTCGTTCTCCGGGTGCCCGTTGTGCCCCTTGACCCACAGCCAGGTCACCTGGTGCCGAGCGCAGGCGGCCTCCAGCCGCTGCCACAGGTCGGCGTTCTTCACCGGCTGCTTCGCCGCGGTCAGCCAGCCGTTGCGCTTCCACGAGGCCAGCCAGCTGGTGATGCCGTTGCGCACGTACGTGCTGTCGGTGTGCAGCTCCACGGTGACCGGCCGGGTCAGGCTCTCCAACGCCTGGATGGCCGCCATCAGCTCCATCCGGTTGTTCGTGGTGGGGGTGACCTCGCCGCCGCAGAGTTCCCGCTCGTGGTCGCCGTAGCGCAGCAGCGCTCCCCACCCGCCGGGACCGGGGTTGCCACTGCACGCACCGTCGGTCCAGATCTGTACGAGCCTGCCGGCCGCCGCGTCCACCATGCCCGGCAACCTACCGGGCTCCCGCACCGGAACCCTCGCTCGGGGTGGCCGCCGCGCCGGGCTCGGAGCCGCGTTCCCACAGGCTCTCCTCGGCCCACGCGCCCACGATCACCCGGTCGGGGTCGCGTCGGTTCAGCTGAGCGAGTTCGGCGGCCAGCAGTTGCAGGGCGACGGTGACCGGTAGCTGTGCCAGCATCGGGTGCAGCCCGGTGACGCCCGGGACGGTGCTCACCGGGACGCCCTCCGCGGCGGCGGCGGCGCCGATCGCGGGAACCAGCCCGTCGGCGTCGGCCTCCGGAGCGACCAGGAGCAGCCGGTCGCGGCGCCCGTACGGCACGGCGGCGCCGTGCAGCAACCGTTCCGCGTCGAAGCCCTCGGCCAGCACCCCGGCGGCCTCCCGCAGCTTCAACGCGCCCTCGGCTGCGGTGACGGCGTACGGGCCGGCACCGACCAGCCCCAGCGCGCGTTCGGGCGGGCGCATGGCCCCGGGGTCGTACGTGGCGCACACGGCGCGCACGTGCCGGGCCGCTCGCGCCAGATCAGCGGGGCTGACGTCCGGGCAGCCGAGGTGGTGCGCGAGGCTGGCCAGCACGGCAAGACAGGCCGTATAGCTGGCCGTGTACGTCTCGGACTCCTCCGGCGGGACCGTGACGATCGCCTCCGGCCACCCGGCCCCCTCGCCGGTGATCGTCACCAGCCGGCAGCCGGCCCTCCGGGCCGTCTCCCGCGCCCGGCGGCTGTAGGCCGTCCGACCGGTGTGCGAGATGACCACCGCGGCGTCGTCCGGGAACAGCGTCGGGCCCCCGGTGACGAACTGCTCGGCGGCGAAGCTGTACGCCTCGACGCCGGCGTCGCGCAGCAGGAGCGCGCCCAGGTCGGCGGCGTGCCGGCTGGTGCCGGTGCCGATCAGGAGGACGCGGCGGGCGTCGCGCAACCGTTGCGCCGGCTCGGCGAGGTCCGTCCTGGCCATGTGTTCGATCGCCTCGGCCTGGGTGTGGATGGTCCGTTCCAGCGCGGTCGTCACCGGGCAACCTCCGAGAGCAGTCGCAGATCGGTCATGGTCACGGCACAGTCCACCCCGATCAGCCACGGCGCGTCCAGTGCGACCAGGTGGGCGTGCCATCTGAGATCTTCCATCCGGCCCGCGACCTTGTAGCATGCGGCGGACGACGGCCGGTAGCCGGAGCGCGGCTCTGGTACCCACTCGGTAGGCGACACCGCCGGGTCGGCCCGCTGCGGCGCCGGTCAATCCGGGCCCGAAGTGAGAGAGGACCTGCTCGGCGTGTTCCAGGAACCGGACCAGGCTCGGATGACAGGCGGAAGCCCAGTTGGCGGGGCGTCAGGCGCCGGCCCGCCGGAGGCGTGGGACGCGGAGCTGGCCAAGGCAATGCGGCAGGTCGCCGTGCTGCGCACCGGGTTCTACGTTGTCGTCCTGCTGATCGCGCTCGGTGGCCAGGTGTCCGGGGCGATGGAAGGGCTCGGCATGCCGTGGTACGTCGCCCTTCCCGCGGTTGGGGCGTTGGAGCTGGGCGGCGTCGTGGTGTTGGCGAACGCCGACGTACGCCGTCGACTGGGCGAAGGGGCAATGCTGTCCCGGGTGCTGTCAGCCGGCATCGCCACCGCCGCGGTCGCCTTCAACTGGCTGGCTCACAGCAACCACCTCGAAGGCGGCTTCTACGCGGGCATGTCCCTGCTCGGCTATCTGGTGTGGCTGATGAGCATCGAGAACCAGCGGCGTGACCGGCTGCGCGCCAGGCAGCAACTGCCACCCACGACGCCGGCGTACGAACCGGTCGGGCACTGGTTACGACACCCGTGGCTGACCCGCCGTGCCCGCTCACTGGCCAAGGTCGATCCCAGCCTCGGGCTGTACGGCTCGCTCGACGCCGCCCGCGCGCAGATTCGCGCCGAGCGGCAGCAGGCGGCGCTCAGCAAGGTGTTGCGTCGCAAGATCAGTCGAGCACTGGACGCCACCACCGCGGACATCGCCGTGGCGGTGTACGACCTCGACGAGATCGCGCGGCGGCTGGCCGAGCAGGCGGACTACGACGGGCTCACCGCGCTGATCGCTGCCGACCTGGCACCTGCACGGGTGCTCGCCGGGAACCTGCCGGCTGGCGGCCGCCGTCGACGGTGGCGTCGCACCGGCCAGGCTGACCCCGTCGCACTGGCCGCAGCCGCGCGGCTGCTCGCCGACGCCCCGGAGCGGCTGCTCGCGCAGCACCCCGAGCCGCTCACGGACGCGGCCTCCGCCGCTCCCACGGCGGACGGCGCCTCAGAAGACCCGGGCCCTGTCGCCTCGACCACGGATCAGCCCGACCCGCCTCCCGCCTCCGACTGGGCGGCGCTGCACGCGGAACTCGCCCCGCTCCTGCCGGCGGCTCCGTCGCGCCGAACGCCGCGCAACACAGCAGGCCGGTCGACCACCAGCCGGGCGGAGGCGCCCTCGGCCACGGAGGCGCCACATTCCGCCGCGGAGCCGGCCGACACCACGCCGCAGGCAACGACCCGCCGCCAAGCACCGACACCGCGAACCGCGACGGGACGGGCAGGTGTCGCACGAGTCGACCTGGCGAGCGAGCCTGGGCCGATCGCGGCAGTCACGCGAGAGCTACCGCTGGTGGCGGGGCGGGACCTGCCGGACCTGGTGAACGCCGCAGCAAGCCGAACCACAGCACCCCTCGCGGCCCCCGACGCGGCGGGGAAGGCCGCCGAGCAACGGTCAGCGTCGCGACCGGGGCAGCGCCGGCGGGACGACGCGGACCCGCGACCGACCTCGAAGACCGTCCGACGTCGGTCGAACACCCAGTCGACCCCAACCGAACAGTCCTCAACGGCCTGATCAACACCCGAGTTGCCGCCGATGTCGAGAACCGGTGGCCCGCTCCGTCCCCGTGGTGAACGTGACCAGAATGGGTCGCACCCCGGATCAAGGAGAGACACCATGGCGAAGTACCTGCTGCTCAAGCACTACCGTGGCGCTCCGGCGGCGGTCAACGACGTGCCCATGGACCGGTGGACGCCGGAGGAGATCTCGGCGCACATGCAGTACATGCACGACTTCGCGGCCCGACTCGAGGGGACCGGCGAGTTCGTCGACGGTCAGGCGCTCGCCCCGGAGGGGACGTTCGTCCGGTACGACGGCGAGGGGCGCCCGCCGGTCACCGACGGCCCGTTCGCCGAGACCAAGGACCTCATCGCCGGCTGGATGGTGATCGACGTCGACAGCTACGAGCGGGCCGTCGAGCTGGCCGGGGAGCTGTCGGCCGCCCCGGGGGCGGGCGGGAAGCCGATCCACGAGTGGCTCGAGCTGCGCCCGTTCCTGACCGAGCCGCCCACCATCACCGAGTGACCTCTCGAATGAACGAGGCAACACTCCGGAGCCTCACGCCGAGCGTGCTCGGCATCCTCGTCCGCCGCGGAGCCGACTTCGCGGCGGCCGAGGACGCCGTGCAGGACGCGCTGGTCGAGGCGGTCCGCGTCTGGCCGGCCGACCCGCCGCGGGATCCGAAGGGTTGGCTGGTCGCCGTGGCCTGGCGCCGGTTCCTCGACGCGACCCGGGCCGACGCCGCCCGCCGCCGACGGGAGGACCTCGTCACCGAGGAGCCGGCGCCCGGGCTGGCGCCCGCGGTGGACGACACGCTCCAGCTCTACTTCCTGTGCGCCCATCCGTCGCTGACGCCGTCGTCGGCGGTGGCGCTCACGTTGCGCGCCGTCGGTGGGCTCACCACCCGCCAGATCGCCCAGGCCTACCTGGTGCCCGAGGCGACCATGGCGCAGCGCATCAGCCGGGCCAAGCGCACCGTCTCCGGCGTGCGGTTCGACCAGCCCGGCGACGTCGCCACCGTGCTGCGCGTCCTCTACCTGGTCTTCAACGAGGGCTACTCCGGCGACGTCGACCTCGCCGCCGAGGCCATCCGGCTCACCCGGCAGCTCGCGACCGCCATCGACCACCCTGAGGTGGCGGGGTTGCTCGCCCTCATGCTGCTCCACCACGCCCGGCGTGCCACCCGGACCACGCCCAACGGCGGTCTGGTGCCGCTCGCCGAGCAGGACCGCGCCCGATGGGACACCGGGTCGATCGCCGAGGGCGTCGAGATCCTGCAGGCGGCCCTGGCCCGCGACCGGCTGGGCGAGTTCCAGGCCCAGGCCGCCATCGCGGCACTGCACGCCGACGCGCCCACCGCCGAGGAGACCGACTGGGTGCAGATCGTCGAGTGGTACGACGAGCTCGTCCGCCTGACCGACAGTCCGGTCGTCCGGCTCAACCGTGCGGTGGCCGTCGGCGAGGCCGACGGCCCGCGCGCCGGGCTGGCGGCGCTCGCGGCACTGGACGACGCACTCCCCCGTCACGCGGCGGTGGCGGCGTACCTGCACGAGCGCGACGGCGACCTGGCGACAGCGGCACGGCTGTACGCCGAGGCGGCCCGAAAGGCCCCCAACCTCGCCGAACGCGAGCACCTGACGCGCCAGGCGGCCCGCCTCAACGCCCGCCGCTGACGCTGCGGATCGCGTCGGACCGGTCGAAGCCGCTGACCGGACGGTCCGCTCCAAAGAGCGACGGTAGATACGAGGCTTATGCCAGAATCGTGATCACTGGCGGCGTGGCGGAACCGGTCCGAGCGGCCAGCCATATCGGTGCCGCGTCCCAGTCGACCCCCGCGGGCTGTCGCGCTGCCAACGGTTGCGGACACTGATGCGGCTTCGCCGACGGGGACCATGGGCGGGTCGCCCACGACCGGTCCAGCCCAGGCCTGATCGATGGAGTGCCTATGAACAGCGGGACGGCATCCGGCGACCTGCACGCCGACCTACTCGTGATCGGCTTCGGCAAGGGCGGGAAGACCGTGGCCGCGGTCATGGCCGGTCTCGGCAAGCGGGTCGTGATCGTCGAACGGTCGGATCGGATGTACGGAGGCACCTGCCCCAACGTCGGCTGCATCCCCACGAAGGGGCTCGTCCACCACTCCCGCAAACGGCGGCCAACCGATCCCGCGCAGGAATGGTACGAGCAGTCGGTGCGAAAGGTCCAAGCCGTCCGGGAAACGATGCGCAGCGGCAACTTCGACGCGTTCAACAATACCGACAACGTCTCCGTCGTCACCGGTCCAGCCACCTTCATCGATCCACACACCGTCAACGTGGGCGAAGGCGTCGACCGTCGCGCCATCAGCGCCGACACCATCCTGATCAACACCGGCTCCGAGCCGGTCGTCCCCGACATCCCCGGCCTGCGCGAGAGTACGCACACCACGAGCAGCACCGGTCTGATCGAGAACCCGACCCTGCCCAGCCGACTCGCGATCATCGGCGGTGGCTACCTCGGCCTCGAGTTCGCCTCCATCTACCGGCAGTTCGGCTCGCAGGTCACCGTCTTCGAATCCTCCCCGAAGATCCTCGCGCGCGAGGACGACGACGTCGCCGCTGTCGCCGAGGGCATCCTGATCGGCGAGGGCATCGACATCAAGGCTGGCACGCAGGTCACGGAGATCCGTGACATCGATACCGGCGCCACCGTGATCTACCAGCAGGACGGCCGACAGCAGGGCCTCGACGTCGACACCATTCTCCCCGCCCCCGGTCGCGCGCCGGCCACCCGTGGCCTCAATCTGGACGCCGCCGGCGTGCGGACGACCGAACGAGGGGCAGTCGAGGTCGACCAGCACCTGCGCACCAGTCAGCCGCACATCTACGCCCTCGGCGACGTCAACGGTGGGCAGCAGTTCACCGACATCTCCCTCGACGACAGTCGGATCGTCCTCGACCAACTCACCGGCGCGGGCCGACGCTCGACCTCCAACCGGGTCGCGGTCCCGCACACCCTGTTCATGACCCCGCCCATGGCCACCGTAGGGCTCAGGGAGAAGGACGCCCGCGCCGCGGGCCACCGCGTGCGGATCGCCAGCAAGCCCATCGCCGAGATCATCGGTATGCCCCGCGCACCTGCCGTCGAAGAGACGCGGGGACTCATGAAGTTCGTGATCGACGCCGAGACCGACAAGATTCTCGGCGCCGCCCTGATCAGCATCGACGCACAGGAACTCGTCAACACGGTCGCGCTCGCCATCCGACACGGCATCACCGCTACCGACCTGCGCGACGCCATCTACAGCCACCCCAGCTCGACCGAGGCGTTCAACGACGTCCTGGCCGCCAGTTCGACTGCCGAGCAGCCGCAACCCGCGGCGGGATGACGGCAAGGAGGCGCCGTCAGCGGTGGCAAGGGCATCCTCGCCACCGCCCGGAGCGCGGCCCCGACCGGTTCAGCGTCCCCCGCCGACCGCACCGAACGCGTGGGCCGGGATGACCGGCGGCGCGCCCCGCCGGGACGGGGTCCATCCGGTACGACAGGACCGCGAGGAGGACGCCAGGCTCAACGGCCTCGCCCGCCGGCTGGACAAGCCGATGGGTGTTCTCGGCATCCTGTTCCTGCTGCTGGTGCTCGGTCAGGCCGTCGCACACGACGAACCCCTCACCACGGTGCTCAGCGTCGCCAGTTGGGTGTTGTGAGCGGTGTTCGTCGCCGAGTTCGCGCTGCGGGCGTGGCTCGCCCGCCACCGGGCCCGCGAGTTCTGGAAGCGCAACTGGTGGCAGCTGATCTTCCTCGCCGTACCGTTCCTGCGGTTCGCCCGCGCCGCCACCGCTCTGCGCGCCGCCCGCGGCTCCGGCGTGGTCGCCGCCGCCGTGCGGGGCTCCCGGTCGGCGGGCCGGCTGCTCACCGACCGGCTGGCCTGGCTCGCCGCCGTCACCGTGACGATCATCCTCGCCGCCGCGCAACTGCTGGTCCTCACCCGCTCCTATCCCAGCTACGGGCAGGCCCTGCACGGTGCCGCGCTGACCACCATCAGCGGTGAACCCCTCGACGCCACCGACACGTTCGCCCAGATCCTGGAACTGGTCCTCGCGGCGTACTCCGTGGCGGTCTTCGGCACCCTGGCCGGCGCCCTCGGCGCGTACTTCCTCAGCCGGCAACGCGACGACGACGGGTCGACGCGACCGGACGCCGAAGCCGAGCAGTGAGAGCAACCGCTGCGGCTCGAGCCGCCGTCACCACCCGGCTGACCGCACGGTGTCAGGCCGACCGATCGCATCCGGTGCTAAATAACCGCGCGCGCGGCGGATTCGGGGTCTGCCAGAGTCGATCACCATGGGCGGAGACTGGGACGGCCTGCGGGCCGAGGTACGGCAGAGCATCGGGATGGAGGACCAGCGGGTGCTGATCCGCGACGCCGTGGCCGCGCGGCGCTGAAACCCGTCGGACGCTCTCGTCAGGTCGACCGGTTGCCGGTGCCCGGCGGGGGCGTCGGGGTGGCGACGACGGCGGCCGGGATGGCCGGCGCGGGACGGGTCGGGCGCAGCCGGTCGCGGACCCGGTGCGCCGCGTCGCCGGCGGTGGCGGCGATCATCGGGCGCAGTCGGGTGGAGTTCATCACCGCCACCTCCTCCGCCGGGCTGGTGGTGCCGTCCAGGAAGCGCAGCACCCGCTCGGGCGGATTGCGGTCGAAGAGCCGGTCGAAGAACTCCGGTCCGCCCACCGAGCCGCGGTCCAGTGCGCGCAGCGCCACCGCGTCCATCCAACGGTGCCGGCGGGGGTACGCCGGAGCGGGCACCGGCGCTCGGCCGGCGGCGAGGGCGCGAGCGACCTGGTCGGCCTGGCGGTACATGGCCGAGAAGGTGAACCCGGTGGAAGGGCGGGTCGCACCACCGGCGGTGCCGAGGCGGACCACCCGGGGTGTGGGCCGGGCCGGGAACGGCGCGTCGGTCATCGGGATCACCCCGTTCTCCACCTCCCGCACCCGCAGCCCGTCACCGGGCAGTCCGAGCAGGTCCCGGTAGCCGGTCAGCGCCGCGTCGTACCCGGCATCGGTGAGCAGTTCGGGGCCGAACTCGGTGTACTCGACCAGGGCGTACCGGTCGCTCACCGGCAGCACGTACCCGAAGGAGACACCCCGGCGCGGCTGCGGGGTGCGGAAGTCCATCAGCACCGCACGGTCGGGATCGAACACCGGCCGGTCGGACTCCAGCCACCAGCCGCGGAAGTGCTGCAACCAGGTGGTCCGGCCGGGCCGCGCCGGCGGTCGGGGACGGGAGTCGAGCACCCAGTCAGCCCGCACCGTCGGCCCGTCTCCTCCGGTGCGCACCACGACCCGGTCGCCGTCGTCGTGCACCGCCGCTGCGGGCGCGCCGATCCGGATGGCGCCGAGCCGCCGCTCGGCCTCGGCCGCCCGGTCGTAGACCGGGCCGGAGCGGAGCATCGCGTACCGCAGCGGGGCCAGTTCCAGCACCCGGCGCCGCGCCGGCGTGGCCACCTCGACCCGCTGCCAGCTCGCGCTCAACAGCGGGTCCAGGTCGCTACCCGGATGACCCCAGAACGCCCACGTGCGGTCCTGCCCGCGCCGGCGCACCGGGTCGACGACCGCGATCCGCAGCCCGCGCACCCCGTGCCGGTCCAGCGCGGCGAGCACCAGCGACGCCGCGCCGCCGCCACCGAGCAGCGCGAGGTCGACGTCCAGCGGGGCGGAATCGGTCACCGCACCACGCTGCCACACCGCCCTGCTCCGCCGCGCGCCGCCACCCCCGCGCGGCGCGGCCGTCAGGCCACCGGAAGCGGTCGGTGCTCGGCCGTGTGGGGGTCGGCGTAGGCCCGCGCCACGGTGGCCCGGTCGAAGACCCGCCAGGTGGCGACGGAGACGCCGATCGCCACCACCAGCCCGACCCAGTACGGCGCGGTGATGCCGAACCGGGCGGCGACCACACCGCCGAGCAGCGCACCCACGCAGTTGCCGCCGGCCGCCACGAAGAGCGTGGTGCTGGCCACCCGGCCCTGCAACGCCGGTGGCGTGAGCCGTTGCCGCAGCGAGTTCGCCACGATGTTCCACAGCGCGCCGTGCACACCGAAGGCGAAGAGCGCGAACCCGACCACGGCCGTGCTGCGGGACGCGGCCAGGGCCAGGTGCAGGCCCGCCTCGATCAGCAGGCCGATCCGCACCGTCCAGGTGGCGCTGAAGCGGGCGATGAGCCGGTCACCGACCAGGGCGCCGAGCACCCCACCGGCGGCCAGGCAGGTGAACAGCAGCCCATAGCCGACCGAGCCGAGCCGCAGCCGCTCGTGGGCGAGCAGCACCAGCACCGCGAGCGCGGCGGTCAGGGTCACGTTGAGCAGGCCGATCAGTACGGCCATCGTGCGCAGCAGCCGCTGGTGGGCCAGCCAGCGGAACCCCTCGACGATCTCCGCGCGCACGGAGCGGGTGCGGGTCAGGCCGCCGTCCGGCGCCGTGGCGACCGCGCGGAAGTCGCCGCCGATCAGTGCCACCAGCACCGCGCTGAGGGCGTAGGTGACAGCGTTCACCAGGAACGGGCTGCCCGCCGCGAGTACGAACAGGAAACCGCCCAGCGGTCCGGCGAGCATGCCGTGCATGAGGGTGGTCCCGCCGCCGAGCCAGCCGTTGGCCCGCTCCAGGCGTTCCCGCGAAACCACGGTCGGCAGCATGGCCTGGCTGGCCGCCCGGAACACGATCTCGCCGGTGTTGACCACGAACAGCACCGCGTAGAGCAGCGCCACGCCCGCCTGACCGGTCATGATCGCCGCAGCCAGCACGGCCAGCGCGACCACCCGGACCAGGTCGATCACGATCATCAGGCGGCGCCGGTCCATCCGGTCCACCAGCACCCCGCCGGGCAGGGCGAAGAGCAACCAGGGCAGCCAGGCCACCGCGGAGGCGGCGGCCACCACGAGCGGGTCGTCGGTACGCGAGGCCACGAAGAGCGGCGCGGCGACCGTGGCGAGGCCGCTGCCGAGCGCGGAGAGGGTGCTCGCCGCCCACAGGCGCGCGAACGATGTTCCCAACCCTGTCCCCGCGTCCCTTGTCACGGCCAGCGAACCTACCAGCGCCCGCACCGGACCGCCCCGCTTTGTTCCGCCGGCAGAAGCCCGTGGCCTCAGGCCGGGACGGGCGACGGGCGGTCGGCGTACCGGCGGTAGACCACCTGCCGGCGCAGCGGCCCGGATTCGACCTCCGGGTCGTCGAAGTCCTCGGCCGGATCGTGCGTCATACCGAGGCGGAGCATCACGGCCTGGGAACGCACGTTCGTCGGGGTGGTGATCGCGAGGATCTCCGGCAGGCCGACGGTGTCGAAGCCATACCGGAGGGCGGCCTCGGCCGCTTCGGTGGCGTAGCCGTGACCCCAGGCCTCGCGGGCGAGCCGCCAGCCCACCTCCACCCCGGTGACCGGCACGCCCTCGTCCACCCGGTCCAGCCCGGTGAATCCGATGAACTCGCCGGTGGCACGGACCTCCATCGCCCAGAATCCGTAGCCGTTGCGATCGAGGTCGTCCTGGAACGACCGGACCGACGCGGCGGCCTGGTCGGGGGTCAGCAGCGGCCCCAGGTACGCCCGGACCTCGGGATCGGCGTTCATGGCGGCCCAGGGAGCCAGGTCGGATTCCTGCCAGCCGCGCAGCAGCAGTCGCGGGGTCTCGATCATCGTCACCGCGCGACCCTAGCGCTCGGTCTCTCGGGATGGCGCCCGGTCTACTTGACAGGCAACCGCGGGGCTGCCTAACGTGACAGGCAACCGAGCGGTTGCATTTGGGGGTTGGGCGGGTGGACGACGTGTTCCGAGCGCTGGCCGACCCCAGCCGGCGCCGCCTGCTCGACCGGCTCAACGAGCGCAACGGCCAGACCCTGCGGGAACTCTGCGTCGGCCTGGAGATGAGCCGACAGTCGGTCAGCAAGCACCTGGCGGTGCTGGAGGCGGCCGGGCTCGTCACGGCCGTGCGGCGCGGCCGGGAAAAGCTGCACCACCTCAACGCCGCCCCGGTCAACGCCATCGCCGACCGGTGGCTCAGCCGGTACGACCGTCAACGGGCGGCGGCACTCGCCGACCTGAGCACAGCATTGGAGCGCCAGCCCATGGAGACTCCCTCGTTCGTCTACACCACGTACATCACCACCACGCCCGAGCGGCTCTGGGCGGCGCTCACCGAGCCGGCCTTCACCCGCCGCTACTGGGGCGGCGTCGCGCTCATCTCGGACTGGCAGGTCGGCTCGCCCGTCCTGTGGCAGGACGCGCCGGACGGCGAGCCACGTGAACTCGGCCAGCGGGTGCTCGTCGCCGAGCCGTACCGTCGACTCTCCTACACCTGGCACGGCTTCCAGCCCGAGCACGCCGCCCACTTCGGCTGGTCCGACGAGGAACTGGCTGCCCGGCTGCGCGAGCGCCGATCGAAGGTGACCTTCGAGATCGAGCCCCACGGCCCGGCGGCGGTACGCCTCACCGTCATCCATGACGACTTCTCCCCGGAAAGCGAGATGCACCGGGCGATCAGCGGCCAACTCGAGGGCAGCGGCGGCTGGCCGGAACTGCTGGCCAGCCTCAAGACGCTGGTGGAGACCGGGGAGCCGATGCCGCAGCCGTCCCCCGCGGCCTGAGCGGTCGGTACGCACAGCGCCGCCCCCGGCCCGGGTGGGTCGGGGGCGGCGCTGGGTGTCGGTGTGCAGGTCGCCTCTCGGCGAGTGGCGCGACGCGGCTCCAGCCAAACGGTATTCCGCGACGGCAATATTAGGTGAGGCCCGGGGACACTGAGTCACACCGACACTGTCCACAACCAGCCCCCACCCCACCTTGTTCCCGGCCTGATTCCCCGGCCCGCCCCGCCGGGCACGATGCGCGCGGATCCTGGACAGTCGCCGATCGCCGGGCTGCCCAAAGAGCTCGCGGCTCGTCTGAGATGTGCCGCTGGGCGGCGCGCGGTGTTGGGGTGCGGGCCCGGTCGGGATGCGCCGGTGGCGGGCGTGGCGTGTCGGTGCTGACCAGGCCTGGATGTGCTACTGGCCGGCACCCAGTGTTCGGGTGCCGGCCAGTAGCCCCTGCGGTTCGGTGGTGCTGGTGTGTCAGTTCCAGTGCTTGGCGACCAGGTCGGCGGCCTGCTGCTCCCACTGGGCGTAGGC
>NZ_JBHSBO010000012.1:0-41685 GCF_042650685.1 Micromonospora sp. GCM10011542
ACGTCCAGGCAGGCGGCGTGGGTGCAGTGCTTGCACACGTCGGACATCATCAGCCAGCGGAAGTCGCTGCGCCCCTCGGCGCCGGTGCCCCGGCCAGGCGGCTGTGCACCCGGCATGCCGAGGAACTGCGCCCCGGACGCCGAGCCACCACCGCCCGGAGCGCCACCGCTCGGAGCGCCACCGCCCGCGGCACCATCGCCCCGGCCGGCCGTGACCGGCTCGCCGAGCACGTCGACCGCGCCGTCGGCTGCCATCCGGGCGGCCGCGGGCGGCGAACCGGGCGGCAGACCCGGGTCCGTACCGGTCGGATTGCCGGTGCCCGCGGCGACGGCCGCCGACGACGCGCTGACCGACCCGTCGGTCGGCGTGCCAGCGAACGGCGGGGTGCGGTGCCCGGCCGGGCGTGCCTGCTCGATGAAAGCCACGTGCCGCCACGAGTTCGCGGTCAGCGCCCCCGTGTTGTCGTAGGACATGCCGAGCAGGTCGAGGCCGGAGCCGGGCACCCCGTTCCACTCCTTGCAGGCCACCTCGCAAGCCTTGCAGCCGATGCAGACGCTGGTGTCGGTGAAGAACCCCATCCGGGGCGGCGCCGACGACCAGCCGGCGTCCGGCGCCGGGTCCAGCGGCCCGTACAGGCTGTTCGGGTCAGGAATCACCGGGGCCCCTTCCCGTCGCTGTCGGTCGTGACCGCCGGTGCCTGTCGCCCGGGGACGATGCCCGCTCGCCGCTGGTAGTCAGCCACCAGGTCGAGCAGCGCCGGCCCGGTCGGCCGGCGGCCGGGCCGGACGTCACAGGTGCCGACCTTGCTCTCCTGGATCAGCACGTTCGGGTCCAGGGTGATGCCGAACAGGTCGTTGGCCGAGTCACCGGTCACCAGGCCCTCGAATCCGAAGTGGTACGGCAGCCAGACCTGGTGGATCACGCGACCGTCCACCCGCAGCGGAGTAAGCCGGTCGGTGACGAGCACCTTCGCCTCGATGACCGCGCGCCCGCTGACCAGGTGCGCCCAGCCCAGATGCGCCAGCCCGGCCTCGGCGGCCAACTCCGGCGACACCTCCACGAACATCTCCGGCTGCAACTCGGCCAACGGCCGCACCGTCCGACTCATCCCGCCGGCCGTGTGGTGCTCGGTGAGCCGGCTGACCGTGAACACGTACGGGAAGACCTGGCTGTGCTCTTCCGGTGGACTCGGGTTCACCGAGTTCACCGGGTGGGTGTAGACCTTGCGGGTCGGGTTGGCCTGCTGCCGGTAAAGCGGATTACGCACCGGCGACTCGGCCGGCTCGTAGTGCGTGGGCAGGGGCCCGTCGAGCACCCCGCTCGGCGCGTACAGCCAGCCCTTGCCGTCACCCTGCATCACGAACGGGTCGTCGCCGGCGATCCCCTCGGTGCCCGACGCGCCGTGCGGCGGCCGGTACGACGGCGGCTTGTCCTTCTCGAAGTCCGGCACGTCGTAGCCGGTCCACTCGCCCTTGTCCGGGTCCCACCAGACGTAGCGCTTGCGCTCGCTCCACGGCCGACCGTCCGGGTCGGCGGAGGCGCGGTTGTAGAGGGTGCGCCGGTTCGCCGGCCACGCCCAACCCCACTCGGCGGCCACCCAGTCCTGCTCGTGGCGGGACTTGCGCCGCGCCGCCTGGTTCACCCCGTCGGCGTACACGCCGGTGTAGATCCAGCAGCCGATCGCGGTGGAACCGTCCCCCTGGGCCTCACCGAACGACGACAGCGGGCGACCCGTCGCCACCTCGTAGCCGTTGATCTCGCGCAGCACGTCCTCGGCGCTCGGCTCGGCGTGCGGGCCGTGCGTGGGGTAGTCCCAGGCCAGATCGAGCAGCGCGCGGTCACGCGGCAGCGTCGAGGCGGCCAGCTTCTCGCGCAGCTTGCGGCCCAGGTGGTAGAAGAACCACAGCTCGGAGCGGCAGTCACCCGGCGGGTCGACGGCCTTCTCGCGCCACTGCACCAGCCGCTGCGTCTGGGTGAAGGTGCCCTCCTTCTCCACATGCGACGCCGCCGGCAGGAAGAACACCTCGGTACGGCACTCCTCCGGCACGATCTCGCCGGTGGCCACCTCCGGGCCGTTCTTCCAGAACGTCGCACTCTCGATCATGAACAGGTCCCGGACGACCAGCCAGTCCAGGTTCGCCATGCCCAGGCGCTGCGCCCGCCCGTGCGCCGAGCCGACGGCCGGGTTCTGGCCCAGCAGGAAGTAGCCCTTGATCTTGCCGTCGATCATGTTCAGCACCTGCTGATACGTGCCGTGATCGCCCGTCATCCGCGGCATGTAGCCGTAGCAGAAGTCGTTCTCGGCGGTGGCCGCGTCCCCCCAGTACGCCTTGAGCAGGCTGGCCGCGAACGACCGCGCGTTGCCCCAGAAGCCCTTCTGCCCGGGGTGCCGGATGCTCTCCACCCACTCGTCGAAGGTGGGGTGGTCGGCGTGGTGCGGCATCGGCAGGTAACCGGGCAGCAGGTTGAACAACGTCGGAATGTCCGTCGAACCCTGGATGCTGGCGTGCCCGCGCAGCGCCAGCACCCCGCCACCCGGGCGGCCCATGTTACCCAGCAACAGTTGGATGATCGCCCCGGTCCGGATGTACTGCACACCCACGCTGTGCTGCGTCCAGCCCACCGAGTAGATCAGGCAACCGGTGCGCTCCCGGCCGGAATTCTCCGTCCACGCCCGGGCCAGCTCCAGGAACTTCTCCTGCGGAATGCCACAGACCCGTTCCACCATCTCCGGCGTGTAGCGAGCGAAGTGCCGCTTGAGGATCTGATAGACGCAGCGCGGATGCTGCAACGTCTCGTCGCGCAGGGTCTGCCCGGCCACCTGCGCGCCGTGCGACTCGTGGCGCAGCCCGGCGGCGCTGTCGCGCTCCTTGGCGGTGTGCCCACTGCCGGAGGTGTCCTCGTGCCCCTCGTACTGCCAGCTGTCCTGCACGTAGCTGCCGGTCTTCGCATCGAAGCCGGAGAAGAACCCGTCGCCCTCCTCGGTGTCGACGAACTGCTCACTGACGATCGTCGCCGCGTTGGTGTACGCCAGCACGTACTCCCGGAAGTCCAACTCGTTGTCCAGGATGTACCGCACCACCCCGCCCAGCAGAGCGATGTCGGTGCCCGCCCGGATCGGCAGGTACGTGTCAGCCAACGCACTGGTCCGCGTGAACCGCGGATCGACGTGGAACACCTTGGCGCCGCGCCGCTTCGCCTCCATCACCCACTGGAAGCCCACCGGATGGGCCTCGGCCATGTTCGAGCCCTGGATGACGATGACGTCAGCGTTGGCGACGTTCTGCTGGAAGTCCGTCGCACCACCGCGACCGAAGCTGGTCCCCAGACCGGGGACGGTGGCGGAGTGTCAAATACGGGCCTGGTTCTCGATCTGGAGCGCCCCCACCGCCGTGAACAGCTTCTTGATGAGGTAGTTCTCCTCGTTGTCCAGCGTCGCCCCACCCAGGCTGGAGATACCCAGCGTGCGGTTCAGCGGCCGGCCCTGCTCGTCGACGTCCTCCCAGGTCTGCTCACGCGCCGCGAGCACCCGGTCAGCGATCATGTCGACCGCCGTGTCGAGGTCCAGATCCTCCCACTGCGTCGAATATGGACGCCGGTAGCGGACCTTGGTCTCCCGCAGCGGGCTGGTCACCAGACTCTTGCTGGCCGCGCCCTTCGGGCAGAGCCGACCCCGGGAGATCGGGCTGTCCGGGTCGCCCTCGATCTGGCTGACCCGGCCGTCCTTGACGAACACCCGCTGCCCGCAACCCACCGCGCAGTACGGGCAAACCGAGCGGGCCATGCTGTCGGCGTCCTCGGTGCGGGCGGTCAACTCCGCCGACCGGGCCGACTGCGCCGCGGCACCCCGGCCGAGCGGATCGGTGCCGGTGAGCTGCCGGTAGACCGGCCAGCCCTCGATGAAGGTCCGCAGACCCACCCCGCGACACCTCCTCCCCGCGCCTGTGCCCGTGCGCGTCCGCCATCGCGGACCCCATGAAGATAAGCCAGCCGGCGCGCCACCGCGAGCCGAGGGGATCAATTCGCCGTACGCACAGCGCCGCCCCCGGCCCGGGTGGGTCGGGGGCGGCGCTGGGTGTCGGTGTGCAGGTCGCCTCTCGGCGAGTGGCGCGACGCGGCTCCAGCCAAACGGTATTCCGCGACGGCAATATTAGGTGAGGCCCGGGGACACTGAGTCACACCGACACTGTCCACAACCAGCCCCCACCCCACCTTGTTCCCCGCGAGCCTTTTCGGCGTTCACAATGCGGGCGGGTGTGGATGTGCCGCTGGCCGGCACCCCGGTGTTGGGGGTGCCGGCCAGCGAAACTGCCGTGCCGCCGTGCTGTGGTTTGTCAGTGCGTGTGTCAGTTCCAGTGCTTGGCGACGAGGTCGGCGGCCTGCTGCTCCCACTGGGCGTAGGCATCCGGGTAGGCCGAGACCTGCACGGTCTGCGCGGCGTCGGTCAGCGGCATGTCCTTCCAACCATCAACCTGACGCAGGCCCTTGAGGAAGGCGGTGGTGGAGTAGGCCGGGTCGGTGATCTGCTCCGGCGTGCCCCAACCCGAGCTCGGGCGCTGCTGGAACAGGCCCAGCGAGTCGTGGTCGTTGGCGTCGCCGAGGTGGCCCAGGTTCTCCAGCTTCGACTCCTGCAAACTGGTGGCAATCGAGATGACCGCGGCCCGCTCGGGCAGGCCGGCCTTCTTCGTCGCCGCGATGATCGCCTTGACATTGCCGATCTGCTCATCGTTCAGGTCGATGTGCGACTGCTTGCCCTGCACACCGTGCGGAATCAGCTTGCCCGCGTCGGACTTGTCGGCCTGCACCACCGCGACGGGCTTGGCATCCACGGGGGTGGTGGCGTGGGCGGCGACGGGGCCGGCGAAGACACCACCGGCGAAAGCGAGACCGGCAACGGACAGCATGCTCTTACGGATGATCGTGTTCATGGGGGTAGCTCCTTCGGGGGTAGGAAACACCATGGCCGGGGGAACGGCTCGTGGTGTCAGCACCTCGTCGGGCGCCTGCACAAGGGGGAAAGTCTTGGGGTTCGGCGGCTTCACGGGCGCAGGCTCGTGGCGCCGGGTGTGTAACGACCGTCGGACCGAGGTCATTCCGGGGCCGGGCCCATCCGCGAACACCCCGGTGAAGCGGGTGCTGGTGCGGTCGTTCGGGGATCTGTAACCACGGTCGGGCCGGGGTCATTCCGGGGGGCGGGCCCATCCGCGAACACCCGGTGGGGCGGGTGCTGGTGCGGTCGTTCGGGGATGTGTAACGGCCGGGCGGCGGCCGGCATTCCGGCCGGAGGGCCGGGTGCGGCGGGCCGGCTGGGGAGCCGGCGCGGTGCTGCGATCGTCAGGGTATGTAACGACGGCGGGCCGGCCCCGATTCCGCCACGGGGATGCCGCCGGTCACAGGTCAGACCACCCTAAATCCGACAACCGTCACCACACCGGCCGCGCCGCGAGGCGTCAGTCGGCCACGAACCGCATGATCCACTCAACATCGCCGATATCGGGGTATCCGCACGGCCCGGGACACGCCGACATCGCCGATACCGAGTGGATCACCCGAACTCCACGGGCCTGGGACGCCACAGCGACGGCTTTCCGCGCGTTCCGGGCGGCGCTCAGCCACCGACAGGGGTGGGGCCCGCCGTGCCCGGCGCAGGGATCAAGCCTGACCGCCCGGAGCCGGGCACGGCGGGCCCCACCCCACCCACGACGCAGCGCAACCCACCCGGAGCCAGGCCCCACCCCACCCACGACGCAACCACCCAGACCACACAACAGACCAACGCAACGCCCGCCACGCGCACCGAAACACGACAGCCCAACGGCGCACCGGCCACCCGGACCAAGGGCAGGTGGGCCCACGGCGCAGCGCAACCGCCCGAACCAAGCCCCGTCGCGGCCACCCGCACGGCAAGCCCGCACCATCGGCGACGAGCGGCCTGAGCGACAGCGGGACCGGCGGGCGTTACCCTGACAGCATGCAGGCCGTCTCCCCCATCGCGACCGGCGTGGCCTTCCCGGCCCGCCCGGGTCGCCCCGCGGTGGTGGCACGGACCCTCGCCGAGCTGGCCGGGCCCACCCGGGGGGTCGTCGAGCTGCCGGTACGGCTGATGTGGTGCGCCGAGCGCACCTTCGACCTCGCCGACCCCGACCAGTTGCTCTGGATGTACGAGAACGTGCTGCGCGAGACCTGCCGCGCCGAGGATCTGCGCGTCCTGATCAACGGGCGGACGTTGCGCCGGGTGTGGCGGTTGCTGAACCTGCCTCGCGGCGTACGGCAGGCATGGGAGAGCCGCCACCGCGGCCTGCGCACCGCGTGACCCCGACCCACCTGCACGAGTTCTACCGCGAGGTGGCCCGGGTCGCCCTGTCCGCCGCCGGCCCGCACCGGTTCGTGCTGGGAGGCGGGGTGGCCTGGGCGGCGCACGGCCTGGTGGCTCGGCCGACCGAGGACGTGGACCTCTTCGCGGACGTGGAGGGCGCCGCCGCGGCGGCCTCGACCGGGGTACGGGCCGCCCTGGAGCGGGCTGGTTTCACCGTCGCCGACGCCGACCCGGACAGCGACCTCGCCGACCTGTTCGACGGGTACGGGCGGGACATGAAGGACTTCGTGGTGAGCCGGGACGGGCGGCAGATCCGGCTCAGCCTGGCCCGGCTCGACCGGCACCGCAGCCCGGTGGTGATGGACCTCGGCCCGGTGATGGACGTCCGCGACCTGGTGGCCAACAAGATCGCGGCGCTGGTCAACCGGCGGGAGGTCCGTGACTACATCGACGTCGCGGCGGCGCTGGAGCACTACGGCGTCGCGGAGCTGCTGGACCTGGCCCGGCAGGTCGATCCCGCGCTGGACCCGGACGACGTGCGGGCTGCGGGACGCTACCTGGACCGCGTGCCCGACCAGCGCTTCACCCGCTACGGCCTGGGGTCCACCGACGTGGCCCTGGTCCGGCAACGGCTCGCCGCCTGGCCGCGCTGACCAGCCCGCCGCCCCACGCCGACCAGCGCCCGACCAGACCAGCGCCCCACCAGACGAGCATGATCAGCACCTCACCAGACCAGCACCTCACCACAGCGGCGGCGGGCCCGGGTGGTCGCAGCGGCACGACCACCGGGTGGGGCTCACTTGGTGGGCCGGCCGCCGGTGACGCCGAGGATCTCCCCGGTGACGTAGCTGGACTCCTGCGAGGCGAAGAAGACGTACGCCGGCGCCAGTTCGGCCGGCTGGCCGGGGCGGCCCTCCGGGGTGTCCTTGCCGAACTGCTCCACCTTCTCCTCGGGCATGGTCGCCGGGATCAGCGGCGTCCAGATCGGGCCCGGCGCCACGGCGTTCACCCGGATGCCCTGCTCGGCCAGGTCGGCCGCGAGCGCCTTGGTGAAGTTGGCGATGCCCGCCTTGGTGGTGGCGTAGTCCAGCAGTTGCGGCGACGGGTCGAACGCCTGGATCGACGAGGTGTTGATGATGGCCGACCCCTCGGCCAGGTGCGGGATCGCGGCCTTGCAGAGCCAGAACATGGCGTACAGGTTGGTCTTCAGGACCCGGTCGAACTGCTCGGTGCTGATCCCGAGGATGCCCTTGTCCTGCGACATCTGGTAGGCCGCGTTGTTGACCAGGATGTCGATCCCGCCCAGGTCGCTCAGTGCCCGTTCGATCAGCTGCCGGCAGTGGGCCTCGTCGGTGATGTCACCGCGTACCGCGACGCCACGGCGACCGGCCTCCTCGACCAACCGCACGGTTTCCCGGGCGTCGGCGTCCTCCTCCTCGCCGAGGTACGAGATCAGCACGTCGGCGCCCTCCCGGGCGAACGCGATCGCGACGGCCCGGCCGATCCCGGAGTCACCGCCGGTGATCACCGCGCGCTTGCCGTCGAGCTTGCCGCTGCCCCGGTACGACTCCTCGCCGTGGTCGGGCTTCGGGGTCATCTCCCCCGTCGACCCGGGCGGGGACTGCTGCTGGCCGGGCTGGCCGGACTGCTGGCCGTACTGGCTGGTCGGGTCCTGCTGGGTGTACTGGTCCTCACTCACCGCTGTCTCTCCTCGCACCTGCGGATCCCGGTCCTCGCGGATCCGGTCCCGGACCGCGGTACCCGGCGGTTGCGCTGGGAAACGGCACGGTCGGCGATGGCGTGGCCAGGAACACCGGGGTGCACGTGGCAGGAGTGACCGGCGGTCGTTATGGTGCGCGAGGCGCCCACGAGGCGCGTCCACCCCATGGAAGGGCATGTCATGACCTCTCCCTCCGGCCCGTCGCGTCGCCAGGTGCTCGCCGCCGCGGCCGCGGCGGCGACCGCCCCGCTGATCGCCGCCGCCCCCGCGCAGGCGGCCGGCGCGGCCCGGTCACGCACCTGGGACCTCACGCTCCTGGGCACGTCGGACACCCACGGCAACGTCTACAACTGGGACTACTACCGCGACGCCGAGTACGACGACAGCAAGCACAACGACGTCGGCGTCGCGAAGCTGGCCACCCTGATCAACCAGATCCGCGCCGAACGGCGCGGCAAGGCGACGCTGGTGCTCGACGCCGGCGACACCATCCAGGGCACGCCGCTGGCCACCTACTACGCCAAGCAGGAGCCGATCACCACCACCGGTGAGAAGCACCCGATGGCGCGGGCGATGAACGTCATCGACTACGACGCGGTGACCCTGGGCAACCACGAGTTCAACTACGGCCTGCCGCTGCTGGACCTGTGGATCCGCCAGCTCGGCTTCCCGGCGCTGGCCGCCAACGCGATCAACGCGAAGACCGGCAAGCCGGCCTTCCTGCCGTACGTCATCAAGAAGGTCTCCCTCGGCTTCGCCGCGCCGACCCTGCGGGTCGGCATCCTGGGCCTGACCAACCCCGGCGTGGCGATCTGGGACAAGGGCAACGTCGAGGGCCGGCTGCGCTTCGACGACATGGTCGCCACCGCGGCGAAGTACGTGCCGATCATGCGGGCCCGGGGCGCGGACATCGTGCTGATCTCGGCGCACGGCGGAGACAGCGGCACCTCCAGCTACGGCCCGGAGCTGCCGAACGAGAACCCGACCGCGCTGATCGCCCAGCAGGTGCCCGGCATCGACGCGATCCTCTTCGGCCACGCGCACAACGAGGTCGTCGAGAAGTTCGTGACCAACGAGCAGACCGGTGCTCAGGTGCTGCTCTCCGAGCCGTCCAAGTGGGGTCAGCGGCTCACCCGGATGGACTTCACCCTCGTCCGCGAGAACGGCCGGTGGACGATCACCAAGAAGGCCGCCACCATGCTGAACACCAACACGGTGGTGGAGGACCCGAAGGTGCTGGCCGCGGTGCGGGCCCAGCACCAGAAGACCGTGGCGTACGTCAACCAGGTCGTGGCGCAGGCCACCGTGGAGATGTCGGCCGTCGAGTCACGGTACAAGGACACCCCGATCCTGGACTTCATCAACCACGTCCAGGCGGAGACCGTCACGAAGGCGCTGGCCGGCACCCAGTACGCGAACCTGCCGGTGCTGTCCCAGGCCTCACCGTTCAGCCGTACCGCGGTCTTCCCCGCTGGTGACGTGAAGATCCGCGACGTGGCGGGGCTCTACGTCTTCGACAACACCCTCGAGGCGGTCGTGCTCAGCGGCGCCGAGGTGCGCGCGTACCTGGAGTACTCGGCGAAGTACTTCCGGACCCTCGCACCGGGCGCCCCGGTCGACCCGGAGCAGATCAGCGACCCGTCGGTGCCGGACTACAACTACGACGTGATCTCCGGCCTGGACTACGACATCGACATCGCCAAGCCGGTGGGCCAGCGGATCACCCGGCTGGTGCTGGCCGGCACCGACACCCCGGTGGCGGACGACGCGCAGTTCGTGGTGGCGGTGAACAACTACCGGCGCAGCGGCGGCGGCAACTTCCCCGGCATCGTGAAGACCCAGGTCTACAACCAGCAGCAGGAGATCCGCCAGCTGCTGATCGACTGGGCGCAGGCCAAGGGCGTCATCGACCCGGCCGACTTCTTCCAGCCGAACTGGCGCCTCGTGCGCGAGGGCGTGCCGGTGTTCTGACCGACCCGTACCGCGACGGGCCGTGGGTGGCGACACCCGCGGCCCGTTCCGCGTTTTTCAGGCGCCGTGGCGCAGGTCCCAGCCGAACGGGTCGTCGGCCGGTTCCGGGGTGTCCCGGCTCGGGTCGGTTTCGGTCAGCTCGACGCGCTCCTCCGGACGGACCGCGGGCGGCAACTCCCCGAACCGGACGTGTCGCAGGAACGCGTACTCGTCATCGGTGAACGGCTGCTCGGCCATCGCCACCTCCCCTGTCCCCCACCATTCTCCGGCGACGGGTCCATCCGGGACCAGTGGCTGTCCCGTCGACTTGCGGTCAGTGGCGCGGGTCACCGCGCGTAGAGCATCCTAGGATCCTGGGTGGACGGGAGGGCCGGCAGTGGCAGACGGGGACGGTCAGACCGGCGGTCGGGCGCGGCGGGTCGTCAGGAGGGCCGCGTCACCGCGGACCGCGCTCGCCGGGACGCCGGCAGCCGGTCCAGCAACGCCAGCGCCGCCCGGATCGGCGGGCGGTCCAGCATCTGGTCGAAGCTGGCCCGGCCCTGGCAGAACTGCACGAACATCCGCCACCCCGGCGGCGTGGCCAGCAGCGCGTGGCACGCCTCCGGGCGGCGAACGAACACGTCGAGCAGCCGGAAGCCGGCCCGCATCGACGGCACCAGCCGCTCGGCCACCGCCCGCTCGTACCCGGCCAGGTCGCCGTCGGCCACCGCCGCGCCGGCCAGCTCGCCGGAGCGCAGCGCGTAGCTGATGCCCTCCCGGGTCCACGGTTCCAGCAGTCCGGCCGCGTCGCCGGCCACCAGCACCCGGCCGCGCCGCAACGGCGAATCCTCCGTCCGGCAACGGGTCAGGTGACCGGAATCGTGCAGCGGCGGCAGACCGGTCAACCCCAGGCGGTCGACGAAGGCGCGCAGGTACTCCCGCGTCCCCTCCCCCGCGCCCCGGGCCGCGATCACGCCGACCGTGAGCCGGTCGCCCTTGGGAAAGACCCAGGCATACGAGCCGGGCAAAGCACCCCAGTCCAGCAGCAGCCGCCCCCGCCAACGCTCCTGCTCGGCCGGCGGTACCGGCACCTCCAGCTCCAGCCCCAGGTCCACCTGCCGGTGGCGGACGCCCACGTGCCGGGCGGTCACCCCGGAGGAACCGTCCGCGCCGATCACCGCCCGGGCCGTCACGGTCGTACCGTCCGCCAGCCGCAGGCGTACGACATCGGGGTCCTGCTCGATGGCGCGCACCGCGACCCGCTCGCGGACCTGGGCGCCCGCGGCCACCGCCGCCGCGCGCAGCCGGTCGTCGAAGTCCTCCCGCCGCACCATGGTCAGCACCGGACTGTCGTGCCGGCGGGTGAATTCCCGCCGCCCGTCCCGGGTGAACGTCACCCGGTGCACCCGGTCGTGCGCGGGCACCTCGATCCGGTCCCGCACGGCGGCCAGCGACGTGCCGATCAGGCCACCACCGCAGGTCTTGTAGCGCGGGTGCGCGGCCCGCTCGACGACCAGGGTGCGCACTCCCGCGCGGGCGGCGGCATGCGCCGCGGAGAGCCCGGCGGGGCCGGCGCCGACGACGACCAGGTCCCAGACGATCACGGATGCAGCCTAGGGCACCGGCGGCCGCCCAGCCCGGCGGTGGCAGTTCGAACGCGGTCGGTCGACCGCCCGATCGGGTGGGTATCTTCGGTCACGCAGGGGGTAACCGCGCAGCGCAGCCGCCGGCCACGGCGGACCAGCCGAGGAGGTCACCATGCAGCAGGTGCAACTGTCGGAGATCGAGGAACGGGTGTACGAGGCGGTCGCCTCCCTCGAAACGCGCGGCCAGGTGCCGTACCCCGACCTGATCGCCCAGGAGTCAGGGCTGACCGAGGAACAGGTACACGCCCCGCTGCACCTGCTCACCGAGAAGAACCTGCTGCACCGGGAGGACTCCCCGATGGCCGGCCTGGACTTCGGTCCCCGCTTCTGCGCCCGCCAGATGGCCTGACCCGCGAACGGACCCGTGGACGATTCGCCTCCCGAGGACCGGGGTAGCGGTCAGGAATGCATGATCGACCGTCAACGGGGGGCACCATGACCGCCGCAGAGCCGGCCCACGTCGACGCGGCGGAGAACCGGCGACGTTGGCAGGCCCTCGGCGTCGGCCTGGTGGCCGCCTTCATGACGCTGCTGGACGTGAGCATCGTCAACGTCGCGGTGCCGTCCATCGACCGTGCTCTGCACGCCTCCCCGAGCGACCTGCAGTGGGTGCTCTCCGGGTACGCGCTCACCTTCGGCCTGGTGCTCGTACCGGCCGGCCGCTTCGGCGACGCCCGCGGCCGGCGCAACGCGTTCGTCTTCGGCATCGCGCTGTTCACGCTGACCAGTGCCCTCGCCGGCCTCGCCACCAGTCCACAGTGGCTGGTCGTCGCCCGGCTGCTGCAGGGCGCAGCCGCCGGCGTGGTCAACCCCCAGGTGACCGGGGTCATCCAGCAGCTGTTCCGGGGGCCCGAACGGGCCCGGCCGTTCGGGCTGCTCGGCGCCACCATCGGCATCTCCACCGCCGTCGGGCCGCTGCTCGGCGGGATGCTCATCGCCATCGGCGGCGAGGAACACGGTTGGCGGTGGGTCTTCTTCGTCAACGTGCCGGTCGGCATCGTGGCGGTGATCCTCGGCTGGCGACTGCTGCCCGGTCGACCCGCGGGGGCGAGCCGGCATCGCTTCGACCCGGTGGGCGTGCTGCTGCTCGGCGTGGGCGTGGTGCTGGTCCTGCTGCCCCTGGTGCAGGAACAGCAGTGGCGTACGCCCTGGAAGTGGGCACTCATCCCGGCCGGCCTGGCGGTGCTGGCCGCCTTCGGGCTCTGGGAGCGCCGGTACGCCCGGCGCGGGGAACCCCTGTTCGACCTGCGGCTGTTCACCTTCCGGTCGTACACCCTGGGGTCGCTGATCGCGTTGATCTACTTCGGTGGCTTCACCGCCATCTTCTTCATCTTCACCCTCTACCTGCAGAACGGCCTGGGCTACAGTCCGCTCGTGGCCGGCCTGGCCATCACCCCGTTCGCCCTCGGCTCGGCGGCCGCATCCGCCCTCGGCGGCCGCATCGTCAACCGCTTCGGCCGCCCGCTGGTCGCCATCGGCCTGCTGGCCGTGGTCGTCGGGCTCGTCGCGACGGTGATCGCGCTGCACCTCGCGCCGCACGCGCCGGCACCCTGGGTCACCGCCGGACCGCTGCTGATCGCCGGCATCGGCAGCGGGCTCGTGATCGCCCCCAACCAGACCCTCACCCTCGCCCAGGTGCCGGTGCCCCAGTCCGGCAGCGGCGCCGGAATGCTCCAGACCGGTCAGCGCATCGGCACCGCCGCCGGCATCGCCGCCGTCGGTTCCCTCTTCTTCTCGTCGCTGGCCGACAGCCGGGGCAACTGGACCACCGCCTTCGAGCACTCGCTGCTGCTGGCCACCGGGATCATCGCGCTGGCCCTGGTGGCCGCGATGGTCGACATCCTGCGCAGTCGCAACCACGCCGAGCACTGACCCGGGTCCGCACCGGAGGGCGCGACGGGTGGGCGCGCGGATGGGCTGGCGCCCGTCGGAGTGATCCGACGGGCGCCAGCCACGGGAGCTCCGGGCCCTGCCCGGTGTGGTGCGGTCAGCTCGCGGCCCCGCCGAAGCGCTGGCGGCGACGCCAGGCCAGGGTCAGCAGCAGCATGATCGCGCCGGCGCCGACCAGGCCGCCGCCGAGCTTCATGGGCGTGCCGATGCTGTCACCGGTCACGGGGAGCGGAGGCTGCTTCTTGTCCAGCACCCGCAGCTGCGTGGTGGCGGTCCGGTTGGACTCCCGGCCGGTGGCGGTGAAGGTCAGCAGACCGGTCACCGACGGCTTGTACTTCTTGGTGAACCGCCCATGGGCGTCGGTGTAGGCCGTGAAGGACGACGGCGCACTCGCCCGGTAGGCCACCGGCGCCATGGCGACGGCGCTGCCGTCGCTGCGTGGGGCCGGTGCCTGGCCGGCAGCCGGCGCGCCCAGCGGGGTCACCGACACCACGATGTCGACGATCTCGTTCGGACCGAAGCCGGTGCCGGTGAGCACGACCGTCTCGCCGAGGTAGATGGTCGGCCGGTTGACGGTGAGCGACGGGGCCGTCCCTGCCGGGGGCTGGGGCGCGTACGGCGGTGGCTGGGGCGTGTCCGTGATCGTCGGCGACGGCTGCGGCTGCGGCGCCGCCCCCGCTGCGGTCGGCACGGCCACCACGGCCAGGCCGACCGTGAGCGCCATGATGATGCGGGATAGCCGCATGATTGGTTCCCTCCTACTGGTCACAGCTTGGTGCGGAATGAACTTGGGTGGTCCATGGAGTGGCCGTCGGCGTCAGCCACAGCTCGGCCTGCCCGGCGCCGGTCCTGGCGGTCAGGACCGTGACCTCCAACGCCCGCTCGGCGCCGGGGCCGACCTCGACGTTGACTGTGGCGACCTGGCGGCGGCGTTCGGTGCCACTGCCGAGCGCCGTCTCGGTGCCGTCGAGCCGAGCGTCGAGTACCGCTCCACCCGCCGGGCTGAAGACCGACACCAACGTGCGGACGGTGTACGGGTCACCCGCCAGGCCGAGGCCGAGGACCGACTCACTGAGCCCGGACTTCGGCGCCGTCGAGCGCAGGGTCACCCGCAGCCGGAGCTCGCGGCGACCGTCCGGGCGGCATTCGCCGACCGTCAGGCTCGCCGTCGGCCGCAGGTAGTAGCCGAGCTTCGCGCCGCTGCCGTCGTTGAGGAACACGCCGACGGTCGGCACGGTGTCCTGTTCCGGAAGCGTCCCGGCCATCCGGCTGTCGCCGAACGCCCGCTGTTCCTTCTGGTGGGCACTCCAGAACAATATCCGGCGTTCCGTGACGGCACGGTCGAATACGGACAACAAGGCCCTTGGGTTGACATTCTTCTTGAAAAAGGCGTCGAAGACCGCGGCGGCGGAGGCCGCGAAGAAGGCGTCCTGCTGCCTGAGGTCGAGGCGCTGGTAGGTGTCGCTGAGCAGCGTCTGGACCACCTTCTCGCTGGCCAGCGGCACGCCGCCGGGCACGAGCACCGGCCCGGTCGCCTTCAGCAGGTACGACAGCACGACCGGGTCGACCGCGAGCACGCCGTCGACCGTGGTGCCGGTCTTACGACGGAACATCTCCCGGTAGAGCGCGGCGGCCGTCGGGAAGTGCGGGCTCAGGTTGACGTCGGCGGGGTACACGCCCGGCAGGTCGGTCCAGAGGGCCCGGATCTCCGGGGGCAGCTTCAGCGCCGGAGCGAAGCGACCGAGCGAGGCGCTGGTGCCCTGCTCACTCATCCGAACCCGGCCGCCGTCGGCCTCGATCAGCGCGTACGCGCCGAACATGCCGCCGGTGGCGCGCAACTCGGCGAGGTTCTGTGAGACCAGCAGGTACCGCCGCGAGCCGCCCGCACCGAGCAGCGGCGGCAGCAGCCGAGCACCCTGGTCGGCCGCCCTGGTGAGGCCGGCCAGCCGGTCGATCTCGCCGCGCAGGTCGGTCAGGGCCTTGCGGATCTGGCTGACCAGGCTGTCAGCCGGCACCGCTGCCAGGTCCCGCCGGGTGCGCTGCACCGCCGCGTCGACCTGAGACAACTCCGCCGAGACGCTCGTGAGCCGGGCCAGATCCAGCTGCCCCCCGGTGGGCACCAGGCTGGTCAGGTCCGTGCGCAGCAGGGTGGGGAACGCCTGCCGGGCCAGGTCGTCGATCGCCACGGCGATCTGCCGCACCGCGGCGAGGTCGTCGCCGGCGAGCGGGGTGTGCCGGCCGAGCCGCCAGCCCGGGTCGGCGGTCGCCGCCCGGGCCGCCCCGGCCTGCTGTTGTAGTGCGGCGAGCGTCCGCTGGGCGCGGTCGGCGTCCCCGCCGACCACCTGCGCGCTGAGCTCGCGGGCCAGCCCAGCGGCGTTGAGCAGGTGCGCGCGCGCCTGCCAGCCGCGGAAGCCGATCCAGCCGCCCATCGCCAGCAGCAGCGAGCCGACCACCAGGCCGGCGAGGAGGGCGCGTCGCAGGCGTGCCCTGCGGCGAAGCCGGGACCGACTGCGCCGCCGGCGGGGTCGTTCGCTTTCCGTCACACCACACCCCCGTATTGCGGAACCGGACAGAAGGCCCGATATCTCCTGTCAGTTCTTAGCATGTCCGGGGGGTTCTCGTACCGTTACGGTATTTCTCGTCCCTTACGCGAGGTTGCTTCGGAGTCGGGAGCCGCCGGGGATCGGCCAGCGGCCTCGTAGAGCAGCCGCTCGATCCGGTCCACCCCCGCCGGCTGGGACATCTCTCGCAGGTACGCCTCGCGGCCGCGCCGACCCATCTCGGCGCGGGTCGCCGGTGGGATGGTGGCGGCCAGCCAGAACCGGTCGGCCAGCGTGGCCCAGTCCTCCGGCGGGCAGGAGAGCCCGGCCCGGGCCCGCTCGACCAGCTCGGCGGTGTCCCCACCGGCCGACGCCACCACCGGCGCGGCGCAGGAGAGAGCGGCCTGCACCTTGGCCGGCACCATGCCCCGCAGCTCGGGCAGGTCACGCAGCATGACCAGCTGGTAGTCGGCGGCGGCGTAGAGCTCCGGCATGTCCACCGGAGACCGCCGGTCGACGAAGCGGACGTTCTCCGCGCGCAACACGGCGGCGAGCCCCCGCACCCGCCGCTCGTCCGCGCCCGAGCCGACCAGAACCAGGTCCATCGTCCGGTCCAGCGCCGCCGCCGCCCGTACCGCTGTCTCCAGCCCCTGCCGGGCGCCGATCGTGCCGGCGTACATCACCACGCACCGGTCGTCGCGACGGATGAGCTGCCGGGCCGCCCGGGTGGGCCGCGCCGGATGGAAGATCCGCTCGTCGGTCCAGTTCAGCACCAACCGGACCCGGTCCGGGTCCGCGCCGGCGGCGACCACCAGGTCCCGCATCGACGGCGCCGCGACCGCGATCCGCGCCGCCGCCCGGTAGATCCGGGTCATCGCCGCGCCCATCCGCACCGCCCACCGTCCCTCGGCGCCGTCGTGGGACCAGACGTCCTGCACGTGCAGCACGGCGGGCACCCGGCCGAGCAGCCGGAGCACGCCGGCCGCGGCGAAGGTGGTGGCGGGCAGTTGGAAGACGTAGAGCGCGTCGACGTCGGCGAGGAAGCGCCGGGCGGCCACCGTGGCGCTGCCCGCGAACGAGAGATAGCCGGCCATCCGGGCCCGGGTGGACGCGTCGCCGCCGGAGTACCGGGGCACCCGGCGCACGGTCAGCCGTTCACTGTGCGTCTCGTGGTGCCAGCGCTGCCGCCAGCCCGGGTACACCTGCCCGCCGGGGTAGTCCGGGAAGCCGGTCAGCACCCGGACCTCGTGCCCGCGGGCGGCGAGTTCCTCGGCGAGGCTGCCCGGGATGAAGGCCGGCTCCGGCGGAAAGTGGTACGTCAGGATGCCGATCCTCACCGGGCCACCGCCGTCTCGACCACGCCGGACGGCGCGGCACCGCGCCCCCCGGGCACTCGGCCCGCGTACGATGCCGACAACCCCTCCACGCCCGGTCGACCGCGCCGGTGCGCCGCCATCGCGGTGCGCCCGCCGGCGGCCGTACCGACGAGAGGGGTCCCGATGGCCGACCGCGTGCTGTTCGTCTGCCACGCCAACCTGTGCCGGTCACCGATGGCCGAGTTCCTGGCCCGCCGGCTGCTGGCCGACCGCCCGGTCGCCGTCGCCAGCGCGGGCACCGACGCGATGGACGGCCTGCCGATGCACCCGTACGCCGCCGAGATCGCGGCCGAGACCGGCGCGGACCCCACCGCCTTCCGCAGCCGTGAGCTGAGCCCGGAACACCTCACCGGCGCGACCCTGGTGCTCACCGCGACCCGGCGCCAGCGGTCGGTCTGCACCGCGCTGGCACCGGGCGTGCTGCACCGGATCTTCACCCTGCGCCAGTTCGGCCGGCTGGCCGCCGCGGTGGAGCCGCCCACCGAACCGGCCGACGACTCGCTGCAGGCCGCCATCGAGGCCGCCGCCCGAGCCCGGGGGCGGCTGCAACCCGCCACCCCGGACGCGGACGACCTGCGGGACCCGATCGGCGGCACCCCGGCCGACTTCCGCCGCTGCGCCGACGAGATCGAGCGGTCGATGCGACCCCTCGCCGCGCTCATCGGGGCAGCCGGGTGAGTTCCTGGGTGCGGTCGCTCACGCCGTTGACCCCGGTGCTGTCGGCGTGCCGGGCGGTCGTGGCCCGGTCGGAGGCGGCCCGTTCGGTGGGCACCGAGGGCGTACCCGTCGAGGTGACGACCCGGTAGGCCTCGTACTGGTACGCCTCCGCCTTGGCCACCTTGGCCATGTTGAGCACACAGCCGAGCAGCCGGACCGAGACCGAGTGCAGCGAGCGGGCCGCCGCGGCCACCTGGGTCCGCGACGTGCGGCCCTGCTGCGTCACCAGCAGCGCACCGTCGGCCTGGACGGCCACCACCACACCGTCGGTCACCGCGAGCAGCGGCGCGGTGTCGATGATCACGATGTCCGCGGACTCGCGGAGCGCGAGCAGCAGATCCGCCATCGCCTTTGAGCCCAGCAGTTCGCTCGGGTTCGGCGGCGCGGAGCCGCTGGGCAGCACCAGCAGGGACTTGTCCCCCCAGCGCTGGACCACGTCGCCGACCTCGACGTCGCCGACCAGCACGTCGGTGAGGCCGACGCCGGCGTCCAGGCCGAGGTACTCGTCGACCTTCGGGCGGCGCAGGTCGGCGTCGACCAGCAGCACCCGCCAGCCCGCCTCGGCCAGCGCGATCGCCAGGTTGCAGGAGAGCGTGGTCTTTCCCTCGCCCTGCAACGCGCTGGTCACGGCGATGACCCGGGCTGGCTCGTGCACGTCCACGAAGCGCAGGTTGGTACGCAGCTTGCGGACGGCCTCAGCGCGTGCGGAGGTCGCGGCCTCCCCGACGATCAGCGGCGCCGACCGGGCGTTGCTCTCGAACGGGATCTCGCCGAGCAGGGGGCTGCCGGTGGCCCGTTGCAGGCCGGCGGCGTCGCGCAGCCGGACGTCGGCCACCCCACGCAGGATCGCCAGGCCGACACCGAGCACCAGCCCGAGCAACCCGCCCAGCGTGAAGTTGCGCACCGGTTGCGGGGAGACCGGGCTGGCGCTGACCCGCGGGCCGCTGACCACCTCGATCTTGATCGGTGCCTTGCCCTCGGGTGGCGTCTCGATCTTCTGTACGAGTTCGACGAACTTCGCGGCCAGGGTCTCGGTCACCTTGAGCGCCCGGGTCTGGTCGGTGTCGGTGACCGAGGCGCGCAGCAGCACGGTGCCGGCCTCGGTGGAGGTGGTCACCCGCCGCTGCACGTCGTCGGCGGTGAGCCCGACCGAATTCTCGGCCACCACGCTCTGTGCCAGCCGGTCGCTGCTGAGCAGGTCGGCGTACGACTTGACGCGCTGCTGGAGGAAGAGCCCACCCTGGTAGGCATCGGCGATGCCCTGGTTCGGGGTGGTGACGAAGAAGGTCACCGAGGCGACGTAGCGGGGTTGGGCCCGGACCGTGACGAGGGCGGTGACACCCAGGGCCACCATCACCGTGACCAGGACGACCCACCAGTGCCGACGCACGTGGCGGAGTTGGCGGAGCAGGTCCATCAGGCGCGCCTCCGTGCCGGTCCGGTTACGCCAAAGAACTTCACGAAAACCCCCAAGGTCGTCTGCAAACTCGTGAAACCATTAAAGCCGCTCATACGGCTTATGTCCGGAGTTATGTATTTTCAACGGCGCCGTATGTGTCCGAATGACCAACCCGGGAAGTGGTGATTCGGCAGCGGCGACAACGGGGAAAATCCGGGCCGATCGGACGGCGACTCCAGCGGCGGCCGGGACCGGCGGGCCGGCCGGGTAGGGTGGGCGGCGGTGTGCCGGGAAGTCTGGTCGGCGAATGGATCCCTGCCGTCCCGCCGACACCCGAGGTGAACCCCCCGCATGGCCGACCCGAAGCCGCCGACCAACCGTTCCCGGTCGGTCGGCCGACTCTTCTCACGCTCCTCCTGGCCGGAAGCCCGACACCTGGCCGAGGTGCTCCGCACCGAGACGGTCGGCGGCGCCCTGCTCCTGCTGGGTGCCGTGCTCGCGCTGGTCTGGGCCAACTCCCCCTGGGGAGACTCCTACACCCGGATCGGACGCTGGGTGCCGTGGCCCGGCGGCGCCGCCTGGCACCTCGACCTGAGCCTGGCCGCCTGGGCCGCGGACGGGCTGCTGGCCATCTTCTTCTTCGTGGTGGGGCTGGAACTCAAACGGGAGTTCATCGACGGCGAACTGCGCGACCCCCGGCGCGCGGCGCTGCCGGTGGTGGCGGCCCTCGGCGGGATGCTGCTGCCGGCGCTGCTCTACCTCACGGTCGTCCTGGCCGCCGGCGGTGCGGGGCTCCGCGGCTGGGCCATCCCCACCGCCACCGACATCGCCTTCGCGCTGGCCGTGCTCGCGGTGGTCAGCTCGCACCTGCCGCAGGGGCTGCGCGCCTTCCTGCTCACCCTCGCCGTGGTCGACGACCTGTTCGCGATCACCATCATCGCGGTCTTCTACACCGCCGACTTCCACCCGCTGCCGCTGCTCGGCGCGCTGGTGCCGATCGGTCTCTTCGCACTGCTGGTCCAGCGGCGTCGTACCTGGTGGTGGGCGCTCATCCCGCTCGCCGTCGCGGCCTGGACCCTGGTACACGCCTCCGGCGTGCACGCCACGGTGGCCGGCGTGCTGCTCGGCTTCGCCGTGCCGGTGCTCGCCCGCCACCGTGGCACCCCGGCCAGCGGCGGCGCGGGTGCCGGCGGACGGGGACTGGCCGAGCACCTGGAACACCGCTGGCGGCCGGTGTCGGCCGGTTTCGCGGTGCCGATCTTCGCTTTCTTCGCCGCGGGCGTGTCGCTGCGCGGCACCGATTTGGGCGTGCTGCTGGCCGACCCGGTGGTGATCGGCGTGGCCGCCGGCCTGGTGCTCGGCAAGAGCATCGGGATCTTCGGGTCCACGTACCTGCTCGCCCGGTTCACGCGGGCGGAACTGGACGAGGACATCAGTTGGGCCGACCTGCTCGGGCTGGCGCTGCTGGCCGGCGTGGGGTTCACCGTCTCGCTGCTCATCGGGGAACTGGCGTTCGGCCCGGGCAGCGTGCTCGACGAGCGGGTGAAGACCGCCGTGCTGACCGGCTCACTGGTCTCCGCCGGCCTGGCCGCCGTCGTGCTGGCCCGGCGCAACGCGGTGTACCGGCGGGTGGCCGAGCGGGAGCGCCTCGACGCCGACAACGACGGGGTGCCGGACGTCTACCAGCGGCCGACGGACGGTTGAGCCGAGCGTGCCGGGCGGCGCCGCGATGGCGCCGCCCGGGTGCGCTCAGCGGCGGCGCTCGGCCGGCCGGTGCTCCTCGGTCTCCTCGGTCAGCGCCTCGGCCGCCGGCTCGGTCAGGTCGTCGCCGGGGACCGCCACCGCCTCGGCGAGGTCCCGCTCGTCGGGCTTCCCGCCCTTCTGGGGCTCGGGCGCGGTGGCGCCGCCGGCGAAGCCGTACTCGTTGGGTTCGTCGTGCCTGCTCATGTGGTTATCCTCCCGCTTTCGGCGGCTTCGCCTCCTACCGCCAACGGTAGGTGGTGATCGTCGGCGGCGCAGCGCGGCGCGGATTGTCGCCCCCGCCCCGGCGGCGCGGCGGTCACCGGCGCCGCCGGGGCGGCCGGTCAGGTCAGCTGCGAGACGGCCTCCAGGATCAGCCACAGGCCGCAGATGGCGAAGAGCACCGCGGCGCCGTACTTGATGGCCTTCTCCGGCAGCCGGCGGCCGAGCAGCCGGCCGACCAGGATGGCGAGCGCGTCCGCGGCCACCATGCCGATCGTGGAGCCGAGCCAGGTGCCGAACCAGCCGTACTTGGTGGCCAGCGTGATCGTGGCCAGCATGGTCTTGTCGCCCAGCTCCGCCAGGAAGAACGCCACCGACACGGCCACGATCGCCGACTTGCTGGTCTTCTCCGCCTTGCGCTTCTCCTCCTCGGTGAGGGTGTCACCGCGCAGGGTCCACGCACCGAAAGCGAGGAACGCCAGGCCGGCCACCAGCGAGATCCACTCGGTGGGCAGCACGGCGCCGAGACTCGAACCGATCGCCACCGACGCCAGGTGCACCACCGCCGTGGCGACGGTGATGCCGATCAACACCGGCAACGGCCGGAACCGCGTGGCGAAGGTCAACGCCATCAGCTGGCTCTTGTCCCCCAGCTCCGCGACGAAGATGACGCCGAAGCTGATCGCCAGCGCGGCGAGAAATCCCTCCATGACACCCTTCCCGTTCAAGCCGGGAGGAGGTACAGGGGCGCCCTCGACCCGGCTGCGACAGCCTGAGTCGAAGGTCTCGCCCGCCCCGGGAACCGGGGCCGCGTGGCCGGGCGCGGAACGCACCAGTATGTCGACCACGACATTGGGGGCTACTCCCCTTCGCCCGGCCAGCCTAGCCGATCACCGTCCGGGTCGACCGCCGCGGGTGAACGGGCTCACGGCGGCCGTCACACCGCACGGGCCAGGGTGACGCCGAAGAGACCGTCCGGATCGGTCCAGAACTCCTCCGCGTCGAACCCCGCGGCGGCCAGCTCCGCGGCGACGCCCTCCGGGCGGAATTTCGCCGAGACCTCGGTACGCAGCTCCTCCCCCACGGCGAACTGCACATTCAGGTCCAGCACCCGGACCCGCATCGCGCGCTCGGCCCGCAGCCGCATCTCGAGCCACTCCCGCTGCGGATCCCAGCGGGCGACGTGCGTGAACGCCTCCGGATCGAAGTCGGCCCCCAACTCGCGGTTGATCACCCGGAGCACGTTGCGGTTGAACTCGGCGGTGACGCCCGCCGCGTCGTCGTACGCGGGCACGATCACCGACGGGTCCTTGACCAGGTCCGTGCCGAGCAGCAGCCAGTCGCCCGACTCCAGGGCGGCGCGCATGTCCGCCAGGAAGTCGGCCCGCTCCGCCGGCAGCAGGTTGCCGATGGTGCCGCCGAGGAACACCACCAGCCGCCGCCCACCGGTGGGCAGACGGTCCAGCTGATGGGTGAAGTCCCCGACGATGCCGCGGACCCGCAGGCCCGGGTAGTCGGCGGCGATCTGGGCGGTGGACCCGCGCAGCGCACTGACCGACACGTCCAGCGGCACGAACGTGCCGAGCCCGCCACGGCGGGTGAAAGCGTCCAGCAGCAGCCGGGTCTTCTCTGAGGAGCCGGAGCCCAGCTCGATCAGCGTCTTGGCGCCGGTCAGCGCGGCGATCTCGGGAGCCCGCTCGGCCAGTACGGCCCGCTCGGCCCGGGTCGGGTAGTACTCCGGCAGGCGGGTGATCTCCTCGAACAGCTCGCTGCCCCGGGCGTCGTAGAACCACTTGGGCGGCAGCCACTTCGGATCGGCACTCAGCCCGGCCCGGACGTCCTCGCGCAGGCCGCGCTCCAGGTCCTGCTCCTCCAGGTAGATCTCCAACGGCTCCGCGGTCATCAGGTGCCCTCCTTCGTCGTCGGTGTCGACCGTGTGCACGCCGCCCGCTCACCGGGTCGGCAGTGGGCTTAACCGCACCTCCGCCGTGGTGGCCGTGACGAGGTGTCCCTCGGGCACCGCCCGCCATCCGGGGTCGTCGTCGTGCGGCTCGGAGCACAGCAGCACCGAACCCGGCGCCGCCCGCACCGACAGCGCGTGCCCCGCCACGCTCGCCACCGCGGTACGCCCGTCAGTGAGCAGCAGATTGAGCCGAGACCCGGGGGCCGCCGCGGCGACCTCGGCGACCGTGTCGCCGACCGCCTCGGCCGGACCGGCGCCGGCGCGCAGCCGGTGCCGGACCAGGGCCCAGATCAGCGCCGAGTCCGTGGCCGCGTCCAGGGTGAGCAGGTCGCGTACCGGCAGGCCGGCGGCGAGCGGCACCATCGCGTCGGGCCAGCCGCGCACCACGCCGTTGTGGCTGAACAGCCACCGCCCCTCGGCGAACGGCGCCGCGGCGCCGTCGAGCACGGCCATCCCGACGGTCGCCGAACGGACCGCGGCGAGCACCGCGCCGGCCGAGGTCACCGCGGCGAGCTGAGCGATGGTCGGGTCGCTCCAGATCGGCTGGGCGCGCCGATAGCGCACCGGCTCGCCGTCGCCCGGGTACCAGCCCACGCCGAATCCGTCGGCGTTGATCGTCCCGCCGCCGCGCATGTCGCGGGGAGCCCAGGACTGGCGCACCAGCGAGTACGGCGGGTCGAACAGCAGCTCGGCGAGGGTCACCGGCGGCCCCAGGTAGGCCAGGTGGCGACACATCAGCGCCGCCCGCCCGCCCGGGCCGGCCCGGAGGACCAGCCAGCGTGGCCGCGGCTCACCGGTGCGACTCGTCCGGATGGGCGTCGCGGGCGCAGCGGAAGCCGCTGAAGATCTGCCGCCGGATCGGGTAGTCCCAGTTGCGGAACGTGCCCCGGCAGGCGGACCGGTCGGTGCCGAACGAGCCGCCGCGCAGCACCCGGTAGTCGTCGCCGAAGAAGACCTCGGAGTATTCGCGGTACGGGAACGCGGTGAAGCCGGGATGCCCGCGGAAGCTGGTCGAGGTCCACTCCCAGACGTCCCCGATGAGCTGGTGCACGCCCAGCGGCGACGCCCCGGCGGGGTAGGCGCCCACCGGTGCCGGCGTCAGGTGGCGCTGGCCGAGGTTGGCGTGCGCCTCGCTCGGTTCGTCGTCACCCCAGGGGTAGCGGCGGGACCGGCCGGTCGTCGGATCCCAGCGGGCCGCCTTCTCCCACTCCGCCTCGGTGGGCAGCCGCCGGCCTGCCCACGCGGCGTACGCCTGCGCCTCGTACCAGCAGACGTGCACCACCGGCTCGTCGTCGCGGACCCGGTCCCACCGGCCGAAGCGCCGGTAGGCCCACCCGTCGCCGTCGCGGTGCCAGTGCATCGGCGCGACGAGATCCGCCTCGACGCGGTGCGCCCAGCCGGCGGGGCTCCACCAGCGCGAGTCGGTGTAGCCGCCGTCGGCGATGAACGCCCGGTACTGCCCGTTGGTGACCGGCGCGGCGTCGATGACGTACGCCGGCAGGTCGACGGAGTGCGCGGGCCGCTCGTTGTCCAGCGCCCACGGGTCGGTGTCGGTGCCCATGGTGAACTCACCGGCGGGCACCAGCACCTCGGCGCCGACCCGCACCCGCGGTTCCGGAGGCGGGGACGCCGGCAGCACCGCCGGCCCGGAGCGCAGCTGGTGGGTGGCGAGCATCGTCTCGTCGTGCTGCTGCTCGTGCTGCACGATCATGCCGAAGGCGAACCCGTCGGCGACCAGCGGTCGCTCGGTGAAGGCCACCGCGTCGAGCAGGTCGTGCACCTTGTCCCGGACGGTGGCGAGGTAGGCGCGCGCCTCCCGTGGCGGCAGCAGGGGCAGCGCGGGGCGGTCGCGGCGGGGCTGCTTGAACGCGTCGTACAGCTCGTCGATGTCGCAGCGGACGGGCTCCCGACCGCCGACGTCGCGGACCAGCCAGAGCTCCTCCTGGTTGCCGACGTGGGCGAGGTCCCAGACCATCGGCGACATCAGCGGGGAATGCTGCCGGACCAGGTCGGCGTCGTCGACCACCTCGGTCAGCAGAGCGGTGCGGGACCGGGCCCGCGCCAACTCGCCGGCGATCCGCTCCCGCAACCGCTCTCCGTCGACGCGCCCCGTCGTGGTCGTGTCGGTCACCGGCCGTCCCTTCGTTCGCGACTGCGGGGCTCGCAACCCCGGCTCACTCCTCGCGCTCACCGGTCTCCCCTCGTTCGCGACTGCGGGGCTCGCAACCCCGGCTCACTCCTCGCGCTCACCGGTCTCCCCTCGTTCGCGACTGCGGGGCTCGCAACCCCGGCTCGCTCCTCGCGCTCACCGCGCACCCCGCTCCGCGGTGGCCAGCCGCCGCCGTACGCCTCGCTGGACCTCGTCGTGCAGCGCGGCCGGCAGGTCCAGCCCGGGCAGGGCCGTCAGGGCCAGGTCGAGCAGCGCCGCCGCGGCGGCGGCCACGGCCGGGTCGGCCAGGCCGCGTCGGGCGGCGGCGGACCAGCGGTGCGCCACCGGTGCGCCGATCGAGTACGCCGCACGGACCGTGCCGGGGTCGGCGAACAGTGCGGCCAGCACCGCCAGCGGGAGGACCCAGTCGCGGCCGGGCTGGGCGTCGAGGTAGCGCAGCTCCAGGTAGCCGCGCGGGCGCACCGGTGGGAACAGGGTGCTGACGTGGTAGTCGAGGTCGTCGGTGGTGGGTGGCCGGGGCAGCGCGCCGTCGAGCCAGTCGGCGAAGGTCACGCCCGGCGGTGGGGTCCAGTCCGGGCCGTGCCGGCGCAGGCAGAGCAGCGGCGCGGCGAGCACGTACCGGACCCAGGCGTCGGTCGGATCCTCGTCGGCGCGTCGCGGCGACCAGACCGGGCGGGTGCGCGGTGGGTCGATGTCCAGCCAGGCGGCCATCCGGGCCGACGCCCAGCCGGTGCGCCGCCCGGCGTGCCGGTCGGCGGAGGCGAACGCGGCGAGCAGCGGCGGGCCGATCGCGTGGGCCGCGGCCCAGCGGGACGCGACCTGTCCGACATCCCCGGCGTCCAGACAGATCTGCAGGCCGGCGGTGCTGTACATCATCGTCCGACCGGCCGGGCCGCGCTGGTCGAAGGCGCCGCGCATGGCGCGGTAACGCGGAGTTTCCAGCACCGGGCGGGGCCGGCGGTGCGGGTCGATGCCGCTGCGGCCGAGGACCAGCCCGGCGACGGTCAGCAGGGCGGTGACCTCGGCGATCTCGGCTTCGGTGGCGCGGATCAAGGCGGCGACCGAGGGTCGCGGCAGGGTGGAGATCTCCAGCTGGCCGCCGGGCTCCAGCGTCACGGTGCCACCGTGCCCCAGCGGCGTGGCCGGGCTGGTGTGGTCGAGGGTGACGGGGCAGTGCCGCCCCAGCGCCGTCCGTAACCGCGCCACGTCGACCGGACGGGCGGGGTCGGCGGCGTCGTGCACGGTCCATTCCAGTTCGACGCCCGTGTGTGTCGGTGGGCCGGTCTTGAAGCAGATCCGGGCGAGATGCCGGGCGGCTGTGGCGGACTCACGCAGGATGCCACCGCGGTCCAGCTCGGGCGATGTCACCACCGGCCGGGCCCCCTCTCCGTGCGCCGACTCCCGGACACCCTGCCACCGTAACCCCGGCCACCGACACCGTCGGGGGCGTCCGCGGCCCCACCAATCCCTGTCTAGCAGACGAACTTCCCGGGATCGGCCGGAACGCCGGGCCGCGAGCGACGGCCGTTCCGCCGTAGGTGGTCAGCGGCCGGTGTGGCCGCCCTTTCCCGGCTTCGACGGGGTGGCCTTCGCCGAACGGGCCGGCTCGGACGTCTCCGGCTTCGGCTTCGGCTCGGTCGGCGGCGACGCCGTCGGCCTCGCCCCGCTCGGCGGCGACGCCGTCGGCCTCGCCCCGGTCGGCGGCGACGCCGTCGGCTTCGCCTCGGGCACCAGCCTGCGGCAGTAGGCCTCGACGTCGCCCGCCGAACCGGCGGCGCTCACCAGGCGCGCGAAGGCGGGCGTGCCCAGGGCCTTGTCCCGCTGGTCCGGCGTCTTGGCCAGCCAGGCGCCGCACAGCCCGGTCAACTGGCCGGCCGGAGCTGGATCGTCGCCGCTCCCCGGGCTGGTGCTCGGCCCGGCGCTGGCGGAGCCCGCGGACCGGCTCGGGTCGGTGCCCGACGGTGTGCCCTCGCCCGACGGCGTGCCGTCGCCGGAGCCCGAGGGGCCTGCTGTCCGGTCGGTGGGCGTCGGAGCCACGCTGGTGCGGGCGGGTGCCGGCGGGTCCGCCGGCCGGTTCAGACTGACCGCGGCGAACGCCACGCCGGCGGTGGCGCTGGCAGCCAGGGCGGTGAGCCACGCGATCGCGGCGGTGGTGAGCCGGCGGCGGTGCGGTCGGCGTGCGGAAGCCGGTGCCGGGTCGGCGCGGGCGGCCCGGAACGCGGCCAGGGCAGCCTGCTCACCGGCCAGTTCCCCGGGCTTGGCCGGGGCGGCCGCCGCGGCCAGCAGCCGCGCCAACGGCTCGGAGGGCGACGTGGACGCCGCAGCGGGGGTGGCCGCGCGCAGCGGCGGCGGACCGGCCGGGTCGGCTGACCCGCCGGCGCGGGCCGCGTCGAGCAGCCGCTCGGTCTCTGCACGATCGGCGGGCCGGTCCGACCGGCGCAGGTTCATCCGGAATCCCCTCACGTCAGCCGTCCGCCGCTTCGGGCCGTGGCGCCGGCCGCGAGCGGCCGTTACGCGGGCGGGGCGGGGTCGCGTCGTCGGCCGCGGCCGACGGCGGCGCCGGATCCTGCCGATCCATCATGGCGGCGAGCCGCCGCAGCCCGCGGTGGGCGGCGGTACGTACCGCGCCCGGCCGGCGACCCAGCACCCGGCCGGCCGACTCCGCGTCGAGCCCGACCACCGCTCGCAGCAGGACCGCCTCGGCCTCGCGCGGCGGCAGAGTGGCGATCAGTGCCAGGGCCGCCTCGGTGCCGATGGTCTCCCCGGCCCGCTCGGCGGTGTCCGCGTCGCCGGCCAGCTCGCTGAGCGCCTGCACAGGCACCGGCAGTGACGGGCGTCGGCGCAGGCGCCGCAGGTGGTCCATGGCCCGGTTCCGGGCGATCGTGACGGTCCAGGCGCGGAACTCGCCGCCGGTGAAGCTGGGCAGGTCCCGGGAGATCTGCAACCAGGTCTCCGAGGCGACGTCCTCGGCGTCCGCACCGACCAGGGCGGTCAGGTATCGCAGCAGACCCGGTTGCAGGCTGCGGTAGAGGAAGCGGAAGGCGTCCTCGTCTCCGGCCTGCGCCGACGCGACGGCCTCGTTCAGCTCGCCGGTCATGCCCGTCCCGTGTGCCAGCCGGGGCGGAACCCCTCCGCGGGTGACCACCACCCGGCGCGGAACGTCGAGCCGCCCAGACCCCGCACCGCACCGCCCTCCGCCAACCTGATCGCGCCCGCGACCGAGGTGGCCCGGGCGGGGTGTCTGGACCTGCACCACGGCGCTCGGCGCGCGCTGCCCGCCGGGACCGCCGGTGGGCCCGAGTCGGGCTAACGCTAGGAGCGGACCACGGGACCGACAAGTCGGCGCCGCATCACGGAAGAGTGACATTTATCAACCCGGCTGGGCGGCGCGTCGCCGTAACGCGGGACGACGGTTGGGCGCTCCGGGTGCGCGAGGACGGTTATCCGGAGGGACCGGGCCAGGGTTTGTTGTCGTATGTCAACTTTTGTCACGGTCCGTCATTGCACCGTCACGGATGCGTCAGGTTCGCCCCAGTCAGGCCGGGACGGACCGGCGGGTACGCCCCGCCCGGCCGAGCCGCCAGGATGCGCCGTTCCCCGCCGCCCTGGGTACGGTAATGCCGTGTTGTCTTCGGAGGTCGTACTCAGCGGTCGGTACCGCCTGGACGAGCGTGTCGCGACCGGCGGCATGGGCGACGTCTGGCGGGCCACGGACGTGGTCCTCGGCCGTCAGGTCGCGGTCAAGGTCCTGCTCCCCGCGCTGGTCTCCGACCCCGACTTCATCGCCCGCTTCCGCGCCGAGGCCCGCATCATGGCGGCGCTGCGGCACCCCGGCATCGTGCAGGTCTACGACTGCGGTGAGGACGACCTGCCCGACGGCAGCCGGGCCGACTACCTGGTCATGGAGTTCGTGCAGGGCGAGCCGCTGTCCAAGCGGATCGAGGCGGCCGGCCGGCTCGACGTCGCCGAGACCATGTCGATCGTGGCGCAGGCGGCCCAGGCACTGAACGCGGCCCACCGCGGGGGCATCGTGCACCGCGACGTCAAGCCCAGCAACCTGCTCGTGCAGGAGGACGGCAGCGTCGTCCTGGTCGACTTCGGAGTGGCCCGCTCCACCAACGTCACCAGCATCACCAGCACCAACGCGGTGCCGGGCACGGCGCTCTACATGGCGCCCGAGCAGGCCGCCGGTCGCCCGGTCAGTGGCGCCACCGACGTCTACGCCCTCGGCGCGGTCGCCTACTGCTGCTTGACCGGAGCGCCGCCGTTCACCGGCGACAACCCGCTCCAGGTGGCCGTCCGCCACCTCGACGACGAGCCGCCGGAGCTGCCCCACGACATCCCGGAGGCCGTACGGGCCCTGGTCTCCCGCGCGCTGGCCAAGGACCCGCAGGAGCGGTTCAGCAGCGGAGCGGCGATGGCCGAGGCGGCGCGTACCGCGGTGACCGGCGACGCCGGGCCCACCGCCATGGTGCCGGCGGCCCCGCTGCGCGACGCCGGGCCGGGCACCCGCACCGACGTGCCGGCCGGCGCGGCGGTGGCCACCGCGGCGGAGCTTGGCCGTCGGCGCCGCCGCGGCCCGCTGGTCGGTGCCGCGGCGGCCGTGCTGGTCGCGCTGGTCGGCCTGGGCGCGGCGCTGGGCGCAGCCCGGAACACCGGTGAGGATCCGGCGGTGAACCTGCCGAGCACCGGGCCGGCGGTGGTGCCCTCCGAGCAGGCCGAGGTGCCGGCGGCGAACGAGCAGGTCACCAGGGACCCGGTCCGACCCAACCGCCCGAACTCGCCCGGCGGCCTCGGTCCCTCGGCCTCGACCTCCGCCACGCCGACCGCCACGCCGAGCCCGGCGGCGACCTCGCCGTCGCCCACGCCGAGCGTCACCACCTCCCCGCCGGGCGAGCCGTCGCCCACCCCCACCGAGTCGACGGACCCGCCGAAACCGCCGGATCCGACTCCCAGCGCCAGCATGTCGACCGACCCCGGGAACCCGCCGGCAGCCTGATGGCGACGTCGCCGGAATTCGCGCCAACCTCACCAGCACCGTTATCCCCAAAACGGACTTACGTCACGTAAAAGCCCACTACGCTCCAAGCAGGTCGTAACCACCGTCTGCCACGGGAGCCCGGGTGAGCGCTGAGAAGCTGGTCGTGATCGGCCAGGGGTACGTCGGACTGCCGTTGGCCATGCGCGCTGTGGAGGCGGGCCTCGACGTGGTCGGGCTGGACGTCGACGGCGACCGGGTCAAGCGGTTGGCGTCGGGCGAGTCGTTCGTGGAGGACATCGGAACCGACCGGCTGGGCCGGGCACTGGGCAGCGGGCGCTACCACCCGAGCACGGAGTACACCGACGCCGAGGTTTTCGACATCTGCGTCATCACGGTGCCCACCCCGCTGCGCGACGGCACGCCCGACCTGAGCTTCGTCGAGCAGGCCGGCATCGGCATCGGCCCGTACGTACGGGCCGGCTGCACCGTGATCCTGGAGTCGACCACGTACCCGGGCACCACGGAGGAGTTGCTGCGCCCGCTGCTGGAGTCGGCCAGCGGGCTGCACAGCCCCGGCGACTTCCACCTCGGCTACAGCCCGGAACGGATCGACCCGGGCAACCCGACCTGGCGACTGGAGAACACTCCCAAGGTGGTCTCCGGTGTGGACGCCGACTCGCTGGCCCGCGTGGACGGGTTCTACCGGCGCCTCGTGGAGCGCACCGTGCCGGTGGACTCCACAAGGGTCGCCGAGCTGACCAAACTGATCGAGAACACCTTCCGCCAGGTCAACATCGCGCTGATCAACGAGTTGACCATGCTCTCGCACCACCTGGACATCGACGTGTGGCAGGCGATCGAGGCGGCCGAGACCAAGCCGTTCGGTTTTCTGCCGTTCCGGCCCGGCCCGGGCGTCGGCGGGCACTGCCTGCCGATCGACCCTTGCTATCTGTCCTGGCAGGTCAAGCGGCGCCTCGGCCGGCAGTTCCGGTTCATCGAGCTGGCCAACGACGTCAACCACGAGATGCCCGAGCACGTCGCCCAGCGGATCATGGCCGGGCTGAACCGCGCCGGCCGGGCGGTCAGCGGTGCCCGGCTGCTGCTGCTCGGGTTGGCGTACAAGAAGAACACCGGCGACATGCGCGACTCCCCCGCGGTGGACGTCGCCCGACGGCTGCAGGCCCTCGGCGCGCAGATCCACGCGGTCGAGCCGTACGCCGACGCGCACCAGATCCCCGGCGGGGTGACCGTGGTGGGGCTGACCGAGAGCGAGGTGCGGAAGGCGGACGCGGTGGTGGTGGTCACCGACCACGACATCTTCGACTACGACCTGGTGGTCCGGCACGCCCGCTACGTCTTCGACACCCGCAACCGGTGCGCCGGCCCCATGGTGGAGCGCCTCTAGACCCGGCACCGCTGGCCGGTCCCGCCGCCGGGGAAGACGGCGGGGCCGGCCGGCGGATGTCCGTCGCGTGGGCCGGCACCGCCGGGTCACTGGTCGCCGAGGGCCTCGACGACCGGTCGGGAGAGGGCCCGGCGCGCCGGCAGCACCGAGGCGAGCAGCGCGGCCAGCACCGCGACGCCGAGGAGCAGCCCGAGCTGCCCCAGCGGCAGCACCACGTGGAAGTCCCCACCGAGGCGGGCCAGCAGGGCCATCGCGGCGGCGCTGACGCCGGTGCCCAGCCCGACCCCGAGCACCGCGCCGACCAGGGCCATCAGCACCGCCTCCACGGCGAGCATGGCCCGCATCCGGCCCCGGGTCAGGCCGACCGCGCGCAGCACGGCGTTCTCCCGGGTGCGTTCCACCACCGACAGGCTCAGCGTGTTCGCCACCCCGACCAGCGCGATCACCACGGCCAGCCCGAGCAACGCGGTGACGAACGCCAGCAGCATGTCGACGGTGCCGGTGAGCATCTTCTTGTACGCGCCCTGGTCCATCAGGTTCACCGTCGGGTACCGGGCCAGCACCGCCTCGATCGCATCGCGGGCCCGCTGGCCGCTCACCCCTGCCGCGGGATCGACCTCGGCGAGGAAACCGCGCCGGTCCGGGAAGAGCGCGCCGAAGTCCGCGTCGACCATGTCGACGACGTGGCCGGCCGGTACGCCGGTGGCGACCATCTCCGCGGTGTCGTCGGCGATCACGGCGGCCACCCGGAACGGCCGCCCGCGCACGGTGACCGGGTCGCCGACGTGCCAGCCGCGTACCTCGGCCAACTCGCGGTGCACCAGCACCTGCCCCGGGCCGAGCCGCCCGACGTCGCCGGCCAGCACGCCGGTGAGCGTGCGGCCGATCAGCGCCGGGTGGGCCGCGCGTACCTCGACGTCGTCGGTCACGGCGCTGCGCTGCTCGTGCACCACGCCCAGCTCGGGTCGGGCCGCCAACTCACCGGCGAGCGGGGCGGGCAGGTCCGCGCCGATTCCGGTGACCACGAAGTCCACCCCGATCTGGGCGTCCACGCTGCGCTCGATGCCGTCCTTGGTGCTGCGGGCGCCGACCACGAACGCGGAGACCAGCCCGATGCCGATCACCAGGGCGGCGGCGGTCGCGGCCACCCGGCGGGGGTTGCGCACCGCGTTGGCCACCGCCAGTCCCGCTGTCGCGCCGACCATCCAGCGCACCGGCCAGCCGAGCAACCGCACCAGTGCCGGGACCAGCACCGGCCCGAAGAGCACGATGCCGAGAAAGGCCAGCACGCCACCGACGGCCACCAGCACCACCTGGCCGGCGGGGGCCGCGCCGACGAGCGCGGCGACGCCGGCGGCCAGCACCACCGCGCCGAGGGCCAGCCGCAGCCGGCCGGCGCCGCGGCCGGGCTGCACGGCGGCGTCGGTCAGCGCGGCCACCGGGGCGACCCGGGTGCCCCGCCAGGCGGGCAGCAGAGCCGCACCCACCGTCAGCCCGGTGCCCAGCAGCAGGCCGGTCAGCACGGTCGGTGTGGTCACCGTGAGCCCGCCGGAGACCGGCGTGTCCAGCCGGGACAGCAACGCGTTCATCCCGACGGCCAGGGCCACCCCGATCACCACCCCGACCGTGGACGCGGCCAGCCCGACCACCGCCGACTCGAGCAGGGTGGCCCGGAAGACCTGCCCCCGGGTCGCGCCGACCAGCCGCAGCAGGGCGGTACGCCGGGTGCGCTGGGCCAGCACGATGGCGAAGGTGTTGGCGATCACGAAACCGGCCACCACCACGGCGATGCCGGCGAACATCAGCAGCACCATGTTGAACTGTTCCAGGCTGCGGACCGCGTCGTCGACCGCCTCGTCGAGGATCTGCTGACGACCCTTGACGGTGCTGCCGGTGCCGGCCACCGCGGCGACCCGGGCGGCCAACGCCGTCGCGTCGACGCCCGGGGCGGCGGCCACCATGATCCGGCCGTAGCCACGCCCACCGGTGACCGCGAGCGCGTCCGCGCCGACCAGACCGATGAACGGGCCGCCGACGTCACGGGCGGTGTCGGCCACGTCGACGGTGCCGACCAGGGTGTACGGGCGGGCGGCGCCACCGGTCCCGCCGACCCGTACCGGACCACCGAGGGTGAAGCCCTCCTGGGCGACCGTCGGCGCGTCGAGCACCACCTCGCCGGCGCGGTCGGGCAGCCGGCCGGCGACCACGTCGTACGAGCGCAGGGCGGGCTCGGTGGGGATCGCGGCGAGCACGGCGAAGCCCAGCACCGGTCGGCCGTCGGAGCCGACGACCCCGCCGGTGCCGGTCAGCTCGCCCGCGGCGGCGGCCACCCCGTCGACCGCGCGCACCCGGTCGACCAGTGCGGCGGCGAGCGGCCGGTCGCCGCTCGGGTAGACGCCGAGGTCGGTGTGCCGGTCGAAGGTGCCGGCCCGCTCGTACGCGCCGGCGCGCATTCCGTCGACGAAGATCAGGGTGCCGGCGATGAACGCGACACCGAGCACCACGGCCAGCGCGGAGAGCAGCATGCGCAGCGCCTCGGCGCGCAACGAGCGCAGGGTCAGGCGGATCATCGCGGTGGGCTCCCCGGTGCAGGTGACGGTCGGACCCCTCCGACGCTATGGCCGGACCTGCCCGGTCGATCTCCACCTGCGCGCTCGACCTGGGTGCGCCTCAGGTCGTGGCGGCGCCGCCGGTGACTACGACCCAGGTCGTACGCGGGTCAGCCTCCGGGGGTGACCAGGCCGCTCTCGTAGGCCAGCACCACCGCCTGTACGCGGTCACGGAGTTGGAGCTTGGCCAGGATCCGCCCGACGTGCGTCTTCACCGTCGCCTCCGCCACGTGCACCCGGTTGGCGATCTCCACGTTGGACAGACCCTGCGCCACCAGCAGCAGCACCTCCCGCTCCCGGTCGGTGAGCTGGGCCAGCCTCGGGTCGGCGGTGGGGGCGGCGCCGAGCTGACCGGCGAACCGGTCCAGCAGCCGCCGGGTGATCGACGGGGCGACCACCGAGTCACCCCGGGCGACCACCCGGATCGCGGCCAGCAGTTCCTCCGGGGGCACGTTCTTGAGCAGGAACCCGCTGGCGCCGGCCTGGAGGGCGGCGAACGCGTCCTCCTCGGTGTCGAAGGTGGTCAGCACGAGCACCCGGGGCGGGCCGGTGGGCCGGTCGGCGCAGATCCGCCGCGTGGCCTCCACCCCGTCCATGGTCGGCATCCGGATGTCCATCACCACCACGTCGGCCTCGGTGCGGGCCAGCACCCGCAGCGCGTCCGCCCCGTCGATGGCCTCGCCGACCACCTCCAGGTCGGGCTGCGAGTCCAGCACCATCCGGAACCCGGCGCGCACCAGCGCCTGGTCGTCCACGATCACCACCCGGACCGTCATGCCGCGATCACCTCCGTTGCCGGGTCCGACGGTAGCGGCAGCCGGGCCCGCACCTGCCATCCCCCGGCCGGTCGGGCGCCGGCGGTCAGGCTGCCGTCGTACACGGCCAGCCGCTCCCGCATGCCGAGCAGGCCGTGACCACCGGACGGCGCCGGGCTGACCACCGGCCGGCCGCGCCCGTCGTCGACCACCCGGACCAGCACCGCGTCGTCGGTGTGCTCCAGGGTGAGTTCCACCGAGGCGCCCACGCCGGCGTGCTTGAGCGCGTTGGTCAGCGCCTCCTGCACCACCCGGTAGACGGTCAGTTCCAGGCCGGGCGGCAGCGGCGACGGTGTGCCGGTGACGGTGTGCCGGATGCGCAGCCCGGCGTCGCGGAACCGGGCCAGCAGGTCGGGCAGTTCGGTCAGCGCCAGCCGGCGGTGCGCGGGGTCGGCGGCCACCGTGGGCCCCGGGGCGTCGTCCGGCCCGCCGGGGTCCGCGTCCCGCAGCACGCCGACCAGCCGGCGCATCTCGTCGAGGGCCTGCCGGCCGGTGTCCGCGACCACCTTGACCGCGGTGCGCGCCTGCTCCGGGTCCTGGTCGAGCATGAAGCGCGCCCCGTCGGCCTGCACGATCATCACGGCCATGCTGTGCGCCACCACGTCGTGCAACTCCCGGGCGATGCGGGTGCGCTCCTCGGCGACCGCCGCACGGGACTCGGCCTCCCGTTCGCGCTCCAAGGTGCTGGCCCGCTCCTCCAACGTGAGCACGTAGAGCCGGCGGGTCCGCACGTTCAGCGCCACCAGCCAGACCGCGCCGGTGACCAGCGCGTACCACAGCGCGGCCGCCCACCACGGCCCGGCACCGCGGGTCTGCGCGGCGGCGAGCACGACGCCCACCGCGGCCACCAGCCCGGCGAGAACGCCGTCGCGCAGCCGCTCGCCGTACTTGACCACGCTGTAGAGCGCGATGAGGACCGCGATGTCGAACGGCAGCGGTCCCCACCGGGCGATGACCTGAGTCAGGGCGAGCACGGCGACCACCGCCGTGACCGCGCTCGAATGGGTACGGCGGAACAGCAGCGCCACGGCCATTCCCGCGCCGACCAGCGTGGCCAGCCAACCACCGGGCTGAGGTGCCGCGCCGGCCACGCCCAGGAGCACCACCACACCGGCGACGGCCACGTCGAAGGCGACGGAGCGCGTCGGGCGGCCGAAGAGGGTGCGTCTCACGGTCACCCAGCGTACGTGCTGGTGGACGGGTCAGGAGCCGAGGACGTCGCGCATCCGGTCGATCTCCACGGTCTGCTCGGTGGCCACGGCGTTGGCGAACTCGCTGAGCGTCAGGTCGGCACCGACCTTGAGCAGATTGGTGGCCATCTCGATGGCACCCTCGTGGTGCTCGGTCATCATCCGCACGAAGAGCCGGTCGAAGTCCGCGCCGCGGGCGGCGGCGAGTTGGCGCATCGCCTCCGGTGACTGCATGCCGCGCATGGTGCCGTGGTCGTGCCCCTCGACGTCGGCGGCGAGGCCCCTGGTCTGCAGCCAGCCACGCATCATGCCGATCTCGGGGCCCTGGCTGGCCCGGATGCGGTCGGCGAGGGCGCGCACGCTCGGGTTGGTGGCCCGCTCCGGCGCCAGCTCGGCCATCTCCAGCGCCTGCGCGTGGTGCGGGATCATCATCCGCACGAACCAGACGTCCATCGAGTTGTGCGCCCCCGCGCCGGCGCCGCGGACCTCCTCGGCGGGCCGGATGGCCGCCGACTCGCCCGGCCGCCCGGGCACGATGACGGTCAGGTCGGTGGGAGCGGGGGTGGCCGCCGGCGCGGTGGTGGCGGGTGCGGCGGCGGGCCGCCGAGCGCCGGCTTGCGGGTCGGTCCCGCTCCGAACCCAGATGACCGCCACCAGTGGCAGCAGGAGCGCCAGTGTGACGATCGCCAGGGTCCGTGCGCGCCGGCTGGTCATGGGCCACTCCCTGGGGTCGAGGTCATGGCGATGTTATCCATTGAGGAACCGCCTTTGATGTGACCCGCATCACATCGACCTCTGTCATCGGACGGTAAGGTGTCGACAATCGACCTCCCCTTGCGAAGGGCCTCGCCGATGATCAGAATTCCCGTCCCACGGCTACGACAACTGAGGATCGTGAGCCTCGCCGCAGCCGGCCTCCTCGTCGCCAGCGTCCTGGTGGCGCCACCCGGCAACGCCCAGGTCGCGCCGCAGGCGGCGGCACCGGCCCCGGCCGCCGCCGCCATTCCCGGCGTCGACGAGATCGTGAGTAGCCCCAACCTGCGCCTCCTCACCAACATGCCCAAGGTCGCTCCGCTGGACGCCACCAACAGCGACCTGGCCTTCCAGGGCCGGTACGCGTTCGCCGGCAACTACAACGGTTTCGTCGTCTACGACATCTCGCGGCCCAACGCGCCGAAGGTCGTGTCCCGGGTGCTCTGCCCGGGGTCGCAGAACGACATCTCCGTCCACGGTGACCTGCTGTTCCTCTCCACCGACTCGCCGCGCAGCGACGACTCCTGCGCCAGCACCTCGGTGCCGTCGTCGGAGACGAGGTGGGAGGGCATCAAGGTCTTCGACATCAAGGACAAGGCCAACCCGCGCTACCTCAAGTCGGTGCAGACGGCCTGTGGTTCGCACACCCACACCCTGGTGCCGGCGAAGGACAAGAAGTCGGTCTACCTGTACGTCTCCTCGTACGGGCCGTCGGACACCTACGTCGGGTGCCCGCCGCCGCACGACTCCATCTCCATCGTCAAGGTGCCGCTGAAGAAGCCCACCGAGGCGGCGGTGGTCGCCGTGCCGAACCTCTTCCCCGACGGCGGCTACCCGGGCATCCCGCGGGAGAAGTCGGCGACCAGCGGCTGCCACGACATCACCGTCTACCCGGCCAAGGACCTGGCCGCCGGCGCGTGCATGGGTGACGGCATCCTGATGGACATCCGCGACCGCGAGGCGCCGCGGGTGATCAACCGGGTGCGGGACACGACGAACTTCGCGTTCTGGCACTCCGCCACCTTCAACAACGCCGGCACCAAGGTCGTCTTCACCGACGAGCTGGGCGGCGGCGGCGCGGCCACCTGCAACGAGACCGTGGGCCCGAACCGGGGCGCGGACGCCATCTACGACATCACCGGCCGCGGTGACGCTCGGACGATGGAGTTCCGCAGCTACTACAAGATCCCGCGGGCCAACGCGGACACCGAGAACTGCGTGGCGCACAACGGCTCGCTGATCCCGGTGCTCGGGCGAGACATTATGGTGCAGGCCTGGTACCAGGGTGGCATCTCGGTGTGGGACTTCACCGACTCGGCCAACCCGAAGGAGATCGCCTACTGGGAGCGCGGCCCGATCTCGGACCAGCAGCTGGTCAGTGGCGGCAGCTGGTCCGCGTACTACTACAACGGACACATCTACTCCAACGACATCGCCAAGGGCTTCGACGTACTGGAGCTGAGGGACTGGCGCACGTGGACGGCCGACCTCACCCGCTACAAGGAGCTGAACGTGCAGACCCAGCCCAGCTACCTGGACCGGTAGCAGCCGCACCACGGTAGCCACCGACGCACGACCGACGGGCCCGGTCCCCGCCTCCGGGGGCCGGGCCCGGCCACGTCCGGCGCGACGACCGGCCCACGGGTCAGCTCATCGACAGCTGGTAGCGGCGCTCGCCGCCGGTCGCGGTGACCAGCCGCACCTCGCCGCTGCGCAGGCCGTACGTGACCGACCAGCGGGTGTGCCCCTGCCGCACGCTGGCCAGGACCCGGTGCGCGGCGTCGGCGTCGAGCACTCCGCCGGCCCGGCTCACCGCGCCGGCGATGAGCCCGTAGCGGTGGTCCTGGCGGCGCCGCTGCTCCGCGACACCGACGACCGGCACGTTGGTCAGGGCCTGCCAGCCGCCCGTGCCCCGCTCCACCCGAAGCTCGCCGTCGACGAACTCGACCACCGCGGACGCGCCGGTGGCGTCGGCCAGCAGGTAGTGCAGGGCGGGCCCGCCGTCGAAGTCCAGGTTGTGCCGAGTGAAGACGGCCACCGCCTCGTCGACCGTGGCGGCGCTGTCCAGCACCAGTCGCAGGATGCGGACCGAGCCGACGGTGGGCTTGCCCAGGTCGGGGCGCACCGTCGCCTCGTCGTCCGCCGCCAGACCCACCGCGAGCCCGCGCTCGTTCATCCCGTCGAAGGGCAGCAGCGGCGCATCGAGCAGCCGACGGTCGCCGCTCGGGTCCGGGCCGACGCCGAGGTAGGACATGTCCACCAGCGAGATCGCCGCGTAGCCGTCCGGCGGGTCGGTCCGCAGCACCAGCGCCGGGTTGGCGTCCCAGTCGAAATTGCGGGCGAACAGCGGGCGCCCCGGGTCGCCGGCCGCGACGAACAACGAGCAGCCGAACGGGCTCGGCGGGGTGGCGTCGGTGCCGACCGTCGGGTCGTACGCCCCGACGTAGGTCATCTCATAGAGCGGTAGGTCGTCGAGCCGGCGCAGGCTGGCCAGGGTTCGCTCGACCTGGGCGGCGTCCTGCCGGGAGGCGGACGGCGGGCCGCCCGGTGTCGGCGTGGCGGTCTGCGGGCCGGCGGTCCCGGCGGTCCCGGCGCAGGAGGTCAGGGTGAGCAGCAGCGCCAGTGTGACGGCCGGCAGGGTCCTCCGCATATCTCCTGGACGCTAGGGGACCGATAGACGGTTGTCCACCGAACGGACAACATCGGTCAGTCGGGCGGAAGACGGTCGAGCTGCGCGCGCAGCGCGGCCGGGGTCAGCGCCGGCCGGCCGCCGGGATGCCCGACCGTCGCGCCGGCGGCGGCCACCGAGTACCGGGCCGCCGCGGGCAGGGCGTCGCCGCGCAGCAGCGCGACGGTGAGCGCAGCCACGAAGGCGTCTCCGGCTCCCGTGCTGTCCACCGTCGGCGTGTCCGCCAGCGGCAGGAAGAGCTCCCCGTCCGGCCAGACGAACGCGTTACCCACGCCGGACACCTCGACGGCGAGCAGCGACGGGCCGCGCCGCAGCAGCTTGCGGCCGGCAGCCAGACCGCCCTCGGCATCCGCCGGGGCGTCCCCAATGATCAGCTCGATCTCCCGGGCGTCGGCACGCAACACGTCGGCGGCGGCGAGCAGATCGTCGGCGTACGCAGGGTCGGCCGGTGCGCCATCCAGCACCACCAGCCGGCCAGCCTCCCGTGCGGTCCGGGCGGCGGCGAGCGCCGCGGACGCCGGCTGCTGTAGCTGGACCAGCACCGCTCGGGCACTGCGCAGCGCGTCCGCTGCGCCGGCGACGTCGTCCGGGGTGAGCAGGGTCGCCTCCGGAATGTCCTCCAGGTAACGCCAGCGGGCACCGGCGTCGACCAGGTCGACGATCAGCGCGGTGGCGGTGTCCGGCCGGCGCAGCACCGGCCCGACGTCGATCCCGTCCGCGCGGGCCTGCTCGACCAGCCGGTCGCCGACCTCGTCGGCTCCGAGGACGCCCAGCAGCCCCACCCGCGCACCCAACTGCGCCGCACCAACCGCCTGGTTGGCGCCCTTGCCGCCGAGCAGTTCACGCCGCCGTCGCACCGGAGCGGTACCACCGGCCGCCGGCACCTCGTCGACCAGCAGCACGAGATCCCGGGCCACCTGCCCCGCCACCAGCACGTCCAACTCCGCCATGCCGAAACACCTACCCCCTGCCACGCCCGGCACGCACGACCCCGCACGTCGGCACCCCACCGCGCCCACCGGCGAACGGACCGGCGGACCGGCGGACGGACAGGCGAGCGAGGGCCGGCGGGCGGGAGCCGACGGGCGGACCGGCACGGCGGCGGGCTTGCATCCAGTGCCGGGCGGCCGGCGGCGGTGACGTCGTTGAGGCCGATGACTCTGGGCATAAATATGGGTCTTGTGACGTGTCTGTGGGTGGTTGGGCGCGTCGTTTATGGCGCACGCCGTTGTCCTGCCTAGGTTCTGGCTTGTCGAAGGTCAGAACTGGATGGGCGGGAGAACGGCGTGCGTTCTGCCAGGGTATGGGCTGGGCTGCTCGGGGTCGAGCAGGCGGTGGTCGAGGGTGTGGAGTTCGATCCGGTCGAGTCGGTGTTGGTGGCTCGGGTGAGGGTGCGTAAGGGCGCGTCGCGGCGGTGTCCGCATTGCGGGCGGCGGTGCGCCCGCTATGACGCGGGTGTTCGTCGTCGGTGGCGGGCGTTGGATCTGGGAACGGTCCGGGCGGTGGTGGAGGCGGACGCGCCGCGGGTGTCGTGTCGGGTGCATGGGGTGGTGGTCGCGGCGGTGCCTTGGGCGCGGCATGGGGCGGGGCATAC
>NZ_JBHSBO010000013.1:0-48909 GCF_042650685.1 Micromonospora sp. GCM10011542
CCCTCCAGCGCCGATGGTACTGCACTCGGGAGGGTGTGGGAGAGTAGGACACCGCCGGACAATCTTCCAGTCGAGGGCCGCCCCATCAGGGTCGGCCCTCGACTGCGTAGCGCCATTGGTGGCGCAATGAGGAAGGATGTACCTGTGAGTTCAGGACCGCAGGGCGGAGATCGTCCCCGTCGCAACGAAGACCGCACCGAGGGTGCGGCCGGTCGCGACCGCGCGCCGCGCCGTGACGACCGGCCGCCGTACCGCGGCGATCGCGACAACACCGCTGGCTCGCGAGGCGGATACTCCGCTGGCCGCGACGGTGGACCCCGCAGCGGCGACCGCGATGGTGGTTTCCGTGGCGGCGACCGCCGCGAGGGCGGTTACCGGGGCGGAGACCGTGACGGCTCCCGTTCGGGCGCGCCGCGTGAGGGTGGCTTCCGTGGTGGGGATCGCCGCGAGGGCGGTTACCGGGGTGGAGACCGTGACGGCTCCCGTTCGGGCGCGCCGCGTGAGGGTGGCTTCCGTGGTGGGGATCGCCGCGAGGGTGGCTTCCGTGGTGGCGACCGTGAGGGCGGTTTCCGCGGCGGCGAGCGCCGCGAAGGTGGCTTCCGCGGCGGTGACCGTGATGCGTCCCGGTCTGCTCCGCCGCGTGAGGGTGGCTTCCGCGGCGGCGACCGTGAGGGTGGGTTCCGTGGCGGCGAGCGCCGCGAGGGTGGCTTCCGTGGCGGGGATCGTCGCGAGGGCGGCTTCCGTGGTGGCGACCGCGAGGGCGGTTTCCGCGGTGGTGAGCGCCGTGAGGGTGGTTTCCAGGGCGGCGACCGTACCCGTTCAGGTCCGCCCCGTGAAGGCGGCTTCCGTGGCGGTGACCGCGAGGGTGGCTTCCGTGGCGGGGATCGTCGCGAGGGTGGCTTCCGTGGTGGCGACCGCGAGGGCGGTTTCCGTGGCGGCGAGCGTCGCGAGGGCGGCTTCCGCGGCGGTGACCGTGACGGTTCCCGCACGGGTGCGCCGCGTGAGGGTGGCTTCCGTGGCGGGGATCGCCGCGAGGGCGGCTTCCGTGGTGGCGACCGTGAGGGTGGTTTCCAGGGCGGCGACCGTACCCGTTCAGGTCCGCCCCGTGAAGGCGGCTTCCGTGGTGGCGACCGCGAGGGTGGCTTCCGTGGCGGCGAGCGTCGCGAGGGCGGCTACCGCGGCGGCGACCGTGACGGCTCCCGGCCGAGCGCGCCGCGTGAGGGTGGCTTCCGCGGTGGTGACCGGGACGGCGGCTTCCGTGGCGGCGAGCGTCGCGAGGGCGGCTTCCGTGGTGGCGACCGTGAGGGTGGCTTCCGTGGCGGGGACCGTCGCGAGGGTGGCTTCCGCGGCGGTGACCGTGACGGCTCCCGGCCGGGCGCGCCGCGTGAGGGTGGTTTCCGGGGTGGTGACCGTCGCGAGGGTGGTTTCCAGGGCGGCGACCGTACCCGGTCTGGCCCGCCGCGTGAGGGTGGCTTCCGTGGTGGCGACCGTGAGGGTGGTTTCCGGGGTGGTGACCGCCGTGAGGGTGGTTTCCAGGGCGGCGACCGTACCCGGTCTGGCCCGCCGCGTGAGGGTGGCTTCCGTGGTGGCGACCGTGAGGGCGGTTTCCGTGGCGGCGAGCGTCGCGAGGGTGGCTTCCGCGGTGGTGACCGTGACGGTTCCCGCACGAGCGCGCCGCGTGAGGGTGGCTTCCGCGGTGGTGACCGTGACGGTTCCCGCACGAGCGCGCCGCGTGAGGGTGGCTTCCGTGGTGGCGACCGCGAGGGCGGCTTCCGCGGCGGGGATCGCCGCGAGGGTGGCTACCGCGGTGGTGACCGGGACGGCGGCTTCCGGGGCGGCGAGCGGCCGCGTCGCGACGGCGAGTTCCGTCGTGACGACCGTGGCGCCGGCCCGGAGTCGACCGAGGGCGGGCGCAGCTCGGCCCCGGCGCTGCCGGACGACATCGTCGCGACCGACCTGGACAAGGACGTCCGCGCTGAGCTGCTCTCGCTGAACAAGCCGGTCGCCGAGACCGTGGCCCGGCACCTGGTCGCGACCGGGCAGCTGATCGACGAGAACCCGGCCGAGGCTCTGGCGCACGCGCTGGCCGCGCGGCGGCTCGCGTCGCGGATCGCCGCGGTCCGCGAGGCGGTCGGCCTGGCCGCGTACCACGCGGGGGAGTGGCAGTCGGCCATCGCGGAGCTGCGTACGTACCACCGGATGAGTGGGCTGCAGAGCCACCTGGCGGTGCTGGCGGACTGCGAGCGGGCGCTGGGCCGACCGGAGCGGGCCATCGACCTGTTCCGCGGGGCCGACCGGGAGAAGCTGGACCCGGCGGTCGCGGTGGAGCTGCTGATCGTCGCCGCCGGCGCGCGGGGTGACCTCGGGCAGAAGGACGCCGCGGTGGCCATGCTGCAGGTGCCGGAGCTGACCAGCGAGGCCGCCGAGCCGTGGACGCCACGGCTGCGTTACGCGTACGCCGACGCGCTGCTCGCGGTCGGCCGGCGCGAGGAGGCCCGGGAGTGGTTCTCCCGCGCCGCCGACGTGGACACCGAGGGCGAGACCGACGCCGCGGAGCGGCTGCTGGAGCTCGACGGCGTGCTGATCGAGGGCGACGACGAGGACGAGTCCGAGGACATCGCGACCGGTCCGGGTGCCCCCGGCGCCGTGCCGGCCCGGCCGGACACCGAGCTGGCCGCCGACCGCGACGCGGACGACGCCGACGAGGACCTGGACCGGGACGACGACGCCGAGAACGAAGACGACGACGAAGACGACGTAGACCTGGACGACGAAGAGGACGACCTCGACGGGGACGACGACGAGGACCTCGACGACCAGGACGAGGACTTCGACGACGACGAGGAGGATGGCGACGTCCAGAGCGACGACGCCGACCTCGCCGGCGACCGGGACGCGGACGTCCGGGTGACCGACGACGGGCCGCGCGATGGCACGTCGACTCCGGCCCGGGACGACGAGTCGGGGTCGGCGCAGCGTTGAGCACGGACGCCGGGGAGCGGCTGGTCGACGGGTACACTCTGGTCGTTTTCGACCTGGACGGGGTGATCTACCTGATCGACCGGCCGATCCCCGGCGCGGTCGACGCGGTCGCCCGGCTGCACGCCGAGGAGCGTGCGGTGGCGTACGCGACCAACAACGCCTCCCGCCGCTCCAGCGAGGTCGCCGACCTGCTCACCGGCATGGGCGTGCCGGCCCGGCCGGAGGAGGTGCTCACCTCCGCCGCGGCGGCGGCCGAACTGCTGCGTGACCGGCTGCCCGCCGGCGCGCGGGTGCTGGTGGTCGGCGCGGAGGCGCTGCGGGCCGAGCTGCGGGCGGTCGGGTTGACACCGGTCGCCCGGGCCGACGAGGAGCCGGCCGCGGTGGTGCAGGGCTACGGACCGCAGGTCGGTTGGGCCGACCTGGCCGAGGCGTCGGTCGCGGTGCGGGCCGGCGCGATCTGGATCGCCACCAACACCGACCGGACCCTGCCCAGCGGGCGGGGTCCGCTGCCGGGCAACGGCGCCCTGGTGGCCGCGCTGCGTACCGCGCTCGACCGGGATCCCGACGTGGTCGTGGGCAAGCCGGAACCGGCGCTCTTCCAGACCGCCGCCCGACGCAGCGGCACCGGCCGTACCCTGGTCGTCGGTGATCGGCTGGACACCGACATCGAGGGCGCCCGTCGGGCCGGGCTGGACAGCCTGCTCGTCCTCACCGGCGTCAGCGGCGTACCCGATCTGCTGGCCGCCGAGCCGACACGCCGGCCCACGTACGTCGCGCGGGACCTGGCGGGGCTCTTTGACCCGGCTGCGGCGGTGCGGGTCCCCGGGCCGGCGGACGCCGGCGGGTGGACGTTGACCGACCGGGACGGGACGCTGGAGCTGGCCGGCGCCGGTCGGCCGCTGGACGCGCTGGCCGCGCTCTGCGCGGCCGCCTGGTCGGCGTCGGCGGTGCCGCCCGTGCGCCCGGTGTCCCCGGACGCGGCGGATGCGCTGACGAGCTTCGGGCTGCCCGCGGCGCGGTGACGCCGCGGCGGCTCTCAGAGCAGCTTGCGCAGCTTCATCAGGTCGAATGGGTTCGCCTTGATCGACACGCGGCGGGACGTCACCGCCCGGGTCACGTCCAACTCGCCGCGGACCAGGGCCAGCAGGTCGTCGCTCGACGTGCTCAGCGCGATCTTGGCCTTGGGGTCGTCACCGTCGGTCAGGTCGACCAGTCGGCCACCGGTGATCCGGCCGTGGAAGGCGGTGTCCAGGTCGGTGATCCGGCAGGCGAGCGTGCGGTCCAGATCGATCCGTTCGCGCACCGTCTCGGCGTTGCGGTCCAGCCGGGCGGCCAGATCCTGCAACGCCTGCCGGCACTCGTCCACGCTGGCCACATCGCCCCCTCGCCGCTCGCCACGCCGTCCCCGGCACCGTACCGCACGGCACCGTCCGGGGTGCCCGGTAGCGTGACACCTGCACACCCCCCGCCCCGCGGAAGGACTCAGGCATGCAGGACGCGTGGCGCGCCTACCTCGAGCTGGCCATGGGCCTGACGGAGGCGCCCCGGAAGAAGGCCCAGGACGTGGCACGTCGCCTCGTCGGCTCCGGCGGCGCGACCGCCGCCCAGCTTCAGGCCCTCGGTGAGGAACTGGTCTCCACCGGCACGGCCAATCGGGAGGCCCTGACCAAGCTGGTCCGGTTCGAGGTCGACCGGGCACTCGGCGCGGTGGGCCTGGCCACCGCCGACGAGGTTGCCGAGCTCACCCGCCGGGTGCACGACCTGGAACGGCAACTGCGCGAGGCCCGCACCGGCGGGTCGGCCGGCACGCCGGCGCAGCCCGCCGGCCCGGCCGGCCCGCGGCCCGACGCCGAGGTCGGCGTCCGACCGGAGGCCGGGCTGGTGCCGTCCACCGGGTCGGCGGCCGCGCCGGTGTCCACGCATCCGGCGAGGAAGGCGGTGGCGAAGAAGGCGGTGGCCAAGAAGGCCATCGTCAAGAAGCCGCCGGCGACCGTCACGCGCACGTCGACGCACGACCCGGCGACGCCCGCCACGCCGGCCAAGAAGGCGGTCCGCAAGCGACAGCCGGGTGGCGACGCGTGATGCGCGGCCCGGACGCCCGGAGCATGGCGTGACCGACGCGTACCGCCCCGGCCCGCCGCCCGGCGTCCGCCCCGGCCCTCCGCAGGGTGCCCGCCCCGGTCCGCCGGTCGGCGGCGCGTCCCGGCCCGTTCCGCCGGGTCTCGACGGGGACGACGAGGCCCGGCACCCCGCCGTGGACGCGGCGGTGCAGGCGATGATCAACGCGGCGACGCTCGCGCCGGCCGACCAGATCGCGCAGTACGAGGCGGCCTACGAGACGCTGCGGGAAACGCTCGCCACCATCGACCAGGCCTGAGGAGACCGGAGACCACCCATGGCACGTCGCAACCGGCTCGACGCCGAACTCGTCCGTCGTGGTCTGGCCCGTTCCCGGGAGCAGGCCGCCGCGCTCGTGGAGGACGGTCGGGTCCAACTGCGCGGGGTGGTCGCCCGCAAGGCGGCCGCGATGGTCGACCCCGCCGACCCGTTGCTGGTCACCGGCGCGGACCCGGCTGAGGAGTACGTCTCCCGAGGCGGGCACAAGCTCGCCGGCGCGCTGGCCGCCTTCGCCCCCGGTGGGCTGCGGGTCGCCGGCCGGCGTTGCCTGGACGCCGGAGCCTCCACCGGTGGCTTCACGGACGTGCTGCTGCGCGCCGACGCCGCCGAGGTGGTGGCCGTGGACGTGGGCTACGGGCAGCTCGCCTGGTCGCTGCGCACCGACGAGCGGGTCCGGGTCCTGGAACGCACCAACGTCCGTACGCTGGAGCCGGAGACGATCGGCGGGCCGGTCGACCTCACGGTGGCCGACCTGTCGTTCATCTCGCTGCGGCTGGTGCTGCCGGCGCTGGCCGGCTGCACCCGCGACGACGGCGACCTGGCGCTGATGGTGAAGCCGCAGTTCGAGGTCGGCAAGGAACGGGTGGGCGCCGGCGGGGTGGTCCGCGACCCGGCGTTGCGCGCCGAGGCGGTCCTCGACGTGGCCGCCGCGGCGGCACGGCTCGGGCTCGGCCTGGCCGACGTGGCCGCCAGCCCGTTACCCGGGCCCAGCGGCAACGTGGAGTTCTTCGTATGGTTGCGCCGGGGCGCGCCACCGGCCGACCCGCAGCGGGTGCGGGCCGTGGTGGCGGCCGGGCCGGAGGGACCGACGGCGGACGGCGACGCGCCGGCCACGGCGGCGGAGGAGGTCGCAGGGTGAACGGGTGCAGCGAGCGTACGGCCGGCGGGGCACGCGGCCGCGCCGGTGGACGGGGGGCGGCGGCCGGGCAGCGCCCGGTCGCGGACGGACGCACGGCCCGATGAGCCGCACCGCGTTGCTGGTGACGCACACCGGCCGTCGGCGCAGCACCGAGCACGCGCGGGCGGTCGCCGCCGACCTGATCGCCGCCGGCTTCGAGGTGCGCGTGGTCGCCGAGGAGGCCGACGACCTCGACCTGCCGGGTGTGGTGCCGGTCACCGGTCCCGAGGCGGCCGAGGGTGCCGAGATCGTCTTCGCGCTGGGCGGGGACGGCACGTTCCTGCGCGCGGCGGAGCTGGCGCGGCCGGCGAAGGCTCCGCTGCTCGGCATCAACCTGGGCAAGGTGGGCTTCCTCGCCGAGGCCGAGATTGACGATCTGGACAGCGCGGTCCGCGACGTGGTCGGGCGCAACTACACCGTGGACGAGCGGCTCACCCTGGACGTCACCGCCGAGTTCGACGGCGGCCCGACCATCGAGTCGTGGGCGCTCAACGAGATCAGCATCGAGAAGGGCGAGCGGGCGCAGATGCTCGAGCTGCTCGTCGACGTCGATGGGCGGCCGCTGTCCCGGTACGGGTGCGACGGCGTGGTCTGCGCCACGCCCACCGGCTCCACCGCGTACGCGTTCTCCGGCGGCGGGCCGGTGGTCTGGCCGGAGGTGGAGGCGCTGCTGCTGGTGCCGATCAGTGCCCACGCGCTGTTCAGCCGTCCACTGGTCACCGCGCCGACCTCCACCTTCGTGATCACCGTGGACCCGTTCACCACCCTGGCGGTGCTGGCCTGCGACGGTCGCCGGGTCTACGACGTGCCCCCGGGCGCCCGGGTGACGGTGCGCCGGGGCGCGCTGCCGGTGCGCATCGTGCGGCTGCGGGCCCGACCGTTCACCGACCGGCTGGTGGCCAAGTTCGCGCTGCCCGTGCACGGCTGGCGGGGCAGCCGGCGGTGACCACCGCTCGCACGGTCGGTGCACGGCGGTTGTCCACCTGACGACATGTCGCCGCTGCGGCGGGCGGCGACTAGTGACCCGGTGCGCGCTGCGCCGCAGACTCCGAATCGGTCCTCACCCATGGGTGCCGGGCCGCAAGGAGTAGAGGAGCGCATCGTATGCACTGGTCCCCCCGCTGGCTCGCCGCCGGCGCGGTCGGCGTCCTGGCGGTCGGCCTCGCCGCGCCGGCGTCCGCCGACCCACCCGTCCGACCCGCCCCCGCCGCGCCCGCCCCGGGCGCCCCCGCGCCCGTGCGGGTCACCCTGATCACCGGCGACCAGGTGGACCTGGTCCGGGCCGCCCCGGGTCGGGTGGCCGCGACCGTCCGGCCCGCCCCCGGCCGGGAACGCGTCACCTTCCACACCACCGAGGTCGACGGCGGGCTGCGGGTGCTGCCCAGCGACGTGGTGCCGTACCTGGCCGCCGGGGTGCTCGACGCCGACCTGTTCGACGTGCAGGAGTTGGCCGCCGACGGGTTCGGCGGCGCCGACGCCCTGCCACTGATCGTGCGCTACCAGAACCCGACCGCGGGCCGGGTTCAGGCGCTCGCCGGTGCCCGCGCGGTCCGGCCGCTGGAGAGCATCGGCGGCGCCGCGCTGCGCGTCGGTACGGGTGAGCTCGGCGGGTTCTGGAACGCGTTGCGGGCCACCCCGACCGGCCGGGCCGCGGCGCCCGGCACGGCAACCCTCGCCGGCGGCGTCGCGCACGTCTGGCTCGACGGCAAGGTCAAGGCCGCGCTGGAGACCAGCGTGCCGCAGATCGGCGCACCGGAGGCCTGGGCCGCCGGCCGGGACGGCGCCGGCGTGCGGGTCGCCGTGCTGGACACCGGCGTGGACGCCAACCACACCGACCTGGCCGGCCGGATCGCCGGCAGCCAGGACTTCAGCGGGACCGGCAGCGCCGCCGACGGGCACGGCCACGGCACCCACGTGGCCTCCACCATCGTCGGCAGCGGCGCCGCCTCCGGTGGACGGCGCAAGGGCGTGGCGCCCGGCGCGAAGCTGCTCATCGGCAAGGTGCTCGACGACTCCGGCTCCGGCTACGAGTCGAGCATCATGGCCGGCATGGAGTGGGCCGCCCACTCCGGCGCGAAGGTCGTCAGCATGAGCCTCGGCGGCAGCGCGACCGACGGCACCGACCCGATGAGCCAGGCGCTCAACGACCTCACCGCGGAGACCGGCGCGTTGTTCGTGGTGGCCGCCGGCAACGAGGGCGCCGCGCGTACCGTCGGCGCACCCGGCGCGGCGACCTCGGCGCTCACCGTCGGCGCGGTGGACCGCGACGACAAGCTGGCCGACTTCTCCAGCCGCGGCCCGCGATTGGGCGACAACGGGCTCAAGCCGGAGATCACCGCGCCGGGCGTCGGCATCATCGCCGCCCGGGCCGCCGGCACCACCATGGGTACGCCGATCGACGACTCCTACACCCAGGCGTCGGGCACCTCGATGGCCACTCCGCACGTGGCTGGCGCTGCCGCGATCCTCGCCCAGGACCACCCGGACTGGACCGCCGCTCAGCTCAAGGACGCGCTGGTCAGCACCACCAAGGGCAACCCCGGGCAGACCGTGTTCGAGCAGGGCGCCGGCCGGGTCGACGTGGCCCGGGCGTTGCGCCAGCGGGTGTACGGCACCGGCGTCGCCGACTTCGGGCGGGTCGCCACCGGCGGTGCCGCGGCCGAGCGGAGTGTCACCTACACCAACGGCACCGACGCCGCGCAGACCCTGCGGCTCGCCCTGGACGTGCGCAACCTGGACACCGACACCGCCGAGACGGACGGGGTGAGCCTGGACGCCACGCAGGTCGCCGTCCCGGCCGGCGGCACCGTCGCAGTGCCGCTGCACGCCGACCCGGCGAAGCTGGACCGCGGTGTCTACAGCGGTTGGCTGGTCGCCACCGGCGCCGACGGCGTGGCGGTGCGTACCGCCGTGGCGCTGACCCTCAGCGGCCCGCTGCACACCGTGACCATCAAGGCGGTGGACCTGGCCGGCCGGCCCGGCACGGCGAGCGTGGTCACGCTCTTCGGCGAGCACGTCGAGTCCGACCAGATCGGCTACATCGTCGGCGGCGAGATGACCGCGCAGGTCGAGGAGGGCCCGTACCTGCTGGCCGGGCTGATCGAGCACGGCGCTCCGCTGGACGAGCAGGTCACCCTGGTCACCGACCCGGAGCTGACCGTCGATCGGGATCTCACGGTGACCCTCGACCCGCGCAAGGGCACCCCGGTGCGCATCGAGACGCCCAGGCCCACCGAACAGCGGGCGTCGATCAGCTTCTACGAGCACCGGGTGTTCGGCAACGGCCGCGAGGTGGACCACGGGACGATGCTGTTCAGCACCGTCCAGCAGGTCAATGTCACCCCGACCCGGCCGGTGGCCGCCGGCCGGTTCGAGTTCTCGTCGCGCTGGCAGTTGGTCGCGCCGATGGTCGACGCCACCGTCAGCGGGTTCTCCGGGCCGCTGGACATCAACCTGCTCGGCGACTCGCCGGTCTTCTCCGGCCGGCGCGAGCTGCCGCTGGTCTGGGCCGGCACCGGTACTGCGGCGGAGCTGGCGGGTGTGCGTGGTGCGGCGGCGCTGCTGGCCGCCGACCCGGAGCGCTCCGAGCCCGACCAGATCGCGGCGGCGGCCGCGGCGGGCGCGGCGGCCGTGCTGATCGTCCGCCCCGCCGACTGGAGCGCGTGGACCGTCTGGCGTCCCACCGGCGATCGGCAGCCCATCCCGGCCCTGGTCGTCGCTAACGACGACGGCCAGCGGCTGATCGCGGCGGTCAAGGCCCGCAGGACCACGCTGGACCTGGCGCTCACGGTGAACAGTCCCTACCTGTACGACGTGTTCCAGGTGTCCGCCGGCCGGGTTCCGGAGCGGATCGTGCACCGGGTCACCGAGGCCAACACCGCGCGGGTCGACGCCCGGTACGCCGACAGCGGCGGCCTCGACTGGGCCAAGGAGCAGCGCTTCGGCTGGCGGCCGTGGCAGACGTACTCGTGGAACGACGACCAGCGGATGGTCCAGACCGGCACCAGCCGGCAGGAGTGGGTCAGCGCCGGGGACTCCTGGTGGCAGCAGCGGGTGTCGCACCTGCTGACCTTCTCCGACTGGGGTGCGCTCACCGGTGGCCTCACCCAGGCGCCGCGCCGCTACGCCGCCGCCGACTCCGACACCCAGACGTGGTTCGCCCCGGTGGTCCGGCCGGCGGTGCCGGCCGACGCCGGCGCCGCGCCCCGGCGCACCGGGGACGTGCTCGACCTGCGGATCCCGGAGTTCGTCGACGCCGACGGGCACGTCGGCACGGCCGGCGGCAACGACGAGAGCGACCTGGTCCAGGCCCGGCTCAGCCGTGACGGGACCCTGCTCGCCGATCTCGGCGCCGAGTGGGCTCCGGTGGCGACCACGGCCGGCGCCGCCCGGTACCGGCTGGACCTGACCACCGCGCGTTCCTCGGCGGAGTGGACCCACGCCACCCGGACCGAGACGGCCTGGCAGTTCACCTCGGCCCGCCCGGCCGGCGAGGCGGCCCAGCCGCTGTCGCTGCTCCAGGTGGACTACCAGGTGCCGACCGACCTGCGCGGTGAGGTGCGCGGCGACCGCCCGCACCAGGTCGGGCTGACCCTGCGTCAGCCGGCTGGGGTGCCGGCGCCCGTCGGTGCCCAGGTGCGGGTGGAGGTCTCGTTCGACGCGGGCGCCACCTGGCGCTCGGCGGCGACCCGCGGCTCGGGCACCCGCTACACCGCCACCGTGCCCGCCGGGCACGGCACGGTGTCGCTGCGGGTGCACGCCGCGGACCGGGCCGGGAACACCGTGGACCAGACGGTGCTCCAGGCGTACGGGCTGCGCTGAGTCGGGCGGGGCGGGACGGCCGAGGTGGTCGTCCCGCCCCGTCGGGCGCGGCGGTGCTCGCCGACGGGGTCAGAGCCAGCCGCGGCGGGCGGCCTGGTAGGCCAACCCGGGTCGGGTGTCCACGCCGGCGGCCGTCATCAGGTCGGCCAGCCGCCGCTGCACGGTGCGCCGGCTCACCCCGAGCTGGGAGGCGATGGACTTGTCCGGCACCCCGGCCACGAAGAGCGACAGCAGTCGGGTCTCGTCGGCGTCCGGACGGTAGCCGCCGCCGTCCGGTCGCGCGTCATCGTCCGGTTGCCGGCCGTCGGCCTCGGACACGGTCAGCGGGTCGGACAGGCGCAGCGGGGTGGCCACCCGCCAGTGGCTCTCGAAGAGGGCCAGCAGCGCGTCGAGCAGTTGGCTGCGGCCGATCACGGCGGCGCTCGGCTCGCCGCGGTCGCGGTCGGGCACCAGCGGGCAGACCGCGGTGCGGCCGTCCACGATGGCCAGCCGCACCGGCAGCCGGTCCAGCACCCGGGCCTGCTCGCCGGCGCTCACGCCCTTGGCGAGGTCGGGCAGGGCGCCCGGTTGCAGCAGCAGCTCCCGCTCGTAGATGGCCCGGTAGCGCACGCCCCGCGCGAGGGCGTCGAATTCCTCGACGTTGTCCGGGCCGTCCATGGCCAGGGGGTTGGCCCGGCAGAACCAGAGCACCTCGGTGCGGGCGGAGTTCTGCAGGTCGCGCAGCCGCTCGCGGAGCACCCGGGCGCCGGTGATCACCTCGACGAGGTGGTCGCTGTGGTGGCGGCGCAGCCCCGCGCGGTACTCCTCGGCCAGCTGGGTGACCCGGGTGCGGGCCGCCTCCAGGGCCTCCTGCCGGGCGAGCAGCGCCGCGCCGAGCGCGACGTCCGGCGCGGACGGGCGCAGCGGCGCGTCCTCCTCGGCGTCGGTGGGCAGCACCAGGCCCCTGATCCGCAGCGCCTCGACCTGGGCGACGACCTGCGCGCGGGGCCGGCGCAGCCGGTGGACCAGCTCGTCGATGCGGGCCGTGGTGAGCTGGAGCAGGCAGCGGTAGAGCTCCTCCTCCGCCGGGGTCAGGCCGATCACGTCCAACACGGGGCAGAACTGTACGGCGGACGTTCCCCGGCCGTCCCGGGGCCTGCCCCCGGCGCCGTCGGCTGGTCAACTGTCGGCCCCCGCGTCTACTGTCGGTTGCTGTGCTGGAAGAGCTGCGCATCACCGGGCTGGGCGTCATCGAGGACACCACGCTGCCGTTGACCGGCGGCATGAACGTCATCACCGGCGAGACCGGTGCGGGCAAGACGATGGTGGTGACCGGCCTGGGCCTGCTCTTCGGTGGCCGGGCCGACGCGGGCCGGGTGCGTGCCCAGCCCGGCCGGGCGGTGGTGGAGGGGCGGCTGCGCCTGGACGGCCGGGTGGCCGACGCGGTGCACGCCCGGATCACCGACGCCGGCGGCGAGCCGGACGAGGACGGGTCGGTGCTGCTCAGCCGCACCGTGACGGTGGAGGGCCGGTCGCGGGCGCACCTGGGCGGGCGCAGCATGCCGGTGTCGATGCTCGGCGAGGTCGGCGAGCAGGTGGTGGCCGTGCATGGCCAGTCCGACCAGCTGCGGCTGCTGCGCCCGGCCGAGCAGCGGGCCTCGCTGGACCGGTTCGCCGGGCCGGCGCACGAGAAGCTGCTCGACGCGTTGCGCGAGGCGTACACCGGGTGGCGGCGGGTCGTCGACGACCTGGCCGACCGGCGGCGCAACGCCCGCGAGCGCAACCAGGAGGCCGACCTGCTGCGCCTTGGCCTCGACGAGATCACCCGGGTCGACCCGCAGCCCGGCGAGGACGACGAGCTCAAGGCCGAGGCGCAGCGGCTGGAGCACGCCGAGGGTTTGCGCACCGCGGCTCAGGTGGCCCAGCAGTGCCTGGCCGGCGGGGCGGAGGCGGCCGACGAGACACCGGACGCCTCGGCGCTGCTCGGCACCGCCCGGCGCACCCTTCAGGGGCAGGCCGGCACCGACGCGGCGCTGGGCGAGCTGGCCGCCCGGCTGGAGGAGGCGGCGACGCTGGTCACCGACGTCTCCGCCGAGCTGTCGGCGTACCTGGCGACGCTGGATGCCGACCCGGCCCGGTTGCAGCACGTCTACGAGCGGCGGGCCGCGCTGCGCGCGTTGACCCGCAAGTACGCCGACGACGTCGACGGGGTGATCGCCTGGGCCGAGCGGGCCCGCACCCGACTGTCCGATCTGGACATCTCCGACGAGCAGCTCGACGAGCTGGAGCGCGAGGGGCAGCGGCTGGCCGGGGAGGTGGCCGAGCTGGCCGGCCGGGTGTCGATCTCCCGGCAGGAGGCGGCCGTCCGCTTCGCCGAGCAGGTCACCGTCGAGCTGGCCGGGCTCGCGATGCCGCACGCCCGGATCGAGGTGGCGGTGCTGCCCCGGGCGGCCGGTCGCACCGACCCGGCGCTGCCGGTCAACGGCGTCGAGGTGGGCGTCGGCCCGGACGGCGGCGACGAGGTGGAGTTGCGGCTGCTGGCCCACCCGGGCGCGCCCTCGCTGCCGTTGCAGCGGGGTGCCTCCGGCGGCGAGCTGTCCCGGGTGATGCTCGCGATCGAGGTGGTCTTTGCCGGCTCCGGCGGCCCGCCCACGCTGGTCTTCGACGAGGTCGACGCGGGTGTCGGCGGCCAGGCGGCGGTGGAGATCGGCCGCCGGTTGGCCCGGCTGGCCCGCAGCCACCAGGTGCTGGTGGTCACCCACCTGCCGCAGGTCGCCGCGTTCGCCGATCGGCACCTGGTGGTGGCGAAGGACACCGGTGGGGCGGTCACCACCAGCGGGGTGCGGGTGGTGGAGGACACCGAGCGGGCCCGGGAGCTGGCCCGGATGTTGGCCGGTTTACCGGATTCCGATCTGGGTATCGCCCACGCCGAGGAGCTTCTGGCCGTGGCGGCCAAGGAAAGGCGTCCGTGACGCCGCTGATTGTGAGCGCAAGCACACCGGCCTGCGCTCTCGTGTGCTTCCCTGGGTAGGCGGCCCTGCTCAGGCATGTCGCGACAGAAAAGCCTGCCTCACATGCCAGGATGGTCACGATGCGTCTACCCACGTTGCGCCGGCCCCGAAACACGGAGCCGGGCAGAGTCCTCGGCACCGCGCGCCTCGATCGCCGCACGAAGCGGCTGGTCGGCCGGCTCCGCCCCGGTGACATCGCGATCATCGACCACGTCGACCTGGACCGGGTCGCAGCCGACTCGCTGGTCGCCGTCGGCGTCGCCGCGGTGCTCAACGCCAAGCCCTCGGTCTCCGGCCGCTACCCCAACCTCGGCCCGGAGGTGCTGGTCGCCGCCGGCATCCCGCTCCTGGACGACCTGGGGGAGGGGGTGTTCGAGCAGATCCGCGAGGGCGACTCCGTGCGGATCGAGGGCAACACGGTCTTCGTCGGTGAGGAGCCGGTTGCCCACGGCAACCTCCAGGACGCCGAGACGGTCGCGAAGGCGATGGCGGATGCCCGGGAGGGGCTGTCGGTTCAGTTGGAGGCGTTCGCCGCCAACACCATGGACTACCTGCGCCAGGAGCGCGACCTGCTGCTCGACGGCGTGGGCGTGCCGGAGATCCAGACCCAGATGCAGGGTCGGCACTGCCTGATCGTGGTCCGTGGCTACGACTACAAGGCCGACCTGGACGTGCTGCGCCCGTACATCCGGGAGTTCAAGCCGGTGCTGATCGGGGTCGACGGCGGCGCGGACGCGCTGGTCGAGGCGGGCTACACCCCCGACATGATCATCGGCGACATGGATTCGGTCACCGACGACGTGCTGCGCTGCGGCGCCGAGGTGATCGTGCACGCGTATCCCGACGGGCGGGCACCGGGGCTGCCCCGGGTCAACGGCCTCGGCGTCCCGGCGGTGACCTTCCCGGCGGCGGCGACCAGCGAGGATCTGGCCATGCTGCTGGCCGACGAGAAGGGCGCCTCGCTGCTGGTCGCGGTCGGCACCCACGCCACGCTTGTCGAGTTCCTCGACAAGGGCCGCGGCGGGATGGCCTCGACGTTCCTGACCCGGTTGAAGGTCGGCGGCAAGCTGGTCGACGCCAAGGGCGTGAGCCGGCTCTACCGGCAGAGCATCTCCGGTTCGTCACTGCTGCTGCTGGTGCTCTCGGCGATCGCGGCGATGGCCTCGGCGGTGGCCGTCTCCACCGTCGGTAAGGCGTACCTGGGCGTGGTCGCCGAATGGTGGGACAATTTCGTGTTCCAGCTGTACCGGCTCTTCTAGCCCCCGACCGATCAAGAGGCTGCAAGCGTGATCAACTTCCGCTACCACGTGGTGTCCCTCACCGCGGTCTTTCTGGCGCTGGCGATCGGCCTGGTGGTTGGCACGGCCGCTCTCAACGGCCCGGTCGCCGACTCGCTCAAGGAGCAGGTCACCGCGCTGCGCAAGGACAACCAGCAGATGCGCCAGACGGTCAACAACATGGAGAAGCAGCTGGGGCTGGAGGAGGAGTTCGCCGAGGAGATGTCCCAGGTCGTCCTCCCGGGCACCCTCGCCGGGCGTCGCGTGCTGGTGCTCAGCCTGCCCAACGGGCGTGATCACACCGAGGGCGTGCTCAAGAAGCTCCAGCTGGGCGGGGCGACCATCACCGGCCGGGTCGACCTGCAGGACAAGTTCATCAACCCGGACAACAACACCAACCTGATGGAGTTGGCCGTCACCGCCGCCCGGCCGACCGCGCCCGCGTCCGGGCTGCCCGGCAACGGGCACGGCGTGGAGACCTCCAGCGCCCTGCTGGCCAGCGTGTTGCTGGACCGGGCGCAGGGCACCACCCCGGTCAGCGACGCCGACCGGCGCGCGGTGCTCGCCGCGTACAACAACGCCGGCTACCTCACCACCGACGACAACAAGGTCACCGGGTCGGCCGAGGCGGTCGTCGTGGTCAGCGGGCAGCCGTACGTCGACAAGGACTCCGCCAAGCGGGACGAGTCGGTGGTCAAGATCGCCGAGCAGTTCGACCGGACCGGAGCGATCGTGGTCGGCGGCAACGGCTCCGCCGGCGGCAACGTGGTGGCCGTGGTCCGCGGCGACGCGGTGCTGTCCCAGACCATCTCCACGGTCGACAACGCCAACACCGTGCAGGGTCAGGTGGTCACCAGCCTCGCCCTGATGCAGCAGCTCACCCAGAAGAAGGCGGGCCAGTACGGCGTCGGCGACAACGCTACCTCCGGCCTGTTGCCTAGACTGCCCCAGTGAGCCAACGACGTACCCCCGTGTCCGGGCCCGACGAGGCGGCGCGTGAGCGAGCGCAGCGGGCGAACATGAGGCACAGCAGGGCGGCGTCCTGCGCCGCTGCCGAGCGAAACGAGATGGTGGCGTGAGGGGGCTCGGCCGGCTGCTGATCGCCGGCGCCGGCGCCGCGGCCGCCCGGTACGCGCTGCGCGAGGTGCGTACCGCCCCGGTCGGACCCGCGCTGGAGCGCACCAACTTCCGCGGCCGCACGGTCACCCTGGCCGCCGGGCCCGCACTCGCCGCCGGGGCGGCCGCCGTCGGCGCGTTCGGCGCCACCAGTGCCGCCTCCGGCGGTGCCGCGCTGGTCGCCGGCCTCGGCGCCGGTGGGATCGGCCTCTACGACGACGTGGTCGGGGCGCGACCGGAGCAGAAGACAGCGAAGGGCTTCGCCGGGCACCTGGCCGCGCTGCGCGAGGGGCGAATCACCGCCGGGATGGTCAAGGTCGTCGGGGTGGGCGCCGCCGGCCTCGGCGCCGCCGCGCTGCTCGCCGCCGACCCGCGGGTCGCCGCGCACCGCCGCCGCCAAGGCCGCGGCGCGTTCAGCCGCGGCGTCGACGTGCTGCTCGGCGCCGGGGTGATCGCCGGCACGGCCAACCTGCTCAACCTGCTGGACCTGCGTCCCGGTCGGGCGTTGAAGTCCGGTCTGCTGCTCGGCGCGCCGCTGATGGGCGGCGCGCACGGCGGCATCGCCTCCGGCGCGGTCGGCGCCGCCGCCGGCCTGCTCCCCGCCGACCTGGGCGAGGAGGTGATGCTCGGCGACAGCGGCGCGAACGCGCTCGGCGCGCTGCTCGGCGTCGCGCTCGCCGCCCGTACCGGCCCGTTGGGTCGGGCCGGTCTGCTCGCCGCGCTCGCCGGCCTCACCGCCGCCAGCGAGAAGGTCAGCTTCACGGCGGTGATCCAGCGGACTCCGGGGTTGCGGGAGCTCGACGCACTGGGCCGGCGCGCCGACTGACGTGAGCGGACCGGCACCCCTCGCCGGCGCCGGCCGGGTGGCCGGGGCAGCCGCGCTCATCGCCGTGCTCACCGTGCTCAGCCGGCTGGCCGGCTTCGGCCGTACCGCCGTGTTCACCTGGGTGGTCCAGCAGAGCGACCTCGGCGGCATGTACGTCATCGCCAACACCGTGCCGAACATCGTCTTCGAGATCGTCGCGGGCGGCGCGCTGGCCAGCCTCGTCGTGCCGTTGCTGGCCGGTGCGGTCGCGGCCGGAGACCGGCGGGCGGTGGCGGCCACCACCGGGGCGCTGCTGACCTGGACGGTGAGCCTGCTGGTGCCCCTCGCCGTGCTCGTCGCGGTGTTCGCCGACCCGGTGATGTCGCTCATCAGCGAGAATCGGTCCGCGGCGGAACTCGCCGCCGGCGCTCGGATGCTGCGGGTCTTCGCCCCGCAACTGCCGCTGTACGGCATCGGCATCGTGCTCACCGGCGTGCTCCAGGCGCACCGCCGCTTCGCCTGGCCGGTGATCGCCCCGCTGCTGTCCAGCCTCACCGTGATCGTCGTCTACCTCGCCTTCGGCGCCGGTCAGGGGCGCGGGGCGAGTGTGGCCCAGGTCAGCCGCGGCGGCGAACTGGTCCTGTCCGCCGGCACCACACTCGGCGTCGTCGTGCTGTCCCTGTCGCTGCTGATCCCACTGCGCCGGCTCGGGCTGCGGCTGCGACCGGGGTACGCGTTCCCGGCCGACGCCCGCGCCCGGGTCAGCGGGCTCGCGGCGGCCGGTGCGGTGACCGTCGCGGCCCAGCAGGTCGCGCTCCTGGTGATCCTGAACCGGGTCTCCGGCGGCCCCACCGGCTCTCCGCAGGTGTTCAACCTGGCCCAGACCATCTTCCTGCTGCCGTGGGCGGTGCTGGCGGTGCCGCTGGCGGTGGCTTCCTACCCGACGCTCGCCACCGCCTCGGCCGCCGGCGACGACGAGGGCTACCGGCGGACCCTGTCCACGACGGTGCGCAGTGTGCTGCTGTTCAGCTGCCTGGGCGCCGCGGCGCTGATCGGCACCGCGCAACCCGTCGCCGCCCTCTTCTATCCGGACAATCCGTCGTCCACCGCCGCCGCGATCATCGGCTTCGCGCCGGGCCTGCTCGGCTACGGGTTGTTCGCGGTGCTCTCCCGTGCCCTGTACGCCCGGGGCGACACCCGGCCGGCGACGGTGGCGATCACCGTCGGCTGGCTGGTGGTGCCGGCGGTGGCGCTGCCGTTGGCGGCCCTGCTTGCACCCGCCGACCGGGTGCTGGCGGCCACCGTGGCCAACTCGGTGGGCATGCTGGTGCTCGGAGCGCTGCTCATCGTGGCGGTGCTCCGCTCGGCCGGGCGTCCGGCGCTCGCCGGTGCGGCCCGTGCCGGGGTGGCCGGGGGGCTGGCGGCAGTGGTCGCCGCGCTCGCCGGGTTGGGGTTGGTCCGGTGGCTCGACACGCCGGGCGGCGGCACCCCGACGACGGCCGGGGCGCTCGGTCAGGGCATGCTGTCCGGGGTTCTGATCGGGGTCGTGTTCCTCGTCGTGGTCTGGTTCGTCGACCGGCGGGACGTACGGCCGCTGCTCGCCGGGGTGCTGCGCCGCCTGGGTCGGGCGGGCCGGCGGGGGCCGCGGGAGGGTGCCGGTGGGTCGGCGCCGGGCGCGGTCGGGCCGGAGCGGGGCGACGGAAAGGAGACGGTGCGCGGGTGAGTGCCAGAAGCGGTGACCGGCGGTGGTCACGGTGACGGAGCCCTCCCTGGCCGGCGGCTGGTCGGGCACCGTCGCGTTGCTGCTCGCCTCGAGCACCGGCGGGGTCGGTCAGCATGTCCGGTCGGTGGCCCGCGGCCTCGCCGCGGCGGGCGCCCACGTGCTGGTCTGCGGCCCGGCGGCGACGCAGGAACAGTTCGACTTCACCGGCGTCGGCGCCCGGTTCGAGCCGGTGGAGATCCCGGCCAGTCCCACGCCCGCCGACGGGCGCGCGGTGCTCGCCGTGCGCCGGGCGCTGGCCGCCGCACGGGTCGACGTGGTGCACGCGCACGGCCTGCGCGCCGGGCTGGTCGCCGTGCTCGCCCGCCCGACCGCCCCTCTGGTCGTCACCTGGCACAACGCCGTGCTCTCCGGTGGGCTGCGTGGCAGCGTGTCCCGGCTGGCCGAGCGGATGGTGGCGCGCGGCGCGAGGGTGGCGCTCGGCGCCTCGGCCGATCTCGTCGACCGGGCCACGGCCCTGGGCGCGGCCGACGCCCGGCTCGCCCCGGTCGCCGCGCCCACGCTGCCCGCCCCGCGCCGCCGCCCGGCGGCGGTGCGGGCCGAGTTCAACGTCGGTCCGGGTCAGCCGCTGATCGTCTCGGTCGGTCGGCTGCACCCGCAGAAGCGCTACGACGTGCTGGTCGACGCCGCCGCGCGCTGGCGTACCCGCACCCCACCACCGGTGGTGGTGATCGCCGGCAGTGGCCCGGCGTACCTGCCGTTGGCGGCCCGGATTTCCGCGGCCCGCGCCCCGGTGACCCTGCTCGGGCACCGTACCGACGTGGCGGACCTGCTCGCCGGCGCCGACCTGGCGGTGGTCACCAGCGACTGGGAGGCCCGCCAGCTCTTCGCGCAGGAGGCGCTGCGGGCCGGCGTACCGCTGGTGGCGACCGCGGTCGGCGGGCTGCCGGAGCTGGTCGGCGACGCCGCCGCGCTGGTGCCCGCCGGTGACGTCGACGCGGTCGACGCGGCGGTGCGGGCCCTGCTCGACGACGCGGACGCCCGCGCCGAGCTGGGCCGGCGCGGCGCGCAACGCGCTGCGAGCTGGCCCACCGAGGCGGACACCGTCGCCGCGCTGGCCGCCCTCTACGCCGAACTGGCCCCCGACGCCACCGGTCCGGCGTCTCCCGACGCCGGCGCGCCGACGACGGGACACCGGTGATGCTGCGTCGACTCGCCCCCGCCCTGCTGACCCTGCTCGTGGTGGCCCTGGGCATCGCCGCGCTGGCCGCCCGCCCACCCCGGGGCACCCCGCAGCGCAGCGCCGACTTCGTGGTGGTGGTCGGGGTGGCGGGACTGCGCTGGGAGGACGTCGATGAGCAGAGCACCCCGACGCTGTGGCGGATGGCGCAGCAGGGGTCGATCGGCTCGCTGTCGGTGCGCTCGGCGCACCGGCCCACCTGCCCGGTGGACGGCTGGCTGACGCTGGGCGCGGGCAGCTTCGCGGCCTGGAACGGCAGCCGGGTGGCCGGTGGTTGCCCCCCGTCCGGTGTGGCGGTGGAGCAGCCCGACGGCATCGGGGCGAATTTGCCCGATCAGGAGAGCGTGGTCCAGTACAACCAGGAGCGGCTGTCCTGGGGCAGCGTGCCCGGTTCGCTGTCGGAGTCGGTGCGCTGCTCGGTCGCGGTGGGGCCGGGCGCCGCGGTGGCCGCGGCCCGTCCGTTCGGTCGGGTGGACCGGTACGCCCCGGCGCTGCCGGCCGACCCGCGCGGGCTGCTCGGCTCGTGCGTGTTGAGCATCGTCGACCTGGGCACGGTCGACGGCACCGACCGCGCGGCCCGGGCCGAGGCGGCCCGCGCCGCGGACGCCCAGCTGGCCCGGGTGCTGGCCGCCCGACCGCCCCGGTCGCTGGTGCTGGTCGCGGGGATCTCCGACACCGCCGCGCCGACCCGGCTGCACGTGGCCGTCGCCGACGGGCCGGGCTGGGAGCGGGGTTGGCTGACCTCGGCCAGCACCGGTCGGGACGGCTACCTGCAACTGGTCGATCTGGCGCCGACCGCGCTCGCCGCGCTCGGCCGGCCGGTGCCCGAGCGGCTCTTCCTCGGCCGTCCCGCCGTCGCGGTCGGCGGTCGTCCGGCCGACCTGGCCGCGGCGATCGCCCAGCCGGTGGACGCCGACCGGGAGGCGGGCGCCCAGCGCAGCGTGTCCGGCGGATTCTTCACCCTCCTGGCCGCCGTGCAGGTGCTGCTGGCCATCCTGGTCCTGCCGCTGCTGCGCCGGGCGCGTCGTCAGGCCGGGCCGAACGGGCCGGCGCCGGTGCCCCGGCGGATCGTGGCGGGGGTGGAGCTGCTGCTGGTCGCGGCCGCGCTGACCGTGCCGGCGGCGTTGCTCGCCGACGCGGTGCCCTGGTGGCGCGCCGGGAACCCCGGTTGGATCTTCGTGGCGGTCACGGCGCTGCTGGTCGCGGCCGGCACGGCGCTGGTCCGGTTCGCTCCCGGGCACGCCAGCACCCTCGGCCCACTGGGCGCCGTCGCCGGCCTGGCCGCGCTGGCCGTGGGCCTGGACGTGCTCACCGGCGCTCGACTGCAGCTCAACGGGGTGGTCGGCTACTCGGCGTTGCAGGGCGGCCGGTACGCCGGCCTGGGTACCGTCGGGCTGGGGGTGTTCCTCGCCGGCGCGTTGTTGAGCGCGGGCTGGCTCGCCCAGCGGGTGCGCCGCGGCTGGCGGCCGATGGTGATGGTGGCCGTCGGCGGCGTCGCGGTGGTGGTGGTCGGCAGCCCGTACCTGGGCGCCGACCCGGTCGGCGCGATCGCGCTGACCGCCGGCCTGAGCGTGGCCGCCGCGATCAGCGCCGGCGGCTGGCTGACCGTGAGCCGGCTGGCCTGGGCGACGATGGCCGGGCTGGCGGTCACCATCGGCTTCGCGGTGGTGGACGTGCGCCGCCCGGCCGGGGAGCGGGGGAGCCTGGGCCGGTTCCTCGCCGCGCTCGGTGACGGCAGCAGCGGGCTCACCCTGCACCGGTCCAGCACCGCCAACTTCGACACGCTGGTGAACAGCCCGCTGACGGTGCTGGCGCTGACCGGCGCGTTGCTGGTCTGGTTCGCCCTGTTGCAGCCGTGGGGCGGGCTGATGCGGCTGTTCGGCATCTACCCGGCGATCCGGGCGGCGATGGCGGGCACCGCGGTCGCCGCGGTGCTCGGGGGCGTACTGGACAGCGCGGCGCTGGACGTGGCCGGTGCCGCCGCGGCCCTGGTGGTGCCGATGGCAGCGCTGGCCTCGCTGCGGGTGCTCGACCACGCCGCCGACCGGACCCGTCCGAGCGGTCGGTCCCGCGACGACGGCCCGGACTCCGCCGACGACGGCTCCTCGGGGCACGGTGGCGCCGGGCCGGCCGGCGGGGGCGACGGCCCGAGCGGCGGTGGGCCGCACGGCGCCGACAACCCGCACCCGGCTGCCCCCGGCCCGCCGGTGGCGGATCCGTCGGCGTCGACCGGCGCGGCGGCGGACGCGCCCGTGGCACCGATGAGCCCGCCCGCGGCGGAGCCGCCCGCGCGGCGGTCGGGCGCGGCGGACCCGCCCGCCGAGGCGTCGGACGCGGGCGGGGCGGACCCGTCCGCCGCAGCGTCGGACGCCGTGCGGCCCGGCCCGCCCACCGCGCCCGCCGGGGCGCCCCGGCAGGTCAGCCGGGCATCGACCGAGGTGGCGGCCTCCTGACCCGCGGCCGGCGCCGACCGGCCGGTCAGGCGGCCGACCTCGGGTGCGGGCTGCGGAGCACCCCCGGGTAGGTGTTACCGTGGAATCCCGTGGATCGCGATCAGTTGCTGATCGGCACGGCGGTCTGCACGACCGCGACGGACGACACGGGAGCAGGCGTTGGCCCCTTCAGCACGGACGACCAGGCACATCTTCGTCACCGGGGGCGTCGCCTCCTCGCTGGGTAAGGGCCTCACCGCCTCCAGCCTCGGCAACCTGCTGACCGCGCGCGGTTTGCGCGTGGTGATGCAGAAGCTCGACCCCTACCTCAACGTCGACCCGGGGACGATGAACCCGTTCCAGCACGGCGAGGTCTTCGTCACCGAGGACGGCGCCGAGACCGACCTCGACGTCGGGCACTACGAGCGGTTCCTCGACCGGGCGCTGTCCGGCAAGGCGAACGTCACCACCGGGCAGATCTACTCCGAGGTGATCGCCAAGGAGCGGCGCGGCGAGTACCTGGGCGACACCGTCCAGGTCATCCCGCACATCACCAACGAGATCAAGTCGCGGATCCTGGCGATGGCCGACCCGGACGACGACGGCCACGTGCCGGACGTGGTGATCACCGAGGTCGGCGGCACGGTCGGCGACATCGAGTCGCTGCCGTTCCTGGAGGCGATCCGCCAGGTGCGTCACGACCTGGGCCGGGACAACTGCTTCTACCTGCACGTCTCGCTGGTTCCGTACCTGGCGCCGTCGGGGGAGCTGAAGACCAAGCCGACCCAGCACTCGGTGGCGCAACTGCGCAGCATCGGCATCCAGCCGGACGCCCTGGTGCTGCGCTGCGACCGGGAGATCCCGGAGAAGGTCAAGGAGAAGCTCTCGCTCTACTGCGACGTGGACCGGGAGGCCGTGACCGCCGCCCCGGACGCGCCGAGCATCTACGACATCCCGAAGGTGCTGCACCGCGAGGGGCTGGACGCGTACGTGGTGCGCCGGCTCGGCCTCTCCTTCCGCGACGTGGACTGGACCAGCTGGGACGACCTGCTGGAGCGGGTGCACCGGCCCCGGCACACGGTCACCGTCGCGGTGGTCGGCAAGTACGTCGACCTGCCCGACGCGTACCTGTCGGTGAGCGAGGCGATCCGCGCGGCGGGCTTCGGCCACCGGGCCCGGGTGCAGCTGCGCTGGGTGCCCAGCGACGAGTGCGTCACCCCGGCCGGAGCCGCGGCGGCCCTGGCCGGCGTGGACGGCATCGTCATCCCCGGTGGCTTCGGGGTACGCGGCATCGAGGGCAAGATCGGCACCGCCCGGTACGCCCGGGAGAACGGCATTCCGCTGCTCGGGCTCTGCCTCGGCCTGCAGTGCATGACCATCGAGGTGGCCCGGCACCTGGCCGGCCTCGACGGCGCCAACTCGCTGGAGTTCGACGAGCAGGCCGCGCACCCGGTCATCGCCACGATGGCCGACCAGGAGGACATCGTCGCCGGCAAGGGCGACCTGGGCGGCACCATGCGGCTCGGGGCGTACGCGGCGACGCTGACCGAGGGCTCGATCGTCGCCGAGGCGTACGGCAGCACCGAGGTCAGCGAGCGGCACCGGCACCGCTACGAGGTGAACAACGCCTACCGGGACGCGCTGACCAAGGCCGGCCTGCACATCTCGGGCACCTCGCCGGACGGGCGGTTGGTCGAGTTCGTCGAGCTGGACCGGGGTCTGCACCCGTACTTCGTGGCCACCCAGGCGCACCCGGAGCTGAAGAGCCGTCCCACCCGCCCGCACCCGCTGTTCGCCTCGTTCGTCAAGGCCGCGGTGGCGTACTCGCAGGCCGACCAGTTGCCGGTCGACCTGGACGCCGCGACGGAGGCCGGGGAGTCCCGCACGGCGCGCAAGGCCGCCCGCAACGGTGCCGCGGCGAAGGCCTCGTCGGCGTCGTGAGCGAGCGGACCACGGGGCACAGCAGCGCGGCGCGTAGCGCCGTCGAGCACCGCTACGAGGTGCGCTCCCGCGAGGAGCGGTACCGGGGTCCGATCTTCGGCGTGGTCACCGAGCAGGTGACCATGCCGGGCGGCGGGACCGCGGCGCGCGACATGGTGCGGCATGTCGGCGCGGTGGCGGTGGTGGCGCTGGACGACGCCGGCCAGGTGGTGCTGATCCGCCAGTACCGGCACCCGGTGGGGCGGCACCTGTGGGAGCTGCCCGCCGGTCTGACCGACGTCACCGGCGAGGATCTGCCGGCCGCGGCGACGCGGGAGCTGGCCGAGGAGGTCGACCTCACCGCAGGGCGGATCGACGTCCTGGTCGACCTGCACAGCTCGCCTGGTTTCACCAATGAGCTGGTCCGGGTGTTCCTGGCCCGCGACCTGACCGAGGTGCCGGCCGAGCAGCGTCACGAGCGCCGCGACGAGGAGGCTGACCTGCAGGTCGTCCGGATCGACCTGGACGAGGCGGTCGGCATGGTGCTCAACGGCGAGATCACCAACGCCTCCGCGGTGGCTGGCCTGCTGGCTGCCGCGCGGGCCCGGGACACCGGGTGGTCCGCGCTGCGCCGGGCGGACGCGCCGCTGCCGGGCTGAGGATCCCCGGCGACGCCGGGAGTACGCGCGAAACGGGGCCCCGCGGCATGCCGCAGGGTCCCGTTTCGTGTCCGTGCCGGCGCGACTCGGACGCGCAGCGTGAGCGCCACTTGGCTGGTGGGACGATAATGGACGAAGTATGTCCTGACGGCTGAGGCGCCGTCCCACCGCCCGCCGGGCCGCTGCCCTGACACTCCGTCAGGACACCCCGGCACCGGATGTCACTGTGCTGGCTTCCGGCGGGGTCGGGCCCGCCTAGACTGCCGCCGGCGGGACCGGTGGACCGCGATGGCAAAGGGGCCGTCGTGGCACCGAGCAGTCGGGGGTGAGCAGCCCCGAAGAGAGGTGTCTGCATCGTGAAGGTCGGAATCCCACGCGAGGTCAAGAACCACGAGTACCGCGTGGCGATCACGCCGGCGGGCGTCAACGAGTTCACCCGCAGCGGTCACCAGGTCTTCGTCGAGTCCGGCGCCGGCGTCGGCTCCAGCATCAGCGACGAGGAGTTCGCCGCGGCGGGCGCCAAGATCCTGCCCACCGCCGACGAGGTGTGGGAGACCGCGGAGCTGGTGCTCAAGGTCAAGGAGCCGATCGCCGAGGAGTACCACCGGATGCGCGAGGGGCAGGTGCTCTTCACCTACCTGCACCTGGCCGCCTCCAAGGAGTGCACCGACGCCCTGGTCGACCGCAAGGTCACCGGCATCGCGTACGAGACCGTCGAGCTGCCCGACCGGTCGCTGCCGTTGCTGGCCCCGATGTCCGAGGTGGCCGGCCGGCTCGCTCCGCAGGTCGGCGCGTACCAGCTGCAGCGGCAGGGTGGCGGGCGCGGCATCCTGATGGGTGGCGTCTCCGGCGTCTACGCGGCCAAGACCGTGGTCATCGGCGCCGGCGTGTCCGGCATGAACGCCGCCGCCATCGCGCTGGGTCTGCAGGCCGAGGTGCTGCTGCTGGACAAGAACGTCGGGCGGCTGCGCCAGGCCGACGCCATCTACCGCGGCCACCTGCAGACCGTCGCCTCCAACGCGTACGAGATCGAGCGTGCCGTGCTCGACGCGGACCTGGTCATCGGCGCGGTGCTGGTGCCCGGGGCCAAGGCCCCGATGCTGATCTCCAACGAGCTGGTCTCCCGGATGAAGCCGGGCAGCGTGCTGGTGGACATCTCCATCGACCAGGGCGGCTGCTTCGAGGACTCGCGGCCCACCACGCACGCCGACCCGACGTACAAGGTCCACGAGTCGATCTTCTACTGCGTGGCGAACATGCCCGGCGCGGTGCCGCACACCAGCACCTACGCGCTGACCAACGTCACCCTGCCGTACGCGCTGGAGCTGGCCAACCACGGCTGGCGCGAGGCGCTGCGCCGCGACCAGGCCCTCGCCCTGGGCCTGAACACCCACGACGGTCAGGTCACCTACGGCCCGGTCGCCGAGGCGCACGGCATGGACGTGCTGCCGCTGGCCGACGCGCTGGCCTGAACGGCGGCGGGCTGACCGGCAACCCGGACGGGGCCGGCACGGGCGAGCAGCCCGCGCCGGCCCTGCGCCGTGCCGTACGCGGCTACCTCGACCATCTCACCGTCGAGCGCGGCCTGTCGCCGAACACCCTGGCCTCGTACCGCCGCGACCTGGACCGCTACCTGGCGACACTGGTCGCGGCCGGCGTCGGCGACCTCGCGTCGGTCGACGCCGGCGTCGTCGAGTCGCACCTGGCCCGGCTGCGCGCCGGCGACGACGTGCACGCCCCGCTGGCCGTGTCGTCGGCCGCCCGGGCCGCCAGCGCGGTGCGCGGCCTGCACCGTTTCGCGCTGCGCGAGGGGCTGGCCGGCGCCGACCCCAGCCGCGATGTCCGCCCACCGACCCCGCCGCGCCGGCTGCCCCGGGCACTGCCGGTCGAGGACGTGGTCCGGCTGCTGGAGACCGCCGGCCCGGTCACCGCCACCGGCGAGGGCGCGTCGCTGGCGCTGCGCGACCGGGCGCTGCTGGAGTTCCTGTACGGCACCGGCGCGCGGATCTCCGAGGCGGTCGGCGCCGCCGTGGACGACGTCGACGCCGACGAGGGCACGGTGCTGCTGCGCGGCAAGGGCGGCCGGGTACGGCTGGTGCCCGTCGGCGGGTACGCCGTCGAGGCGCTGCGGGCGTACCTGGTCCGGGCCCGGCCCGGGCTGGCTGCCGCCGGTCGCGGCACCCCGGCGGTCTTCCTCAACGCGCGCGGCGGCGCGCTGACCCGTCAGGGTGCCTGGGCCATCCTGCGCCGGGCCGCCGGGCGGGCCGGCCTGCCGGTCGACGGGCCGGCCGCGGTGTCCCCGCACACCCTGCGGCACTCCTACGCCACTCACCTGCTCGACGGGGGCGCCGACGTGCGGGTGGTCCAGGAGTTGCTCGGCCACGCCTCGGTGACGACCACCCAGGTGTACACACTGGTCACCGTGGAGCGGCTGCGCGAGGTGTACGCCACCGCCCACCCGCGGGCCCGGGGCTGACCGGGCGCCGCTGTCGCCCCGACACGCCGGGCCGGTAGCGGACCCCCTGCTGGTCGGTGGCGTACAGTCGGCATCGGCGCGGACCTCCTGGGGCGATTCGACCGGGGTGCGCAGCGGCGCCGCGTAGGACGTCGGACGGCTCCGACGCCGGGTGGTCGTCGGGAGGGGGCAACGAGGACATGGCTGGCAACGGTGACCGTGCCGAGACCTGGACGTCGGAGCTCCGCGAGCAGCAGGCCACGCTCGGCGCGGACCTGGGTCCGGCGGATCCGGCCGCCTACACGATGCGCAAGCCCATCCCCGAGCCGATGCCCACCGATCGGCACGGGCCGGCCCGGATCATCGCGATGGCCAACCAGAAGGGTGGCGTCGGCAAGACCACCACCACCATCAACCTGGGTGCCGCGCTGGCCGAGTACGGTCGCAAGGTGCTGCTGGTCGACTTCGACCCGCAGGGCGCGCTCTCGGTGGGGCTGGGGGTCAACCCGCACAACCTCGACCTGTCCGTCTACAACCTGCTCATGCAGGATGACGTGACCGCCGAGGACGTCCTCATCAAGACCGACGTGGCGGGGCTGCACCTGCTGCCGGCCAACATCGACCTCTCCGCCGCCGAGATCCAGCTGGTCAACGAGGTCGCCCGGGAGATGGCCCTGGCCCGGGTGCTGCGCTCGGTGCGCAAGGAGTACGACTACATCCTGATCGACTGCCAGCCCTCACTGGGCCTGCTGGCGATCAACGCGCTGACCGTCGCGCACGGCGTGCTCATCCCGCTGGAGTGCGAGTTCTTCAGCCTGCGCGGTGTGGCGCTGCTGCTGGACACCATCGACAAGGTGCGCGAGCGGCTCAACTTCGACCTGGAGCTCGAGGGCATCCTCGCCACCATGTACGACAGCCGCACCACGCACTGCCGTCAGGTGCTCCAGCGGGTGGTGGAGGCGTTCGGCGACAAGGTCTACCAGACGGTGATCACCAAGACGGTGAAGTTCCCCGAGTCCACGGTGGCCGGTGCCCCGATCACCACCATGGACCCGTCGTCCTCCGGGGCGCGCAACTACCGTCAGCTGGCCCGCGAGGTGATCGCCGCCCAGTCGGAGCGGTAGCCGGAACGCCGGGTGCCCGCCGCGTGGACTACGGTCGTCCGGTGACCGCGCCACCCCTCGACCCGCCCGCCGGGCCGCACGAGGCCGCCACCCCGGCGGTGGCAGCCGAGCTGGCCGCCGAGGTCGACGGCGTGCTGCCGGCCGGGGGAGCCCCCGAGGTCAGCGGCTTCACCGTCCGGCTGGCCAACTTCACCGGCCCGTTCGACCTGCTGCTGCAACTGATCGGCAAGCACAAACTCGACGTCACCGAGGTGGCCCTGCACAAGGTCACCGACGAGTTCATCGCCTACATCCGGGCCATGGGCGACCAGTGGGACCTGGACGAGGCCAGCGAGTTCCTGCTGATCGCCGCCACCCTGCTCGACCTGAAGGCGGCCCGGCTGCTGCCCGCCGCCGAGGTGGAGGACGAGGCGGACCTCGCCCTGCTGGAGGCGCGCGACCTGCTCTTCGCCCGGCTGTTGCAGTACAAGGCGTACAAGGAGGCGGCGGCGCACATCGCCGAGCTGGAGGCGGTCGGTGGTCGGCGCTACCCGCGCGCGGTCAGCCTGGAGCCCCGGTACGCCGAGGCGCTGCCCGACCTGGTGCTCGGCATCGGCCCGCAGCGGCTGCTGAAGCTGGCCGTGCGGGCGATGACCCCGAAGCCCGTGCCGGAGGTCTCCATCGCCCACGTGCACATGGTCCGGGTCAGCGTCCGCGAGCACGCGGCCATCCTCGCCGGGCGGCTGCGCCGGGCCGGCACCGCCACCTTCTCCCTGCTCTGCGCCGACTGCGAGGCCACCCTCGAGGTGGTGGCCCGGTTCCTCGCGCTGCTGGAGCTGTACCGGGAGGGCCTGGTGGCCTTCGTGCAGGAGCAGGCCCTCGAAGAGCTGACCGTGCGCTGGACCGGCCCCGCCGACGGCGACACCGAGCTGCACGTCGACGAGTACGCCGGCACCCCCGCCGACCCGGAACCAGCGCTTCCCGCAGCCCTGGCAGGTGAGACCGCGGCGCAAGCGCCGACTGCACCGCCGCCCGGCGGCGTGCCGGAGGCCGAAGCCTTTTCGGAGGGTGTGCCCGCACGGGCCGAGGGAACGTCGCCGGCGGTCGGGGCCGGGCCGGAGGCAGGGACCGCCTCGGTGGGGGAGACCGAGGTTACGCACGCGGGTGGGACGACGGAGGGTGAACGGGATGAGTGACGAGGAACGCCGGGACTCCCTGGCCGATCAGGCCGCCGCCTGGGTCCCCCCGTGGGACCGCCCCCGCCCGCCGGCCTCCGAAGCCCCGCAGCCTGCCGACGTCCCGCCCGCCCCCGAGGTGCCGCCGCCTGCCGAGGTGCCGCCCGCTGACGAAGTCCCGCCCGCCCTCGCAGGGCCGTCACCAGCCGAAGCAGATCTTGGAACGAAACGGCCCCCGGAGGGGCCGGAACTTGCCAAGATCTCGCCGGAGCCGGAGCCGGAGCCGGAGCCGGAGCCGGAGCCGGCTGGGGATCAGGTTGGCGCGGGGGAAGCGGGCGCTGCCGACGTACACCAGAGGCGGGCTGCGGGGCGACGGCGGGCGCCGGTCGTGCCGGAGCCCGCCCCGGAGCTGTCCGACGCCGAACTACGCGGCGCGCTGGAGGCTATCCTGCTGGTGGTGGACGAGCCCGTCAGCGAGCTGGTCCTGGCCCAGGTGCTGGAGCAGCCGGCCGAGCGCGTCGGGTCGATGCTCGACGAGATCGCCGCCGGCTACACGACCGCCGGGCACGGGTTCGAGCTGCGCCGGGCGGCCGGCGGCTGGCGGTTGTACACGCGGCCGGAATACGCGACATACGTCGAGCGGTTCGTGCTGGACGGGCAGTCCGTGCGGCTGACCCAGGCGGCGCTGGAGACCCTGGCCGTGGTCGCCTACAAGCAACCGGTGACCCGATCGCGCATCTCGGCCATCCGGGGTGTGAACTGCGATGGGGTGATCCGTACGCTGGTCACCCGCGGCCTGGTCGAGGAGTGCGGCACCGAACCGGACAGCGGGGCGTTCCTCTACCGGACCACCACGCTGTTTCTGGAGAAGCTCGGGCTGAACACCGTCGACGAGCTGCCGCCACTCGCCCCTTTCCTGCCCGACGACGTAGAAGAGCTTGCCGATGCCACGCGATGACCGTTCCCCGAAACCCGACGCCCCCGTCTACGAGGGTGCCGAGCGCCTGCAGAAGGTGCTCGCCGCCGCCGGCGTGGGTTCCCGGCGTGCCTGCGAGGACCTGATCTTCCGCCGCCGGGTCACGGTCAACGGCCGGGTCGCCCAGCTCGGCGACAAGGTCGACCCGGCCACCGCCGTCATCCACGTGGACGGCGAGCGGCTGGTCGCCGACGTCCGGCTGGTCTACCTGGCGCTGAACAAGCCGCGCGGGGTGGTCTCCACCATGGCCGACGAGAAGGGGCGCACCGCGCTCGCCGACTTCATCGGCAACCGGGTCGAGCAGCGCGTCTACCACGTGGGGCGGCTCGACGCGGACAGCGAGGGCCTGCTGCTGCTCACCAACGACGGCACGCTGGCGCACAAGATGATGCACCCGTCGTACGGGCTCACCAAGACGTACCTCTGCGAGGTCGCCGGGCCGATCCCCCGCAACCTCGGCAAGCGGCTGATGACCGGGGTGGAGCTGGAGGACGGGCCCGCCAAGGTCGACTCGTTCCGGGTGGTGGACACCCTGGGCAGGACCGCCCAGGTGGAGCTGAGCCTGCACGAGGGGCGCAAGCACATCGTCCGGCGGCTGCTGGACGAGGTCGGCCACCCAGTGTCCCGGCTGGTGCGTACCTCGATCGGGCCGATCCGGCTCGGTGACCTGCGCCCGGGGCGTACCCGCCGACTCACCAACGCCGAGGTCGCCGCCCTGTTCCACGCCGTGGGTGACTGACCCCCGAGTTCGGGGTACGGCTGCCGGTAGGCTCCGCAACGGTCCGGGCGCGGCCGCGCGGGTGGCGCGCGTCGCGGCAAGCGGCGCCGCGCGCGGTGCGCGGCGCGCCCCGGGCATGATTGATGACGATGGGCACACCGCTTGCGGCGCCGGAAACCCGGCGATCCGCGAGGTACGGGCTGAGGAGGACGACGGTGGAGGAAAACGTACGGGCCGGGCGCTGCGTGGTCGCTGTGGACGGGCCGTCCGGATCGGGTAAGTCCACCGTCTCCCGGCGGCTCGCCACCGGCATCGGTGCCCGCTACCTGGACACCGGGGCGATGTACCGGGCCATCACCTGGGCGGTGCTGCGCTCCGGGGTCGACCTGACCGACGTCGAGTCGGTAGCTAAGGTCGCCGGCGAGGTGGACCTGCGCATCGGCACCGACCCGCAGGGGTACGCCGTGACCGCCGACGGCGTGAGCGTGGACGCCGAGATCCGTGGCCCGGAGGTCACCGGCGCGGTCTCCGCCGTCGCCGCGGTGCCGGCGGTGCGCGCGCTGCTGGTCGCCCGGCAGCGCGAAATGATCGCCAACGCCGGCCGGATGGTGGTCGAGGGCCGCGACATCGGCTCCGTGGTGGCACCGGACGCCGACCTGAAGGTCTTCCTGACCGCCTCCGAGGCGGCCCGGGCGGCCCGGCGCAGCGCCGAGGACGCCGCCGACGTGGCGGCCACCGCCGCCGACCTGGCCCGCCGGGACAGGCTCGATTCGACCCGCAAGGTCAACCCGCTGGCCCAGGCCGCGGACGCGGTGGTGCTGGACACCACCGAGCTGGGCATCGACGAGGTCGTGGCCCGCCTGCGCGACCTGCTCACGGAACGGGGAGTGGCATGAGCGAGGGTGGCGGTTGGGTGGAGCTGCGTGAGCCCGACGTCGAGGTCGAGGAGCAGGCCGGCCCGCAGCCGGTGGTGGCCGTGGTCGGCCGCCCCAACGTGGGCAAGTCGACGCTGGTCAACCGGATCATCGGCCGTCGACAGGCGGTCGTCGAGGACGTCCCCGGGGTGACCCGGGACCGGGTGCCGTACGACGCGCAGTGGAACGGCCGGGCGTTCACCGTGGTGGACACCGGCGGCTGGGAGCCCGACGCGAAGGACCGGGCGGCGGCGATCGCGGCGCAGGCCGAGACGGCGGTGGTCACCGCCGACGTGGTGCTCTTCGTGGTCGACGCCATGGTGGGCCCCACCGACGTGGACGAGGCCGCGGTGAAGATGCTGCGGCGCAGCGCCAAGCCGGTGATCCTGGTGGGGAACAAGGCCGACAACACGGCCATCGAGATGGAGGCGACCTCGCTCTGGTCGCTCGGCCTGGGCGAGCCGTACCCGGTGTCGGCGCTGCACGGGCGGGGCTCCGGTGAGCTGCTGGACGCCATCCTGGACGCGCTGCCGGAGGCACCGCCGATCCAGGAGAACCGGCCGCGCGGGCCGCGCCGGGTGGCGCTGGTCGGGCGGCCGAACGTGGGCAAGTCCAGCCTGCTCAACCGGTTCTCCGGCGAGGAGCGGGCGGTCGTCGACTCGGTCGCCGGCACCACCGTCGACCCGGTCGACAGCCTCGTCGAGATCGGCGGTGAGACCTGGCAGCTAGTGGACACCGCCGGGCTGCGCAAGCGGGTCGGCAAGGCCAGCGGCACCGAGTACTACGCCAGCCTGCGGACCGCCGGAGCGATCGAGGCCGCCGAGGTGGCCGTCGTGCTGCTGGACTCCAGCGAGCCGATCAGCGAGCAGGACCAGCGGATCCTGTCCATGGTGACCGAGTCCGGTCGGGCGCTGGTCATCGCGTTCAACAAGTGGGACCTGGTCGACGCCGACCGCCGGTACTACCTGGACAAGGAGATCGAACGGGAGCTGCGCCGCATCCCCTGGGCGATCCGGCTGAACCTGTCCGCGATGACGGGCCGGGCCGTGGACAAGCTGGCGCCGGCGCTGCGCAAGGCGCTGGCCAGCTGGGAGCTGCGGGTCCCGACGGCGCAGCTCAACCAGTGGCTCACCGCGCTGGTGCAGGCCACCCCGCACCCGGTGCGCGGCGGGCGGGCGCCGCGGATCCTCTTCGCCACCCAGGCCGGGGTGGCGCCGCCGCGGTTCGTGCTCTTCACCACCGGCCCGCTGGACGCCGGCTACCAGCGCTTCGTTGAGCGCAAGCTCCGCGAGGAGTTCGGATACGAGGGCAGCCCGATCGAGATCTCGGTCCGCCCCCGCAAGAAGCTCGGCCCGGGCGGTAGGGGCAAGGCGCACGGCTGATCGCGTACGTCTGAATGCCGGATGGGCCCCTCCCGCCCATCCGGCATTTCTCTGCCCTCATGCCCCTCCCTATCCTCCTAGGAAGCTGTAGGGGTTGTGGGGTGGTTCGGGGGAGTGGCGACCCGGGTGGGGCCTGTGCGGACGGCGGGCGGGTGCTGCGCTAAGCTGTACCGGCTGTCGCGGGGGAAACCGCGCGGGGGCATCGGGACGTGGCGCAGCTTGGTAGCGCACTTGACTGGGGGTCAAGGGGTCGTCGGTTCGAATCCGGCCGTCCCGACGCAGGTCAAAGGCCATTTGGAATCCTCCAGATGGCCTTTTCTGATCTTGCACAGCAGTGAAGTACAGCAACGGCTCATTGATCGAGGCTCTCGCCGAGTCTCCATAGAGCCTCGCGGGTGCCCTTGGACGAGACCTGGCTGTAGATCTCCATCGTGATCGAGAAGTCCGCGTGCCGCAGGATCGCCATGGCGATCCGGGGATGCACGTCCAGGTCCGACCAGCAGGGAACTGCAGGTACGTCGGGCGTCGTGGACCGTGATCTTCGGAACGCCCGCGCTGGCGATGCGGCTGTCGTAGGAGCGGTTGAAGTTCCCGGTCGTTGGCTGTGCCGGGCAGACTGGTGGGCGCTGTTGCTGCTGAGGGAGGAGCCGGTTGAGCAAGACGGTTGCGGTAATCCTGGACGACGATCACTGGTTCTGGGCGTATGACGTCAGCCTCGCGATCTTGGCGGTTGAGGTGCTGCACGTCGCCGAGGCCGCCGAGTTGGCCAGCGAACCGTGGTGGGACGGCCTTCGCCGCGACCTCAGCATGGCAGTCATCGCACAGGGAAGCCTAGGGCTTGAAGTCCCGGCTGACTTGACCGGCCGACAGCGAAAACAACTGCTGGAACTGTTCGCGAGGGCGGCTCAACGACTGAGAGCACGTCGCCACATCACGGTCGCAGAGGCAGCCGAGCACTACGTCGTCGAACAACAAGCCGTGTTCCTTCGCGGCGCATCGTCTGTCGATACATCTCTCGTGGCTGACCTCGCTGTAGCCGTCTTCAACCTCATTCGGGGTGATCTACCACCGCCGCCGCCCGGCACCACGGCGTGGTTCTACGGAGACGGTCCTCCTCGCGGGATGTGATCCCAAGGAGCAGAGCTTCTAGCCGAGCCTGTCACCCAGGTCCCGAGCTGATCTGTCATGCAGGTCGTGAGACCCGACACTGCTACCTGCCCGGTGTCCTACTCGGATGATGCGTGACACCTTGGCTTCACTTGATGGGCGACACTTAGAGCAGCGCATTTCCCAGAGTCCAATCTCCAGGGATGAGACGGTAGATCCGCCGCAGATCGTCGGCCGTCCGGCCCCGGACGAACAGCCACGCCCACTCGCCTGGCCCGTCCAGGCGCAGCAACTGCCCGGGCGCGGAGAACCAACAAACCGGCGCCGCCGGTTCAGACCACATCGGGTACTCAGGAAAGTTCACCCGCTGGTAGTTCGCCTCAACCACGCTGATCAGCTCGGCCGGTAGTTCGGCTGCGTTCTCCAGGTACTCCGAACCGAACAACACCTCGGTGAGCACCGTCTCCACGCAGGCCAGCGAGACACGGTCCAAGAATGGCTGCCACCCCTCCCCGTGCTCCATGACCACTGGGGGATCCAGCTCAGCGATGTCGGCCAGTGGTATGCCCCACGAGGCCACGCTTTGGTTCTCGTCCCGGAAAACCAGCACCTCACCGCTCTCGTCGACCTGAAGGACGCGTGGCGGCAACAACCGGTCCTCGTTCCTTGTCAGGTCATCGCGCCGGCCGAACAGCAGGTACGCCTCGCGCAACGCCGCTGGAAGCTCGAATCCCAGCGCCTGTTCCGCATCACGCAGCTCTTTCGTGGTCAACCCCGTCACCGTCACGCAAGGGCCTGGTCCACTCAGCCGCAAAGGCCCGGATGAAGCGCCAGGCCTTCGCAGGCATCGGTCGACTCGTCGGCGCCCGGGTTCTCGCTGAGATCGGTGATGACCGATCGCGCTTCGCTGACGCGAAAGCCATCAAATCCTATGCCGGATCAGCCCCAGTCACCCGGGCATCCGGCAAGAGCGTGATCGTCATGCACCGGAGGATCAAGAACCAGCGCCTCGCCTCCGCCGGCTACCACTGGGCCTTCTCTGCGCTGACCGCCTCGCCCGGCGCCCGAGCTCACTACCAGCGCCGACGAACCGCCGGTGACAACCACAACGCAGCACTACGCAACCTGTTCAACCGCCTCCTTCGCTGTCTGCACCGCTGCCTTACAACCGATCGGCGATACCGTGAAAACGTTGCGTTTCCCGGCCCTCAGCAGCCGCTGGCAACCGTCGCTTGACACCAAACAGCGTGACGCCCGCGAACAGCCCTGAATGTGACGATGAGTGAAACGAGCGCGGCTCCACAAAGTGGCATGGCATCGACGCGGCAAACCTTCCATCCGCCGTCGATGCCGCGCTCTTGCTTGGGGCGGCGGTCAGCCGGGCGGCGACGGGACCTCCGGTGGCTTGCCCGCCGCGTTGCGCCAGTCCAGCAGGGCGATGAGCAGCAGCACTGCGGCGGCGGTGGCCGCGGTGGCCAGCGGCGACACCTGCCCCATCAGCGGGGCCGCCGCGGCCAGCAGGGCGACGCCGACGATCCTGCGCCGCGAGACTCGGGCGAACACCAGATGCTCCAGGCGAGCCCGGCCGACGAGGAACAGTGCCGGCCCGCCCAGGATTGTCGCCAGCCACGATGGGTGTGTCACCTGGGTGTGGCTGTGCTGCACGATCCCGTGTCCGATTGCGGTGGTGACGATGCCCAGCACCATCACCGCATGCGCGAACGCGACTCGTCGACCCCACTGCGCGGGATCGCCTGCCGCGTCGAGGGCCTTGGGCAGCAGCTCACCGGCCTTTTGGAAGTACACCCGCCACAGCAGCGTCGTGGTGGCGAAAGCGATCACCAGGCCAGCAGTCTCGTAGGGGCCGTGCGGGTGGGTGCTATAGCTGACGCCGACGGCGAGGATGGTCTCACCGAGGGCGATCATCAACAGCTGTGCGTTGCGGTCCGCCAGGTGGTGCCCGGCGACCTGCCAGATGGTGTTCCGATGCCGACCCAGCCCGGGCGCTGGCCAGCCCAACCTCGCCGATCCCAGATCCACCACCGCCGCAACCGCCCACCACACCAGCTGGGCGGCGCCGCCGGCCAGCCCGCCGCCTACCCAAAACACCCCGGCCAGGCATGACCACGCCGTTACCCGCCAGTACAACCGGCGCAACCGGTGCGACCCCAGACCCAGCGAGATCACGGCCGGGCGCGCCACCCGCACCGTCACGAACACCACCGCGAACACCAGACCTTCACCGGCGAACGCCCCCGGCACAGCCGTCCCCATGATCATCATGGCGAAGGTGCTGAACAGCAGCATCACTTGGGTGCCCGCGCGGTGTGGCTCGAACCGGCCGGTTAGGTACGCGGTGGTAGTCCACAGGTACATCACCGGTATGAACAGCAACAGCGTCCGGCCGGCATTGCCCCACCGCCGCGCCGGGTCGTCGCTGAGGAAACCGGGCAACGACTCCGCGACCACACGGTCGAGCGCGAACACCACCGCCAGATCGAAGAACAGCTCCACGAACGTCGCCTGCTGCATGCTGCCGTTCCGCCGCAGCAAACCCACCGCCCGACCCGCGGCCCGCCGTCGCCTCGCAACCCGGCTGCCCATTTGACCCATTCAACTGCCCGGCATGCCCGAACAGACCCGATACCGCCAAGTCAACCGCGGCGGCCCGCGACTGCAGGCGACGCCTTGAGCGCGAGCATCACCCGTGCACACCAGGCACCAGGCTGAGCCAGTGTGGCGGCGGGATTTGAACCCGCGGGGGCGTATGGCTTGCTAATGGCGCGTGCTACCGACTCTTCGGGGGGGTCCAGCTCGACCTTAATCCGGTGCCCGTTGCGCTCTCCGTTCCGTGTGATGAAGTCACCCTCGGGCTAACAGAGCCGGAGTACGCCGAGGTCCTTCACGTCGCAGGCCGCGATCTTGCCAGGGGCCTGGTCATCACGGCCATAGGGGAGGGCTTGTACGGCTCCTCGGTTTTCACCCGCCTGGTCGCTGTGATCTCTCTGCTGCTGGCAATGGGTCTGGAGTCGGCCGACGAGGTTGACATCTGGGCAAGCTGGGACAGAGCGTGGCCTGAACCGCCCCGTAAGGCGTGAGTAGCCGCCATTGCGCGAACGCGAGCTGTGACGTAGCGGCTCTGCGCCGGCAGTTGCCGGACGGCCGAACCTGCAGCGGTCCGCATCTAGCTAGAGCCGGTCGACATCAGCGCTGGTGGCGTCGACGCCGGACCACCACAGCCAGACCGGCTTCGGGGTCGGACCGCTGGGCAGGTGCCCAACCTCCAAACGGATGACAGTTCCCTCGATGACCGGCAGCATCTTCGCCGAGTCGATCCAGGCGGATCGGTGGGTCAACCGTGGGTGCAACCGGTCCCAGGCTCGGGCCCACGCCGTGCCGTAGAGACGGGTGTCGGCAACGGTGGCCGCGTCCGGCTCACCCCACGTGGCCGGATCACCGAAGACGAACTCGCCGCCGTGCCTGCGCGGTCGGCCGATCGTCCCGGGCTGCCGGGGCGGCACTGCCCGGCGGAGTACCCGGTCTGAGCGCATCCGCCAAGAAGATCATCGACCAAGGGCTGTTTCCGTGCTCGGTCGGGGTCCCAACAGGACCCTCGGGGTTAAAGATCAAGCTAGCGGCCACGAACGGCGTGCCGCCCAACCCGCTGACCGACAACGCGAAGGTGCAGCCGTCGCCGCATGCTACGGGCAAGGCTTCCAAACAGGCGGCGGAGTTGGCTGAGGCGAAGGGCGCCTCCTCCCCGTCGCCGTCGCTGGTCGGCCTGTGCCGCACGTTCAGGGCTGGCGCTGGCGACAACCCGGGCAAGGCCCTGGACAACCCCCTTTCACGGCGCTGATCACCGCCGCCGGGACCAAGGAGGAGGTGGCTGCGTACTGCGACACTCTGCTCCCGCGGACGAGCACCGAGCCTGCCCCGCCGGCCCGGCCGAACGAGGTTCGCCCGTCCCGGACTGCCGGCAAGCCGGACAACATTCCCACGACCGTTTCCAGCAAGCCGGCTGGTGGCGGCCGCCCGACCACCGTTCCGGCTGACCGCCCCAGCTCCTGATCATCAATGCCGGAGCGGCTCCAGGTCGTCGAGACGACCGACCGAGGCAGCCAGTGACGGCAAAGGGGCTCCCGGCCATGGCCGGGAGCCCTCTGCGTGGCTTGCTGTCGTATCAGTAGACGGCCACGCCGTACGCGTTGGCCGCTTCGCGTACGGGCTGATAGAAGGTGGTGCCGCCGGACCGGCAGTCGCCGCTGCCGCCGGAGGTGATGCCGAGCGCCTTGGAGCCGTCGTAGAGCGGGCCGCCGGAGTCGCCGGGCTCGGCGCACACGGTGGTCTGGATCATGCCCTTCACGGTGCCGCCGCCTTTGCCGACGTACCGGACCGAGACGTTGAGCGCGGTGACGGTTCCGCTGTGGGTGCCGGTGGTGGATCCGGTGCGCTTGACCGGTTCTCCGATGTAGGCGTCGGCGACGGTGAATCCGCCGGGGTGGGTGAGGGAGGTGTTGTCGTAGCGAACCAGCGCGTAGTCGTTGCCCGGGTAGCTGGATCCGACGGTCGGGCCGATGAGCGAGGTCTGACTGGAGTTGGTGTACCAGGTGTTGGCCACGTCTCCGCAGTGCCCGGCGGTGAGGAAGTAGTAGGTGCTGCCGCTGACGACGTTGAAGCCGAGCGAGCAACGGTAGCCGCCGCCGTAGATGGCGTCACCAGAGGACCCCAGCGGGGCGAAAACGCCCGAGGCGCGCTCGACTCGGATCGCACCGGCCTTGTCGCCGGCGCTCTGCCTGATCTTCGCGATCTCCGCCCGGGAAACGCTGCTGTCGGCCGTCACGACGACGCGGCCGGACGTCGCGTCCACGTGCCAGGCGATGCCCTCGACTGCCGACCGCTCCACCGCGTGGGTGACCTGAGCGAGCTGATTGGCGCCGTAGTCCTGAGGGGCCGCCGAAGCGGCGGCCGGCTGGGTGAAGGCGGCGGTGGCGACCAAGCCGACGGCCAGAGCGAGAATTCGGGCGGATCGGGCGACGTGACTGCGGGATGGGCTGCGCTTGATCCTCACTGTCTCCTCCTCAGGAGCGATGGGCCAGACTTGTGGTGGCCCCGTGAGTTGGAGGACGTGTCGCCGGGCCGGTCGATAACGCCCTCCTGACACACTTCCGTCAGTATCGGCACGCATCAATCATTTAACAAGATGCGATCGATACAAATAAGCGCGTGGTCGTGGGTCCGGCATGCTGGGGCACGGGCGAAGCTGAAGCGGGTGTCGGCCATCCGGACACCGACCCGGACCTACGCGCCGAGTCGGTCCGCCGGCTCGGCCGGCTTCCGCACGATCGAGAGTGGTGCGGCTGCGGTCCCGGGACCAGATCGGCGCCCCGCCCGCGCGGCGTGCTGATCGGGAAGAATTCCGTTGGGCGCGCATCGCAGGAAGAAGCCCCCGACCAGCCGGATTGGCGAGGTCAGGGGCTTCTTCGTATCCGTCCGGGGGCTTGAACGGCCGTGGAGAGCCGGGTGGAGGCCGTCGGTCGGCGGAACTGGTGACCCGGCGTGGCCGGGAGAGATCGCCCCGCCCCGGCCGGGTCTTCACATCCGACCGTCGGCACACCTTCGCCCAATTGGCAGCGGCGATCGACGTCTGCTTCGGCCCGCTGGGATATGGCGCACCTGCGCATGTTCGTGCTGTCCAACACCATGGACGTGAGCCTGGTCGCCCTGGCGGGACGGGCCGTCGTTCCCAGGCACCCGCGACGGCCGGTCCGGCCAGCTGGACACCCTGACGGTCGGCGCGGCCTTCGCGTACGTGTTCGACCTGAGCGAGGACTGGACGCACCTGTGCACCGTCGGCCGCCCCGCTACCCCGGCCGCGGCGGCTGCGGAGCCGTCGCAGCCCACTTCGAGCGGTCCGAAGGGAATCCTGTGGCGCACCTGCTGCTCGGCCGCGGTGACACCCCACCGGTCGTCCGGGAGATCATCCGCAAGGTGGAACGCGACCCTGCTCGCAGGCCCGGCATCCACGTGGGCGGCTGAGGCCCCGACTAAGAGCTCCTAACTCTTTGAGCGTTGGAGTCGGCGCCAGCAGATGATGGCGCAGGCGAGGGTGAGGAAGGCTTCGTGGATGTCGTCGCGGATCTCCCAGCGGATGCGTAGGCGGCGGAACCAGTGCAGCAGGGCGATGGTCTGCTCGATGACCCACCGTCGGGTGCCGAGGCCGGAGCCGTGGTCGACGCCGCGTCGGGCGATGACCGGGGTGATGCCCTTGGCTCGCAGGTCCCGGCGGTAGCAGTCGTAGTCGTAGCCGCGGTCGGCGTAGAGCCGCTTCGGTCGTTGTCGGGGTCGTCCGCGGATGCCTCTGATGGGTGGGATCTTGTCGACCAGGGGCATCAGTTGGGTGACGTCGTGGCGGTTGCCGCCGGTCAGGCTGATGGCGAGGGGGATGCCGCCCGCGTCGGTGATGACGTGGTGTTTCGAGCCCGGGCGGCGGCGGTCGACCGGGCTCGGACCGGTTTTGGGCCGCCCTTGAGCGCCCGGACGTGGGAGCCGTCGATCACCGCCCGTGACATGTCCAACTGGTCTGCGGCCCGTAGTTTGCCGAGCAGGACTTCGTGCAGTCGCTGCCACACGCCGGCGTCGTTCTAGTCCCGCAACCGACGCCAACACGTCATCCCCGACCCGAAGCCAAGCTCCTGGGGCAGGTACTCGCGGGATCGCCGTGTACAGCACGAACAAGATCCCGCACAACACCTTGCGGTCATCCAGGGGTTTACGGCCCGGGACCCGGTGCCTGCGCGGTGGACGGGGCGGCAGCAGCGGCTCGATCTCAGCCCACAACTCGTCCGAGACGATCCACGGCGGCTGCTCACCCCTCCTCACGGCCGAGCACTCTAGTCGGTCGTCCAAGAAGGACGAACTTCCCCTAGATCATTCTGTTAGGAGTTCTAAGCCGGCCAGGCCTCGGAGATTTCGAGATCACGGCGTGGACTGGACGGGAACTTCGGCGCTGAGGACGATGGCGAGTTCCTCCGGCAGGTGCAGGAACTCCGTGGCTGACGGGAGAGTATGACCGAACGGCACACTCCGAGCGATCAGCCGACGGTTTCCTGGGTGCGTGGCGCGATGCGGATGGTGGTGCCTGCCGGCCCGCTGTGGACCAGGAGGAAGTCGGCGATCTGTCCGACCACCCATAGCCCCATTCCTCCCGCGTCGGACAGGGATGGCCGCTCAGCTCGCGGAACGTAGTGAGCGGTTTTGAATCCAGGCCCGTGGTCGGTAACTTCGCAGGTGACTCGGTCGTTGAGGAGTAGCAGGCGTACGGTGCCCCGCCCCCCGCCGTGCCGGATCACGTTGATCATGTGTTCGTTGACCGCGGTGATCCAGTCTTCGATCTGGTCATCGTCGAGGCCGCACCGGTGACTGACGGCCTTGACCTCGCGTCGAACGCGGGTGAGGTCCGTGAGGGTGAGCGACATCGAGAGCAAGGGCTTCGTGGCCGTGGGGGGTCGGTGGTCGAGCGGCGAGTCCGCCACTGTTCCCCCTAGCTGCCGGATCGTCTACGCCGCCGACCTTAACCGATCCTGTGAGCGAGGACGATTCGACTCAAGCTGAGCGGCTCGCCCGACGATCAAGGCAACCTATGACGTCGACAGGTATCTCAGGATGGGAGGTCCGGCACCTGTTGATCCGACTCCTGGCGGGCCGGCGGCGGCGTGTCGGCGTCTAGGCTGCGTGCGTGAGCGATGCCGAGCTGGTGACGAATGAGGAGCGGCTACGTCGTATCGAGGCGATCACCGACGCCGCCTTGTCTGCTCTGAACGTCGCCGAGCTGCTCGATGAGCTGCTTGAACGGGTCCGGGATCTCCTCAAGGTTGATACTGCCACCATCCTGCTGCTCGACGGCCACACCGGCGAACTGGTCGCGACGGCGGCCAAAGGCCTGGAGGAAGAGGTGCGCCGGGGATTCCGCATTCGGGTCGGACACGGCTTCGCTGGACGGGTCGCTGCGACACGCCAGCCGGTCACAATCTACGACGTCACACCTGCCGACGTGGTCAATCCCATCCTTCTCGACGCGGGCGTGCGTGCCCTGCTGGGCGTCCCGATGCTCGCCAACGGCAACCTCATCGGCGTGCTGCACGTCGGCGCTCTGAGCCTGCGGCACTTCGGTCCCGAGGATGTGCACCTGCTGCAGCTCGTCGCCGATCGGGCCAGCGTCGCAGGTCAGGCCCGAACGCAGGTCCTCGACCGGCAGGCGGCGCTGGCCCTGCAACGAAGTCTGCTTCCCAGCCGACTACCTGACATCCCCGGCCTGGACCTGGCCGCCCGATACCTGCCCGGTCACGACCTGGGCATCGGCGGCGACTGGTACGACGTATTCACGCTGCCCTCCGGCTGGACCGGCGCCGTCATCGGCGACGTATCCGGCCACGGGCTGCCATCCGCCGTCGTCATGGGACGCATCCGCAGCGCGCTACGCGCCTACGCACTCGACCTCGACGATCCCGCCCAAGCGCTGACGTCCCTCGACCGCAAAATTCACCACTTCGAAGCCGGCACCCTAACCACCGCCGTCTACGCCCTCATCTCACCCGACCGCGCGACCGTGCACCTCTCCTCCGCCGGGCACCTCCCACCGCTACTAGCCGTCCCCGGCCAACCCACCCGGCTCGTGAACCTGACGGTCGACAGGCCACTGGGCGTGGGCCGACCACCAACCAACCGTCACACCACCGTGCTGCACCTACCGCCCACCGCGACGCTCGTCTTCTACACCGACGGACTCATCGAACGCCGCGGGGAACTGATCGATACGGGCATCGACCGCCTCGCCAACGTCATCCAGCCCGGACCGGCCGACGCGTTGTGCGATCACATCATCTCCGCCGTCGCCGACGAGCACGCCAGCGACGACATCGCCCTGCTGGTCATCCGCCGCCGACCCCCCGTTGCCAGCTGCTGTCGGTCCGGATCGCCGCCCGCCCGAAACGTCTCGGGCGGGCGGCGCGGGGCTTAGCTCCGGGCGACCAGGCCGGCGTCGACCACGTACTCCCCGCCATGCACGGCCTCGAATTCGGCGCTGGCGACGAGCAGAGTCGGCTCGAACTGGTACGAGGTCACCATGTCTGAGTCGGTTGCGTCGTCACCCTCGTCCGCGACGGTCCGACCGTACGTGGCGGCTGCCTCCAGCGACGAGGGCAGGTGCCATGGCGACCAGCAGCGGTGGCAGGAAGAACGCCGCCGGCGATGTGGCGGCGAGTACGAGGACCCCGATCGGCCGGGAGCGGGAGACCCGGCCGAACACCTCGTACTCGAATAAGCCCCGTCCGGCGAGGAACAGCGCGGGTCCGCCGAGGATGACGATGATCCAGGCCGATGGTGTGTGTCCGAGCGGGTGCTCGATGACTAGCTCGTCGCCGACGGCGATGGCGACGATGCCGGCGACCATGAGCAGGTGGGCGCGCATCGTCGTGACGGCCGCGCGGTGCGGGTCGGGGGCGGCTGCGATGGCCTCCGCTATCAGGCCCCCGGCGCGGTGGATGTAGATCCGCCACATCAGTGCCGTAGTAGCGGACGCGAACACGACCGCGGTAACCCGGTCAGGCTCGAACGTGCCGTGGCTGAACGTCAGCCCGGTGACCAGGATGAGCTCGCCGAGCCCGATGATGAACAGCTGCCGGTAGCGCTCGGCCAGGTGCTCGGCGGAGATCGCAAATTCGGCCACCCGCTCGAACGAGCGACCCAGCCGCAGTGTGGGCAAGCCGAGTGCAAAGACACGTACTCCACGGCCACCGCCAGCGCCCACAGGACCGTGCGGGTCGTGTCGTGCGTGACAGCACCCGCGATCCACGGCACTGCGGACACGCTGAACCAGAAGAGTTGCCGCGCAAAGACGCGCCGCCCCTTTGTGGCCCCGCAACAGGAGCACAGCACCGGCGTTGCGACCGATCTGGGTGGCGACCTACACGCCGGCGAAGAACAGGCCGTGCTCGCCGAACGCCTCCGGCGCCGCGGCGGCCATCATGAGGGTGCCGAACATGGTCGCGATCACCAGCAGCTGTATCAGCGGCTGCTGCGGGTTCAACCTGTCCGTGAGCCTCGCCGTGTTGGCCCAAACCGCCCACAGGGCGAGCAGCAGCACCAGCGTCTGGAACGCGCCCCTCCAGTTCAGATGTTTCAGCAGCTCCTGCGAGAGCCGTGCGAGCGCGAAGACGAACACCAAGTCGAAGAACAGTTCCAGGTACGTCGCTCGTGGTTCCTCGGGTCGTCGCAGGAGCCCGGCTGCCCCACCCGTCATCTGCGCGCCCGTTTCCGCCGTTCTGTCTAACCTTTTCGGTAATTCGTACCACACGGCAGCGCCGTCAGATGCGGATGCGCCGCGGTGGCCCAAGTTCGAGCGGCTCCGTTTGCCCGCCGGGCGGCGATAGAGGCCGGTGAGTGTCCTTCATCCGTCGCCGCCTGCGCGGATCAGGCCGTCGACCTCGGCTCAGGCCTCCGGCCGGTAATACAGGCGGCGGAGTGTCACCCAGGTCCTGATACCGATCTGTCATGCAGGTCCCGAGACACGACAGCCGGCCGCCGGCCGCCGGCGATGTCGGGCTTCACTTGATGCGTTACGGATCGCTGTCACTTGATCCGTGACACGTCCGGCCAGACGATCATTGTTGTGGATGTTAGCCGATGTGGCGTGGTTCGGGCCGGGGAGCCGGCTGCCAGTCGGTTTCCCCGCCTGGGCCGACGGTTATCGGGTCGACGCCGATGCCTGTGAGGTGCCAGGACTCGTAGCTGTGATCGGGTCCGACGTGTAACTCGACGCCGTTGTCGAATGTCAGGTGGAGGGCACCCTTGCCGCGGATCTCAACGCTGCTGATGGTCTGGTCGAACAGGTCCAGGACGGGCGCCAGGCTGGCGCCGGTGCCGGTGCCGGGGTCAAGTTCGTGCCATTGCCCGTCCGGGTCGCGGAGCAGGAACGGAGTTTCGATGGCCAGTTCGGCGTCGACTCGGTAGCCCTCGTCGGGGTCGAGCGCGCAGAGGCTGAGCCGCACCTGGTAGTCGAAGGCCGTGCGGTCGACACGGCAGCCGGTTAACGGGGTGGGAACTCTCATCGGGCCTGCCCTGATTCAGGTGCCGGTCGGCGTCACGCGCTGGCGTGGGGGTTCGGGTTTGCGGACCTTGAATCTAGCGATTTGCTTGGTCGTGGTGCGGGGGACCTCGTGAGGAGTTGGTCGCCGTCGTGGACGCGGAAGGTGGTGTCGGCGGCTTCGACGGTGAGCGTTTGACCGGCGTGGCCGATGCCGACGTGGATGCGTTGACCGGCGATGACAAGGGAGCCCCGGGCAGCTGACGCGGCGTTCGACGGGCACCGGCTGAGATGCGGGCTGTGGTGGTGGTCCGGCGGGCCGGGCATCGCGGACGCCGGCTTTCTCGGCGGCGCTGAGGGGTTGGGCAGGCTGCGCAGCAGGGTCCGGTCGGTGTCGAGGAGGTGCAGGACACCTCGGTCGAGGCGGACGGTGACACGTCGGCCGGCGAAGTGGTAGCCGACGGGGTGTTGCCGACCGGCGAGGCTGATCAGGCCGGTGGCGTTGACGAGCCGGTCGACCTCGACGGGAGCCCCCGGCTTGACCGGGCCCGCGGTGACCGGGGGCGGGCCGGGGCGGCCGCTGTCGGCGAGAAGCTGACGCAGGTGGGCACGGGTGAGCCGGAAGGGCACGGTCTTGAGCCGGACGCCGTCGACGAGCAGGTGAACAACGGTGGTGTCGGCCCACAGGGTGACCGGCAGTCCGGCGCGGGTGGGGCTGAGCCAGAACTGTTGCCCGCAGACAGTGAGGTTGCCCGAGGCGGGAACGAGGCGGGTGACCTCCACGGCCAGGCCGACCTCGTCGCCCATCGGCACTGGCACCGCCGAGGTGGTGGGTTGCTCGGCCGATGGTGGAAGTGCCGGCAGTGGTCGGCGAGGTGCGGGAATGGTGTTGACCAGCGTCGGCGGCAGCCGCACTGGCAGCTGCTCTTCGGCCGGCGGGGCGCTGAACCGGTCGGCCCGAAACGCCATCCCCAGGGACTGGTGTCGTCGTCCGGTGTTGTATCCGTGCCGGAACACGTCGATGGCGGCCTGTGCCTCCTGCGGGGTGGCCCAGACCTCAACGTCGTCGAGAAGTTCGCGTTGCAGGGTTTGGTGGAATCGCTTCACCTTGCCGGTGGTGGTGGGTGAGCGGGGCTTGGTGAGCCGGTGGGTGATCCCGTTCTCCGAGCAGATCCGGTCGAACATCACCTCCCCACCACCGGCGTCGAACCGACCGGTGAACTGCTATTGGGGCCGGCAGCCGGCCGGAGGCGCGGCGGCCGTTGCACCGCCGCGCCGTAGGGCGGGTCACCGCCGGCCGTGGTGGGGATGCGGCGCGGAGGATGCGGGGCCGCCCCTCCAGCCTCAAGGGTGCTTCGCATCGCTGCGCGACGGCCCTGCGGGCCGCCCTTGACCCCGGAGCCTCTGCGACCCCTCGGGCCGGCGTTGCCGGCAGGCGGGGGCCTGCCCGAGTGCGCGCCGCATCCCCACCACCGCCTCGTCACGTGGCAGCAGGCTGGCCGCTCAGAACAGAGCCTCCTGGTCTGGCGCTTGGTGATGAACGCAGTGACCCCCGCCAGTGGCGACGGTGCAGCGCCGAGTGCCAACTAGGCCAGCCTGTGTCAACCTGGCCTTGACTGCCAATCATTGCTGTTGGCTACGTCGTGGCGTGCTGCGCCATGGTGCTGTCTGGTGCAAGAGCCCTACCAATGCCGCAGCCCGATTCGATACGCGCCCGGGCCGTCGTCAGGGTCGCCGCAGCTCGGCGTACGGGTTGGCGTTGGCCGGTTTTGTCGGTTCAGTGTCGTTTTGCGGGTAGAGAGACGGGTACTCGCTGGTTCCACCGATGGCGGACGCCCGGTGTCGCAGGATCTGTTCCGCCGATCCCCGGCGGCCGGCTGTGGTCGGTCCCAGGTGACCGGCGTCGGTGTACGCCGGGGGAGCGAGGAGAGCTGATGAAGAGGGGAACACGGGTCGCACTGGCGGTGGGCTTCGGCTATCTCCTAGGGCGCCGCAAAAAGCTGAAGACGGCCCTGACTCTGGCTGCGGCGGTAGCGGTCGGGCGGGCCAGCCAGCAGACGGGCGGGCTGAAGAAGCTCGGTACGGATCTGTTCGGCGCCAACTCGCAGCTGGGCAATCTCGGCAAGCTGGGCCAGCCGCTGGCCACCGCGGGCAAGGACGCGGCGACTGCCGCCGCGGGCAGCGGCATCGACGTGCTCAGCGGCAAGCTGCGCGGCAGCGCGGACGCGCTGCGCCGCAAGGCCAGCGGCCAGGCCGACCAGTCCGCGCAGGGCCAGCAGGGTGGCCAGGGGTCCAGCGACGACGGTCAACGTGGGGGTCAGTGACGATGGTTATCGGCAACCTCGTGCACAAGGCACGCGAGCAGCTCGGCGGCGAGGTGCGCAATCTCGCCTCCGCGTTCGGGGAGCGGGCCACCCACGTGCTGACCGAGAAGATCACCGGCACCACCGGGCGGCTCAGCGAGTACGCGAAGCAGGGCGGCGGCCCCGGCCTGGTCGCCGCCGTCACCGGTAGTAAGAAGCGCGCCGAGGGCCAGTCCCGGGTGAAGGCCATGTTCCATCCCCGTCTGACCGGCGGTAAGGAGAAGGTGATGTCGGCTCTCGGCCGCGTGCGCGGCAAGGGCGGCGGCAAGGGCGGCAAGGAGCAGAAGGTCACCAACATCGTCGAGACGATCGAGGTTGGCGTGCCGGTGCGGGCCGCGTACAACCAGTGGACCCAGTTCGGCGACTTCCCGAGCTTCAT
>NZ_JBHSBO010000014.1:0-148048 GCF_042650685.1 Micromonospora sp. GCM10011542
GCCGCTCTCGACGGCATCGAAGCCCGCAAACTGGAGGTCGTCGCCGACGAGTGGAGCGCCCACATCAAGGCGTCACTGGCCGCCGACCCGAGCGCCTTCTACACCGCCTTCGGACGCGGCTGACGGCCAGCCATGCGGGAAATCGCTGCGCGTCAGAAGCGCGCTCAATTGCCGCGAGCCGAGTGGAGCAAGTCGGTGGTGGGCGACTTACGGCGGGTCGATCTCGATGGTGGCCATTCCGGTCGTCCCCGTGCGGACTTGCGCCACCACTTGGCCGACTGGGTCAATGACGCAGGTCGGGCCCAGCCCGATCCGAGACTCGTCACGTTCGCCGGTGACGTCGGCGGAGATCAGCCACATGCCCGTCTCCTGGACCCGTCGCGCGCGGATCTCGTTGTGCCGGTCCTGCCACCAGAGTGCCTTATCGCGGCGCATCATGTTCTGCGCCGGCACCAGCAACACCTGGGCTCCACCCGCCGCCACCGCGGCCGCTGCTTGCGGGAACTGCGTGTCGTAGCAGATGTTGATGCCGAATCGCACACCCTCGTAGGTGAACACCGGGTAGGTGTCGCCCGCGGTGAACACCGACTCTCCGCCGGTCAGGAAGGTCTTGCGATACTCGCCTACCACTCGACCGCCCGTGACGACCAGTGCCGTGTTGTAGTACCGGCCCCGCCACCGCTCGATCATGCCGAGCACGAGCATCTGCCGGATGCCGCCCAGCCGCGCCAACACCGCAGCGAACTCCGTCGAACGCACGTCGAATGCGTGGCGGTGCACATGCTCATCCGTGACCAGATAGCCCTGTAGGAAGCACTCTGGGAACAGCAGGAGTTCAACCCCCGCCGCGTCAGCACCGTCCGCGAAGTCCTGGATGACCGTCACCGCCGCGTCCACGTCACCGAGGATCTCCCGGGTCTGGCAGGCACCGATCCGCACCGCGCCAACCTACCCGCTAGCCGCGTGGCGAGTTGGGTGCGCATCAGATCAGAAAATAGCCGGCCTGGCCCGAAGATCCGGTGCACGGATCTGCCGCTGAGGCGGCGCCAGGGGCCGCACCTGCGAGACCGACGAGCCAGCCGACCGCTCGTGCCGATGAGCGGATGCCCCGATGCCACAACCATGGACGTCGCCGGAGATACTGAGGCATGGCGCGGGATGGCTGGAACGCGGAAAGAGTTCGGGAGTTTGGCCAGCTCCGCGGTCAGCAGATTACAGCTTGGACGGGCGTTGAGATGGCGCTGCGGGAGCGAATTGCCGCCGGTGCCCCGCAGTTCGAGGATCGCGCCGTGCCATGTTTGCAACTACTGACCCTAGGTGCCTCACTCGGCGACGGGACCTTCGTGACCGTCGGCACTTACCAGGACGACAGTGCATGGGGCCTGTGGCTGCGCGGGGCAGCTAGCGACTACTCGGCGGACTGGGCGGGTATGGCCGGAATCTATCGCATGCGGACCCTGTCGGAGTTGCCCACCGGCGAGGTCGACGGTGTCTCGACGTTCCTGGACGAAGAGGTCCTGGCTGAGGTGGTCTTGCACATTCAGGGCCGACCGCTGCTGTTGATGGCGGGTGAACTGTACGAGTTTGCGCAGGAGCGATTGGTGTTCACTCGCTGCGACGAGTCCGTCCTCGTGTTCACTGACCCCTCGGCGGCCGAATCGGTGGACTGGGTTCCCGAACGGCGAGAGCTAACCCAAGGCTAAACGTGGTGGGGCCCTGAGTTCTTGGCGCCGCGCCATGGGAGCGCATCCTCTTCTGCCGCGTAGCGCTCGTCACGCAAGGTAACCAGCTCACGGGTGCACGCATCCGGACATGCCGATGTCCGGTAGTGGCCAGGAGCCCGGACCGACCGTAGGTCGGGCAACGCGTGTGTCGTTGCGCATGTCGGGCGCTGGCACTGCGGGGCAGCGGTAGGTGTGCTGGTCGGGCCAGAGGGCTGGCGAGCAACCGCGGTGCAGGACTTACACCTCGACTTCCGCCCGGTACGCGACGAACTGTTCAGTGAGGGCGGCCGCTGTTGGGCTGAGCCGCGCAAAGTCACGTGCGACCAGGACGGCCTCGCGCCGGGCCCACGGTTCGGTCAGCTCGTGCTGGGCGCGGAGCGGGACGCCGTAGCGCCGCGCCGAGTTGCGCGGCACGATGGCCCGACCAACTCCGGCCGTCGCCGCGGCACACACAGCCACGAGCGAGGGAAACCTCACCCGGTATGTCGGCTGCAAGGCCGCTCGAGCGGCCTGCCGCTCGATCAGCTGCTGCAGGGGCACACCGCGGTTCAGCCCGACCATCGGCTCCGCTGTGCCCTGGGCGAGCGACAGGGGCCGCGACAGCCCCTTTTGCGGCGTGCCCACGACAACCAAGGGGTCGTCCCACAGGGCGATGGTCTCGCAGCCCTGCGTAGCGGCGGTCCCAGTTGATACGACAGCGAGCTCGACCCGTCCTTCGCGGACGTGGTCCACCGCGGCCACGCTGCTCAGCTCGACCAGATCCAGCGAGACGGTCTGCATCCGGTTCAGCGCCGCGGTGATCACCTCGGGCAGGCTGTCGACCGCCGAACTGTTCACGGCCAGGCGCAGTTCTTGGGTGATGCCGCGGGACCGGGCCATCAGCGACTGCTCGAACTCCCGAGCCTCGTCCACGAGACGCGCAGCGCGGGCCGTCAACGACTCCCCGGCTGCCGTCGGGCTTGCCCCACGACGGTGGCGCTCGAGCAACGGTGTTCCCACGCGCCGCTCGAGCGCCGTGATGCGGGCGCTGGCAGCGGACAGGGAGAGGCCACAACGCTCCGCACCAGCGCTGATGGAGCCGGACTCGACGACCTCGAGGAACAGCTGAAGATCACGCATGTCGATCACACGCACATTCTGCCCTTCGGCGGCACCGAAGGCTGCATCACATCTCCGTGACCAGAAGCGGCGGGCCGCACGTGAGCATGGACAGGAGCCTCAGTGCAGGCCGAAGACCGTACGTGAAGGAGAGCCATGCAGATCGTCGATTCCGAGAACCCATGCGCGGCGCTCGAGCGGGAGTTCCGCAATCAGCTCCACGCCATCGTGTTTCTGATCGGGGAGGGACGCGACGCCGAGGCGATCCGCATTGCAGAGCAGGGACCGTGGCGGCCGTCTGAGCGTGGAGCGCGACAGGCGCCGGTCACTGCGGGGGCCCACCGCTGCGGGTGGGCATCCGCGAGTGCCTTCATCGACGTCATCCGGCGCACCATCGGCTACACGCCGGGGACGTGCGCCCGGGCCGGGCACACGGTGCCGCTCCCGTGACACCTGCCGCACAGTTGCTGGTGCTCGTCGCCGGGTTTGCGGCAGGCGTGCTCACCTCCACCGTGGGCGTGGCCTCGCTCGCCAGCTTCCCCGTCCTCCTAGCCTTAGGCGTCCCACCGGTCGTCGCCAACGCCTCGAACACGATCGGTCTCACCCCAGCCGGTTTGAGCGGCTCCTGGGGTTATCGCGAAGAACTGCGCGAGCAACCCCGACTCGCCTGGGTCATCGTCGTTACCTGCGCCCTCGGGTCAGTCGGCGGCGCGACCCTGCTCTTGGCGCTCCAGCCCGGTGTCTTCGAGCGCGTCGTGCCCTGTTTGATCCTCTTCACCTGCCTGCTCGTCGGCGCCCAACCGGCGGTCACCCGTTGGCTGCGCCGGCGTACGCCGGACGCGAAAGCGCGGACCTTCCCCGGCCCGGTCACCACAGCGCTGTGGGTGCTGACCGGTGCGTACGGCGGCTACTTCGGCGCCGGATCCGGCGTGATGATGGTCGCCGTCCTCGGCTTCGGGCTCGACCTCGACCTGCGCGTGGTCAACGGGCTCAAGACGTTGGCCGTCGCCGCCGCGAACGTGGTCGCGAGCGTCATCTTCATGGTCGTCGCCGACCTGGACTGGTCCGTGGTGGCCGTGCTCGCGCTCGGGTCCATCGGCGGCGGCTACGTGGGCTCTCGGATCGGGCGCCGGCTCCCACCAACAATGCTGCGCACTCTCATTGTCGTTGCCGGGGTCGTCGCCGCCGTGGCCCTCGCCTGAGCGAGAAACGACGTCGGAGGCTCACGGAGGAGTATTACGACCGCCCATTCCTGGACGATCCACCGGCCCTGACTTCCAGCAGCAAGGCCCGTCCCGGCAACAACCTGACCGGTCCAGCAACTTCTCGTGACCCGCCATGCGTCCGGATCTGCCGCTGACCGCGCTCAAGCCGCTGACCGCGCGTCCGGCACCGCCCTGTCGTACGGACGAGCGGGCACTGCGTGCTGGAGGCTCGGGTAGCGGACGGCAGGCAGCGTCGTGAATGCTGAACGGGTGATGCCTGGGTTCGTGCTGGTGCACAGCCTGCTGCTGGGTCCTCGGACGTGGACGCCCGTGGCGGCCCGGCTCGCAGCTCTGGGCGCCGAGACGGTGGTGCCGTCACTGATCGACGTGGTCGATGGAGGCGACCCACCGTTCTGGCCGCGAGTCGGCTCGACCATCAACCAGAGCCTCTCCCACCTACCGCAGGGTCAGCCGATCGTGTTGGTAGCGCACAGCAACGCCGGCCTGCTGGTTCCGGTTGCCGTGCAGGCGGTGCGGCGTCCGGTCGTCGGGTGTCTCTTCGTCGATGCCCGTCTGCCCCCGCGGGCCGGATACACGCCCGCCGCATCGCCCGAGCGGCTGGCCTACCTGCGGACGAAGGTCACGCGGGGCCGGCTGCCGCAGTGGACGACGTGGTGGGACGGGGATGACGTCGCAACGCTGTTCCCCGATCCGCAGACCAGGCGGGCCGTCTCGGCCGAGCAGCCCAGACTCCCAATCAGCTACTACGAGCAACGAATTCCTGTCCCCGCCGGCTGGGACCATCGGCCATGCGGGTATCTGCTGTTCGGGCCGCCGTACGACCGCATGGCGCAGGAGTCGCGCAAGCGCGGCTGGAGCGTAGCCGAGATGCCCGGTGGACATCTGCACCAACTCGTCGATCCGGACGCGGTTACCGCGCGGATCGCTGCCATGACCGCGGCGTGGGGCTCCCCAGCCGACTGAGCCGACACGCGCTCATGCCGGAGGGGAATTGGCCGTGCGAGCGCAGCACCGACTCGTGCACCAGATACTCCTGAGAAGGGACCAGCCCTGACGTCCCTCGCGCAGGCGTGCGTACCCGGATCCGATCCCCCAGTTCCTCTTCACTGAGGCCATACTCCGCCAGGAGCCGATCGAGGTACTCCCTTGGTCCAACAGCCTCGTAGGTGTCGTCGAACTCTGCTGCCGTGGCCACCATGACATCTTGCCGGCCGCCGCCACGAGTATGGCAACCGAGGAGTCCACCCACCTGCTCATGCCGCCGATCGGGCGCTGCTGGGCGTCACGATCGCTTGAGCCAGGCGCCGTCCGATGGTGCCGAATGGAGGATGTCGCCGCTAGCGAAGCGCCGGTGGGAAAGACAGCTATCGAGGCTCGTTCGGCGCGCGCAGCCCGCATCCCTGCAGGGCGCCGAGCGCGATCAGGTCGCCGGTGCGGCGGCGGGCCTGACAGTGGAGGTCAGTCGCTGTGGTGGTGGCCGGGGGAGCGGAGGGACTGGCGAGCGCCCTGGTCCGGCTCGGTGTTCGCCCCCGGCTTGCCCAGCCGGGTCACCCAGTCGACGAACTCCGCGTCCTGCCTCGGCATCGGCTCGCCGTCCGCCAGGCTGCGCGTGCCGTCCCCGTCGGCCCGGGACCTGTTGCGCCGGAACAGGCCCAGTCTCCCACCGGTCCGTCCCGTCTCGGCGACGGCTGCCGGGCTGGCCGGCGCGGGGACCGCGGCGACCGGTTCGGTCCCGGCGGGGCGGGCCGGTGCGGCGTCGGTCGTGGGCGGGGGGCCGGCGCGCTGGGCGGTGGCGAGGGCGTCCCAGTTCGCGGCCCGGTTCAGGTTGGGCAGGGGCGGCCGGTGCCGAGGTGGGAGCGCCGGTTCGGGCCTCTTTCGCGTGCCGGCCGAGTGGGTTGCCTCGGCGCCCGAGGCGGGCTCGGTCGGGGGCGGCACCCGCCGCGCCGGAACGACCGGCCAGGTCGCCTGAACCCGTGGCCGGTCGGTCTTCGGCGGCTGGTACATCAGGAGGGTCCCGGGGGCGACGAGTGCCCCGTCGGGCGGCATCCCATCGGGAGGGGTGCTGTCGGGCTGCGCCGCGGTCCGGGAGCCGTCCCCGCCGGGTCCCGCGGGAAGGTGGGCTGCCGTCGCGGGGGCCGGTTCCGATGTCTCCGGGATGTCGTCGAGGTCGGCGGGTGTGGCGAGGTCGGCGGGTGCGGCCGATGCGGCGGTGCGCGTCGCGGTGTCGGGCGGTACGGCGCTGGCGTCCCGGTCGCCAGCCGACGCGCCGATGCCTAGCGGTTCGGCCCTGGTCGGGAGCTTCGCTGCGGTCGCGTCGGCGACCAACCCCGTGCCGGCCAGGTCGACGGGCTCCGGCTCGTCGGTCGCATCAGCAGCGGCCGGCGTCCTGGCCTGCGGCACGGGGCCGGCGGACGGCGGACGGAGGATGTCGGTCGGCTCGATGACCCGCCCTTGGGCGGTGCGCGGCAGGGCCGGCCAGCGGAACAACGCGGCGGCGGCCGAACCGAGCACACCGGCGGCGACGGCGAGCAGCGCGCCGTAGTACGGCGTGATCTGGTAACGGTCCACGGCGTCGCCGGGCCCGGCACTCAGGTAGGCGAACGCGACAAGCGCCGTGCCGGCCAGGCCGGTCGCGCCGTTGACCAGCGGGGAATGCCCGCGCCGGCGGGCCAGCCCGCCGGTCACCGCGCCGATGAGCAGGGCCACCGCCGGCAAGATCAGGAGCGTCTGCCGGTGTGCCGCGTCAGCGTCGAGCCCGACCGGCTCCAGCACACCGAGCCGTACGGCGGGCAACGGCCCGGCGGCTGCGACTGACGTGGCGACCGAGACGAACGCCAGCAGCCAGACCGCGCCGCCCACCGCCGCGATGTTCCAGCCCAGCGGCGGCTTCATCAGTACGGCGATCGCGGCACCCGCGCCGACCAGAGCGCCGAGGATCGCGCAGATGCCGACGGCCCAGATCGGGTCCACAGAGAAGCGCTCCGCCGCCTGGGCCGGTCGGACGCAGAGCGGCGCCACGACGGTGGCACCCAGCGCGGCGGCGGCGGCGAGGGCCACCAATCTGCCCGTGCTACCCAGCCCCCCGTACCGGCGGGCCAGGCGTGCGGCGAAGACGGTGCCGACGACGGCGGCGTGTGCCGCCAACCAGCCCACCCACACGAGTTGAGCCGGCCAGTGATTGACGGTGGTGCCGGTGGAGGCGCCGGTGAGCTGAACGATGCCGAAGCCGAACGCGATGCCGAGCTGACCGGCACCGGCGAGCACGCCCATCCCGAGCGCTGTGAGCAACAGGTTACGCCAGGTGCGAAAGAGCATGTCCGGCACGTTACGCAGCTGATGCGCTGATTTTCACCGAAATGCCGGATTCCCTTTGGGGCCGCCGTGCCAGCGGCTACCTCGGTTCGACCCGACGCGGACTACCTGGTGCCGCCCACTCGGATGAGCATGTGGACGGTGCCCGTAGGAGCGCAATCCGGCCCGTTCTGATATCACCCCGCTGAGTCGCCATGCTGACATACGACACGGATGCGGGTCGCTCATCGGGATAGTTGCGAAGGTGGCGAGGCTGACCGACGAGGGCGATGACCCGTACCTCTGGCTGGAGGATCTTGATGGTGTGGCCGCCGCCGGGTGGGTGCGCGACCGCAATGCGGAGACGCTGACCACGCTGACCGGAAGCGAGGCGTTCGCCGGCCTGCGGGCCGAGATCCGGCAGGTGCTCGATGCGCAGGACCGCATTCCCTATCCGGGCTGGCGTGGGGATCACTTCTACTACAACTTCTGGACGGACGCGGCCCACCCGCGGGGGATCTGGCGGCGGGCGACCCGCGAGGAGTACCGCCGGCCTGAGCCGGAGTGGGACGTGCTGCTTGACGTCGACGCGTTGGCGGCGGAGGAGGGCGAGAACTGGGTCTGGAGCGGGGTGACGGTGCTGCGGCCGGGCTACGAGCGTTGCCTGATCAGCCTGTCCCGAGGCGGCGCGGACGCCGTCGTGGTGCGGGAGTTCGACCTGGTCCGCCGGGCCTTCGTCGAGGACGGCTTCACGCTTCCCGAGGCGAAGAGCCGGGTCTGCTGGATCGACGCGGACCACATCTATGTCGGCACTGACTTCGGGCCGGGGTCGCTGACCTTCTCCGGGTACCCACGCGTCGCCAAACGGTGGCGGCGGGGCACTCCGCTGTCGGCGGCCGACACGGTGCACGAGGGGCGGCCGGAGGACGTCGGGGTGTTCGCCTTGCACGATCCAACGCCCGGCTTCGAGCGCGACTTCGTCGGTCGCAGCCTGGACTTCTTCCGCTCGGAGAGCTGTCTGCTGACCGGGCTGGGCGAGCGGATCCGGCTTGAGGTGCCGGAGGACGCCTGGTGGGACGTACACCGGGAGTGGCTTTTGATCCGGCTGCGCTCGCCGTGGCTAGTCGGTGGGGTGACCCATCCCGCCGGCGTTCTGCTGGCGACCCGATTCGACGCGTTCCTCGCCGGTCAGCGGGAGCTGGCGGTGCTCTTCCGGCCCGACGCTCGCACGGGGCTGAGCGGCTACTTCTGGACCCGGAACCATCTGATCCTGGTCACGCTCGTCGACGTGCGGAGTCGGCTGGACGTGCTGACGCCCGGCGAGACGGGCTGGCGACGGGAGCCGCTGGCCGGGGTGCCGGAGTTCGAGCACAGCCGGATCGTGGAGACCGACCCGGACCACGACGACGCCTACCTGCTCGCCTCGGAAGGGTTTCTGCAACCGGCGGCGCTGCGGTTCGGCCAGGTCGGCGGCGCGGTCGAGACGCTCAAGCGGGAGCCGGCGTTCTTCGACACCGACGGCCTGGTGGTCCGCCAGTTCTTCGCCACCTCGGCCGACGGCACCCGGGTGCCGTACTTCGTGGTGGGAGACCCGGGCGCGGCCGGCGGGCCGACGCTGCTCACCGGGTACGGCGGGTACGAGGTCTCCCTGACTCCGCACTACAGCGGGGTCGTCGGGCGGGGCTGGCTGGCCAGGGGCGGCAGCTACGTGGTGGCGAACATCCGCGGCGGCGGGGAGTACGGCCCGGAGTGGCACCGCGCCGCCAGGCGGGAGAACCGGCCCCGGGCGTACGAGGACTTCGCGGCGGTGGCGGTCGACCTGGTGACGCGTCAGATCACCACGCCGCAGCGGCTCGGCATCGAGGGCGGCAGCAACGGCGGGCTGCTGATGGGGGTGATGCTGACCCGCTATCCCGCGCTCTTCGGTGCTGTCGTCGCCACCGTGCCGATGCTGGACATGCGGCGTTACCACCGGCTGCTGGCCGGGGCCTCGTGGATGGCCGAGTACGGCGACCCGGACGACCCGGCCGACTGGGCCTACCTGCGGGAGTACTCGCCGTACCACAACGTCCGCGGCGGGCGGTCGTACCCGCCGGTCCTGTTCATCACCTCGACCCGGGACGACCGGGTGCATCCGGGGCACGCCCGCAAGATGGCGGCCCGGCTGCGCGAGCACGGCCACGACGTGTCCTACTACGAGAACGTCGAAGGTGGGCACGGCACGGCGGCGAACAACGAGCAGCACGCCTTCGTGTGGGCGCTGACGCTGGAGTTCCTGTGGCGCAGGCTGACCGGACAACCGCACGCGCCCCTACCGCGCCAGGCTTCGCCGGACCACGCGGCAGAGCGGGCCGGCCGTAGACCCTGGCGGTGATCGAGCTGTCCCAGCCCATTGCGGCGCCGACATGATGCTGGCGGACCGGGAGCAGGGTCGCGGCGGTCCGGTGTGTGCTCAGGCAGCCGGTGATCCGGTTGGCTCGGGTCTGCCCGTCGACCGGTAGCCGAACTCGACGATCCGGCGGGCGGAGTCGGTGTAGGCGTCCTGCCCGTCGGGCGCGAAGGTGCCGAGGCCATCGACGTACCGGTTGTACATGCTGAACGCGGCGGCGATCAGGACGGTGTCGTGGATCTCCACGTCGGTGGCGCCTTGGGCGCGAGCGTTGGCGACCATCTCGGTGGTGACGCTGCGCCCGTCGACCTGTACCGCGCCCGCGATGCGCAGCAGCGACCGTAGCTTGGCCGGGATCGGGGCGGTATCGAGGTCGAGGTGGACCTGGTCGACGAGGGTCATGCCCTGGTCGAGCTGCATGGCGGCGGAGGCCGAATGCGACGCGCAGCAGAAGGTGCACTCGTTGAGCCCGGAGACGTACGCGGCGATCAGTTCACGCTCGCCGGCCGGGAGCGAATGTGTGGCGCGCAGCAGCACCTCGGCCAGCTCGCCGAGCGGCTTGGCCGTCTCCGGGCGGTACCGCATCAGGCCGGCGATGCCGGGGAACCTGGTCTCGTCGACGCCGAGATCGATGTGTGCCATGGTCTTCTCGCCCTTCAGGCGTGGGCCGTGGCCCGGTCGGACTTGCCTCTGCCGATCACGCTGGCCAGCACGGCGGCCGCGATGGTGCGCGGCGTCGCCCGAGCCTTGTCGACGCCGGTCCTGACACCGCCGTCACGCCGAGCACGGCCCCAGCAGGCTCGCCGGGACGTGATCCTTCTGGCCGGCTCTCCGATGGCTCGTAACGGGCTGGCCCGGGCATCGATCGATGATCATAACAGCCAGGTTGGCCGTCGTCGACTGGGCGCGCATCAACGCGCTGCACCAGATGCTGAAGGCGGCGGTGACCGGCGCGGAGGCCACGGCGTTGGCCGACCGGCGATCGAAGCCGGGCCGCACCTGACGTGCAGGTGAGCGGCGAGCGGCGCCACGGGCCGAGCAGTTCTCCTCGACCAGGTCCGGCCCGGTGGCGACCGCCCTGCTGCCGTTGCTAGAGTCAGGTTGTTGCGGACGCAAATTTATCGTCAGCAACTACCTCGCGGAAGGATGCCCCCGATGACCAAGCTCTCCGTCATCTACTACTCCTCGACCGGTACGGTCCACGCCATGGCCCGGCGACTCGCCGAGGCTGGCGAAAAGGCCGGCGCCGAGGTGCGACTGCGCCAGGTTCCGGAGCTTGCCCCGGCGGAGGCCATCGCCTCCAACGCCGCCTGGAGCCAGCACTTCGACGCCACGAAGAGCGAGCCGAAGGCGACCGCCGACGACGTCGTATGGGCCGACGCGGTGCTGTTCGGCACCCCCACCCGATACGGCAACGTCTCCAGCCAGCTGAAGCAGTTCATCGACACCCTCGGCCCGCAGTGGGGGCAGGGTCTGCTGGCCGACAAGGTGTACGCCGGCTTCACCGCCTCGATGACCGCCCACGGCGGCCAGGAGTCGACGCTCCTGGCGCTCTACAACACCATCCACCACTTCGGCGGTCTGGTCGTCGCCCCCGGCTACACCGACCCGCTGAAGTTCGCCGACGGCAACCCGTACGGTGTCTCGCACGTCACCGGCGGAGGCAACGACGCGCCCCTGGGCGACGCCCAGCTCAACGCCCTCGACCACATGGCTCAGCGGGTCGTCAAGATCGCCGGCAAGCTCAGCGCCTGACCAACCCCGCTGGTGCCAGGCGGCCCCCGAGCGGACACGAACGATCAGAGGGCAGCGGATCGACTCGCTTTTGGCACCCAGCAGGCCAAGGGCCGGTTTCCCAACACGGGAGACCGGCCCTTGGTCGTATCGCAGCCTGGTTGATACCAGCCGCATCGGGACATCAGCCGCACCTCAGGCACCCCATAGACATGGGTCTTTCTCGCCGCTAGATTTTGATCCACACCCAGCCGCAACGGGGGCGTTGGCGATGGGATTCTCCGACGCGACACCCGAAGCTGCGGGCGTGCCCAGAGCGGTTGCCCCCACAGAGGAGAACGCATGAAACGGAGAAGTCTGTCGCCCCTCCGGCTGCTGCTGGCCGGCCTGGCCGCGGTAGCCATGGTGCTCACCACCCAGGTCCCGGCCCACGCGGAGCCCACCTCCCAGAGCGTCTGGGTCGAGTGGCTGTACAGCAACGGTGTCGAGGCGGGACGTGGTCAGTTCCAGGCCGATCCCTTCGGTAGCGAGCCCGGCGACGCGCTCCGCGCCTGCGATTTCAACGCGGATGGATATGGCATCGAAGTCCGAATGATGATCAACCCGTCGACGTCGCCCAGCTCGTGGCGCACCGACCGAATGGCCTCCACCCGCGGCATCAACTCGCCGTACTGCACCCCCTGGGCAACCGGAAACCTCACCGAGGGCACCTTCGTCGGAGTGAAGATCTGTCTGGTGAAGGGCACCTTCTCGGACTGCAAGGCCCCGGAGTACGGCTGGGCGTGAGCTGAGCCGATGGTGCGGAACCCGCACCCGTAATGATCGCGAAGAGTTCGACCGGTCCAGGCCAGTCGAACTCTTCGCGTTCATGAGGGGGCTCGCCGACGCCCCCGCCGAGGAACCGACGTCCGCCATCTCCGCCCGCTGCGGTTGCGACGTCGGCGCTCAGCGCAGCAGGACCGGGCCCGCGTCGATGGGGGTCCGGAACAGGACGTACGGCTTGCGCCGCAGATCCCGCCCGCGGTGGTACTTCTCCTGGCGGTGCAGCTGGTTCGCGGTGACGTACAGGTGCCCGTCGGTGGCCACCGACATCGTGTCCGGCCACAGCAACCGTGGGTCGTGGACCACGGTCTCGTACTCGCCGTCGGTGCGGCGGCGCAGCACCGCGTCGTGCTCGTAGGAGGTGAGGTAGAGCCGACCGGCGTCGTCGGTCTCCAGGCCGTCGGAGCCGCCGCCCTTGTCGCCCTCGTCGCGTACCGTCGTCACCACCTCGTCGTCGGGAACCGTGTGGTCGGCCAGTACGTCGGTCGCGACGCTGTACCAGCGGCGCGACGCCAGCGGGCAGTAGTACAGCCGGGAACCGTCGGCGGCGATGGCGATGCCGTCACAACCCATGCTCACCGGCTTCGGATCGCCATCGGCGGGACGTTCCAGAAACGGCCGCCCCTCGACCACCGGCCGGAACGTCTCCAGCGGCTCCGCCTTCGTCGACGGGTGCTCGTGCAGCCGTCGCCACGACGCGCCGGTGGCCAGGTCGACCACGATGATCCCGTTCGGGCCCGAGTCGGAGGAGTCGGTGATGTAGGCGACGCCGGCCTCGCCGCGGCGCAGGTCGAAGCGTACGTCGTTGAGGTAGGTGCTGGGCAGCGCCACATCGGCCGGAAAGGTGATCACCTGGGCGACGGTGTCGGTGTCCAGGTCGACCCGGACCAGTTTCGGCCCGCCCGGTCGGGTGGGCTGGAACATCGGGCTGCCGGTGTCGAGTACCCACAGGCGGTCGGCCGGGTCGACCACGATGCTCTGCACCGAGACGAACGCCTGGGCGTCGTCGTCGGCGGCCGGGCTGTTCCACCGCTGATCGGGGAACGGCACCTCCGCCCCGTCGCGCAGCTCGACGACCGTGGCGGGTACCTCGTCACCCCACTTCGGGAAGTTGACGAAGATGCGCGCGGTGTGCGACACACTCACGCCGGTCGGCATCGGCCCGGTGAAGGTGTGCACGACCTCCAGCTCGCCGACCGGCTCGTCGCTCAGCAGGCCCGTCACCGCAGCGCCCTGGAGGCGACGGCGTTGACCGGGCCGTGGGGGAGGTGCCTGACGAGGTCGCTGACCCGGTCGGCGCCGGCCGCGCCGGCGATGAGAGCTCTGCTGTTCGGCGTCATCCCCGCTGCTACCCACCTGCCCGCCGATGACACCCAGCCGGCCTGTCGCATCGTCTCTGGCACATCCGCCTCATGGGACAGGCCGGCGGTGCCGGCACCCTCTCGCGCGCCGGCACCGCCCACGTGCCTTATCGTTTCGCCTCCTGCTTGGCCATCTCGGGCCGCTCGCCCTTGCCGACCTTGCGCAGTGCCTCGCGAAGCTGCTGCTCGGTCATCTTGGAGTTGCCCTCGATGCCCGCGTCGTGGGCCTGCTGGCGAAGGTCGTGCAGCCGTTGCTGGTCTCCCATGTCGGCCTCCCCGTGAGCACGGTGGCACACACGGCTCCGCGTGCGCCCATCGCTCCTCGCCTTCCCGGCGGTGGCCGGTGCAAACGGGGCTCGGCCGCCGCGAGGTTCGACTGCTGGAACCCCACCCTGCCCGGCCGTCCGACGCCGTCACCGGCAGCGTCCCGTACCGCTGCCAGGAGCCGACCGCGCCGGTGCTGACGGTGGTGGCGTAGGCGGACTCCAGTTGGTTTCGCGGGGCCGCTACTTCGGCTGGCCGGTGGCGGGCACCGGAACGGCCTGGCCGGGCACGCCGCGGGGGAGCAGGGGAGCCGGGCCCAGCAGGTGCTCCGGCGGCACGTGGATGCGCAGGCTGTTGGACAGGTCGACGAGTTCCTTCTGCGTCACGTTCATGCCGAGCACCTCGAAGTTGTAGCCCAGTCCGGTGAGCTGCTCCTCCATGTTCCCCACCGGCACGTCCCTGGGCAGTACGCCGAAGATCTTCGTGTCCTTCGGGGAGACCCGCACCGGCAGGAACTCCTCGCCGACCTGGATCACCGTCGCGGTGCCGTCCTGATTGGCCGCCAGCCGCTCGATGTCGCGGCGGACCTGCCCGCCCTCCTCGCTCAGCACGACCTCGCGTTCGATCTTGTCCAGGGCCGCGTCGACCTCGTCGGCCCTGGTGGGGAACTTCTCGCCGCGCAGCCGGGCCCGGTTGTTGCGGGCGCGCAGCACGTCGCGGGCGTACGCGCGCAGCTCGGCGCGCTCGGCCTGGGACAGCGCACCGATGCTGCTGGACGCGATTTTCAACTCCCGGGCGGCGTGCTTGCCCGCCTTGGCCTCGAAGATGGCGACGATGATCAGCTCGCCGTTCTGTCGGTGGGCCAGGATCCCGTCGGTGAGCTGCCGGCCGGACGCGTCGCGGATCATGTGGCCGGGGATGAACTCCAGCGTCTGGGGCGCGGGGATGTGGATGCCCAGGGCACGCGCCCCGGCCGGATCACGCAGCCACGCCGCGATCCGCGCCTCCAGGAACTCCTCCAGCAGTTGCCCCTTCATCAGGTTGATGTTCGGGCCCTTCTCGACGACCCGCATCAGCGCCAGATGGTCCAACTCGCTGAGCAGTGACTTGCCGGTGATGAGCTTCTTCAGCGAGTCGGCGACGTACGTGGCGATGGACATGCCTCGCGGGCTGCCCCGCTTGACGCCCATCCTCTCCAGCGCGGTGACCGCCCTCGCCGCCAGCGCGGAATCGACCTTCTTTCCCGCCGCGATGAGGGCTCGGGCCTCGGAGATGGCGAGGCGCCCGGTGACGTCCTCGCTGACCTTCTCACCCGCGGCCAGGGCGAGGCTCCACCGCGCGGCGCCGCGACCGTACAGGCGCTCCATCCGCGCCGCGGTGTAGAGCGCCCGGCCGCCCTTGACGAACCGGGAGGCGAACGGCAGCAGCACGCCCGCGGCGATGATGCACCGGTCGACCTCGGTCAGCTCGTAGCCGAAGATGTCGTACCCGAAGGTCGCCTCGAAGATCGCTACCGCGGTGCCGACGACCGGGATGCAGGCGACGCCGAACTCGACGACCTCCAGCACCGCCGCACGGTGTTCGGCGGGCAACGGGAACGAATTGGTGTCGGTGGGCCGCTGCTGGGCTATCCGCAGCGTCACCAGCAGGTCCTGGCGCTGTGCCAGCATCCGGTTCATGCCCTCGGCCGCGGGCAGGGTGAGGAAGTCGTCGTCGCCCTGGTGTGCCACCACCCACGCGGCCAGGGTCGCGGCGATGTCGTCGAGGGCGTCGGGCACGGAAGGCGCCTGAGGCACCGCGGACCCTGGCACCGCTGGCTCCCGGTCGTGCTCCTGAACCAGCAGTACGCGCTTGCGGGTGCGATCGACGACCAGGTGGGTGGGCATGGTGGCGCGCTGGCGCAGCATCCGCATCAACGCCAGGTAGTCGTTGTTCCTGGCGGTGAAGGCCTCCGGGGTCAGCTCGCGCCGGCGCAGCGGCGCTGCGGCCTGCCGCCGCGCGGTGACCTTCCACAGCTCCGGGCCGGAGAGGCCGCCCTCCTTGCGATGCTCGTACGCGGCAAGGGAGTCAGGCCGCCGGGCGAGATCCTCGGCCATTACGGCGACCCCGCCACGCAGCACGGCCAACTCGAAGGCGCTGGCCCTGCCGCCGGTCATGCCGGCCTCGAACTCGGCGCGAGCCGAGGTCAGCATTCGCCGGTAGGGGCCCAGGTCGATGGCCATCGACTCAGGCCGGGTAGACGGGCAGTTCGGGGCCTTCCTGCAACCACACCAGCGTGGTCGGCACGGTGAACTCCCACGGGCTGCCCTCGGGCAGCGCGCCGGCCAGGTCGTCGGTCTGCGCCCGCACCTCGTCGGCGATCGACTTGTACAGCGGGTCGTCGATGGTCGGCGGCTCGCCGCCGAGCCAGACCCGGTCGGCCAGCCGGGGGCTCCTGCGAGCGAGGAAGTACGCGACCGCCAGGTTGTACGCGGGCGACACCGGGACCACCACCCTGGCCGCGCCCGCCTGCTTGAACTGGGCGAACAACGGGTCGATGTCGGAGCGGTTGCTGGCCTCGGTCCACTTCGTCTTGCGGCCCCAGAAGTACGGATAGAACAGGTAGGTCATCTGCGGCCAGTCGAAGGCCTGTTCGAAGAACTGGATGACCGGGCCCTCTGCCATCGCCTCGTGCACGTCGACCTCGGGCAGCTTCGCCGGGGCGTCCGCCGGGTCCGTCATCGCGTTGTAGTCGCTGAGGTGGCTGCCGGTCATCATGGTGACACACAGCTTCTTCAGCTCGGTGCGCTCGATCTCCCGATTGGTGGCCGGGTTGCGGCCCTGGATCACCACGGCCCCCTCCTGCGCGCCGGCCTGGGCCACCTTCTGCTCGTACGCCGTCTTCATGGCCAGGTAGGCCGTGCTGATCTTCTCGAAGGTCTTGTTCTGCCAGTCCTGCAGGTGCGCGTCGTCCCGGTAGCAGTTGATGCCGACGTTGACCGAGTACGCGTTGATGTCGTACCCGATGCAGCTGACCGCCATGGGCCCTGTCGGGTTGTCGAAGGTCTCCGGGGACTGCGCCCACCCCAGGGTGTGCACTCCGCCCTGCTTGACCGCGGTGCTGGTGACGAGCTCGGCGGCGTCGTCACCGATCTGGATCGAGAATCGGGGCCCGCCGACCACGTAGATCAGCGACACGTTGGCGATGTAGTAGATCATCGTGTAGCCGTTCGGCACGACCAGGTCCTTGAGCATCTTCGATACGGTCTTGCCGTTGTCGACGCCACTCTGCTCGAACGACGTCGCCGCGTACGTCCATTCCGGCGGCGGCGTGGTGATCCCCTGGGCGTTGTAGCGGCTGGCGAACATCTGGTAGTTCGACTCGTCGAGGTCGGCGGCGGTCAGCGGCTTGTTCTTGGCGTTGACGAAGGGTATCGGCGGTTCGGCGCCCACGACGGTCTTCGGCCGTAGCTGCGAGGCGAGCCAGTACGCCGCCGGCTGCGGCACGATGAACTCCAACATCAGCCGCCGGCCGTAGTTGTAGACCTGTGCCCGGTAGCGCTTGTCCACCCAGCGGTAGACGCCGGTGATGTGCGCGGCGCCCTGGGCGTTGTCGACGCCGTGGGTGTTGGTCTCCTCGACCTCGTGGAAGGTCCTGGTGGTGCGCTCGGTCTTCACCTTCTTCTGGATCTTCGTGACGGAGCGGTCGACCACATCGCGCGCGAAGTTGGAGCTGCTCCTGGTCGACTCCTGCTTTGACGTCGCGTAGGCGAAGTCGCCGTGCGCGGTGGTGACGACCGGCCCGAACGCGGCGGTCACCGTCACCCCGGCCTGCACGCTCATGTCCTCCTTGACGGTCCGGTCGGCCTCCTTCTTCAGCTCGAACCGGTCGGTGGACTGCTGGTCGCGCTCGGTCTCGTTCACCTCCTCCGACGACTCGAAGTAGGTGGTCTCGACCCGGTCCAGCATGCGGTGCACCCGCTCGCGGTGCTCGCCCTTGAGCACGTTCTCGATGTGCGCGACCTCTCCCGGGGCGTACCCGAGCAGGGTCTGCTTGACCACCTTCAGGTCGCCGACGCCCAGCGGCCGGATCCGGCCGCTGACGTCCACGTCCGGGCTCGTGCCCGGGTCGGGGTCGGGGTCGAAGATCGGAGGCAGGTCCAGGCCCGGCACGATGGTGCCCACGTCGTTCAGATCGAGCGTGCCCGACAGCGCCCGGAACTCGCGCCGCAGCGCCGGATCGTCACGCAGAGCGTCCACCCTCCGCAGCAGCTTGGTCAGGTGGGTCTGCGCGGTCGCGGTCGCCGTCGGCACCGCGGTGGCCTGCCCGATCCGTAGCCGCGCCGCGACACTCCGCGCCTGCTCGGACAGGCTGGCATCGAGTACCCCGGCCATGCTCGCCACCCGCCCCAGCGTGATCCGGTTGCGGAACACGTCGCCGTGCTGGGTCGGCTCCTCCGACAGCACCCGCTCCCGGATCGGCGCGGCGTTCGCCCGCACGGCGTTCAGCAGCGCGCGGGTCGCCGCGACCTCCTGCAGCAGCGCGCGGACCGGCTCGTCGGACACGTCGGTACGCCCCGCCACCGAGGCCGAGCCGCGCCAGCGTCCGGTCTCGGGCGCCTCGACGACCGCGAGCTCCGCGGGCACGACCGGCGTGGCGGCCAGCGCGGTCACCGCGTCGGCGGCGGTGGTCGCCGCCTCGGCCCGCCACAGTGCGGCGAAGTGCAGTGCCCGCAGCGCGGCCGTCGGCGTCTCCAGGTCGGGTCCGGCCGCGGGCCCCTGACGATACGCCCGGTACAGCGCGTCCCAGGCCGTCCCGGCCAGCTCGGCGGCGTCGCGGTCGGCCAGGGCGAGCACGTCGCGCAGCTCCGCGTCCGCGTCGCCCAGCGGGTCGCCGCCGGGCTGTGCGCCGAAGCGGTCGGCCAGCGCACGCGCCGCCTCGGCCAGCGCGGCCAGCCGCGGGTCCAGGTGCCGCGAGGACTCGCCATCGTCGTTGCCGGCGAGCGACCCACCGCCGAGGGTCCTGCGCTGGTCGGTGATCAGGCCGAGGGCCGCCTCACGCTGTCCGACCAGTTGCGGCGGACGTACGGCGACGAACTTGAAGGCATCGACCGTCTGACTGTCTGGCATGGGTCCGTTGTAGAACCTCACGCGGCGCGCGCACAGTGTCTGTCGGAAAGCGGCCTCGCCGAACCGGCCACCGGTGGTTCACCGGGAACCTTTTTCACCCACCTCGCACCTCGCCCGGCAGAGCAGGCACCATGGCCCCGGTGCGACCACTGACGGCAGATGAGTTCAAGGCCACGTTCGGGACACCGCCGGCACCAGTCGACGTCGATGAGCCTCCTCCGTTCGACTTCTGGCCCTACTTCGACGCCATCCCGCAGGATCACTTCGCCGGCCACGACTTCAGCCGTGAGGAGGTGACGAACGTCTGGCAGATGCCCGACGGGACGCACCAGCACGTCCTCATCGCGTCCGGTACCCCGAACGTGTTCATGGTGCTCGTGCTCAACCTCCGAACAGCATCAGTACTCGGTCACCACCTGCTCAACCTCAACGAGCTCTACGGGCTCAGTCAGTCACCCACGACACCACCTGACGAACGATAGGAGCGTCCGGGCTACGTCAGCTCCCGCGCCGAGGCCACCGGTCACGTGACCGACCAAGCGAACGTGGCCTGATGACGATGCGGCTCACGGGTGGACGAAGAACTAGTGGGTCAGGTCGCGGCGGGCTCGGCGCTTCGCCCGGGCCATCCGCCACAGGAATGCCGGAGTGGGCGGGACCCAGCCGAGTTGGGCGGCCATGCCGAGGTCGTCGCGGTTGGCCCAGTGCTCGATGAGCTGGCCGTCCCTGACTCGGAACCAGTGGGTCTGCGTGACCGCGAACGTGCGGCCGGTCGGCGGGAACGCCTGGTCGACCTCGCCGCGCTCGTCGTACGCCACGAACGGGCCGACCTGGCGTCCCGACATGGTGCAGTGCACGGCGACCAGGTCGCCGTCGGTCACCACGTGATGGATGTCGAAGTTCAGATCCGCGAAGGCGGCTCGTAGCCAGCGGGCGGTCGCCGCGAACGCGGCCGGCCCCTGCCCCCGGCAGGCCGCCGGCTCGGCCTTCGCCTCGCGGTTGGAAGCCTGCGGGTGTACGACCTGGGCCAGGTCCGCGAGGTCGCCGGAGGCCATGATCGTCATGGAGCGTACACAAGGATCGGTGTCGATGGTGCCCACGATGCCCCCTTCGGAAGTACCAGGTACAGTGAGCAAGTATTCAATACCGATGGGCGGTAAGCAATGCCTCGTCGTGCATACGACAACACCCGCCGTGCCGAGCAGGCGGGGCTCACCCGCCGCCGCGTCCTGGACGCGGCCCGCGAGCTGCTCATCGAACGCGGCCCCGCGGCGGTCACCATGCGGGACGTCGCCACGCGCGCCGGTGTCTCGGCCGAGACCGTCTACAAGACGTTCCGCACCAAGGCGGCGCTGATCAAAGACGTGTACGACGTCACGCTCGCTGGCGACGACGAGCCCATCCCGATGATCGACCGCCCCGAGATCAAGGCGGTGTTCGCCGCAACCAGCCCGCGGGACAAGCTCGCCCGGTACGCGTACGCCGCCCGCCGGGTCGGCGAACGCGTGGGGCCCCTGCTCGCCAGGCTGCTCGCGGCTGCCAGCGGCGGCGACGCCGACCTCGCGCAGTTCCGCGAGACCATCAACCGCGAACGCCTGGTCGGCGCCGGCGCTCTCGTAGGCCACCTCGCGGCATCCGGTGGCCTACGCGTCGACGTCGAGCCCGACCGGGCACGGGACATCGTCTGGACGCTGATCTCACCCGAGGTCTACGAGCTGCTCGTCGGTGGCCGAGGCTGGTCGCCCGACGAGTACGAGCAATGGCTGGCCCAGTCGCTCACCGCCGCCCTCGCCGCCCGCTGACCCGGTACACGCGGACTCCACCACCGAGTGCCACCACTGCACGATCCGCGAACGGAACGCCTCGGCGTCATGAGGTTCGCGGGCGACGTATGGTCCACGCTGTGAACGACACCGCCACGACCCGGCAGGCTGCGCACGACTACGTCGATCACCTGGAACGCCGTGACTGGCCCGGGTTGGCCGGCCTGCTCACCGACGATGTGGTCTACGAGATGCCGCAGACCCGGGAACGCATCCGCGGCAGGGATGCGTTCCTGCAGTTCAACATCGAGTATCCCGGTGATTGGCACCTGCGGGTGCGACGGGTGGTCGCGGACAGCGGGGTGGCTGCCCTGTGGCTCGACGTCCGGGTAGGTGATGAGCAGCAGGATGCGTGTGTCTGGCTCGAGGTGTCCGAACACGGACTGATCAGTCGGGTCGTCGACTACTGGCCCGAACCCTACGAACCGCCGCAGGGCCGCGAACACCTCGCGGAGCGGTGGTGACGACCACGCCTCACCGTGGAGGGCAGGTCAAGGCTTCATGTCTTCCCAGGTGGTCAGGCAGAAGGGGTGACCGGCCGGATCGGCGTACACATAGCACTGGCCGCTGTTGGGTTGGAAGTCGTACTTCGTCGCTCCCGCCGCGAGCACCCGTGCTTCGGCGGCCCCCCGATCAGCCACGAAGAACTCGAGGTGCATCATGATCGATGAGGCCGGGTCGGGCCAGGTCGGTGGCGTGTAGCCAGGTACGGCCTGGAAATCCATCCGCCCGCCCGGGCTCTGGACCGTGGCCCAGTGCTCGTCCAGATTGGTCACCGCCCCGCCGGTGATGTCGGCGTAGAAGGCCGCCAGGCGGCCGACGTCGGAGCAGTCGAGCGTGGTTGAACTGAGCCGGATCGAGTCGGACATGCCGTCTCCTTCACGTCGTGGGCGAGGGGTTGCCATCACGTCGGCCATTGTGAAGATGACGTGCGACGGATTGGACAGGTGTTGTCACCCCGGCAGGCAGGACTCCAGGTCGCGGCGGGTGAGGGCGGCGCGCAGCCGCAGCGCTTCCGCTGCCAGATTCTCCCGGCCACCCTGCTCGCGGTCGATGGCGCAGACCACCGAGTCGACCTCGGCGCCAGCCGCCCGCAGTTGGCGGCACGACGCCAGTAACGCCCCACCGGTGGTCACGACGTCCTCGACCACCACGACGCGCCGGCCGTCCACTGGGCCACCCTCGGTCGCCTTGCCGGTGCCGTACTCCTTGGCCTGCTTCCGGACGAAGACGGTCGGCAACCCGGTCAGCTGCGACATCACCGTGGCGATCGGTATGCCACCCATCTCCATCCCCGCCAGCACGTCGCACTCCGGCAGCAGGGCAACCATCGTCTCGGCCACCTCGCGCAGCAGACCGGGTTGCGCCTCGAACAGGTACTTGTCGAAGTACTCGTCGCTCACCTGCCCGGAGCGCAGGCGGAACGACCCGGTCAGGTGGCAGGTCTGGTGGACGCGAAGCGCGAGCGGGGAAGTCACGCCTTCATCCTCACATCCCGTCCCGAGGACCTCCGGGTCGGTTGGAGCCGGCGGCGACGGGGCCACGGCCGGGTCGGCCACGCCATTCGATCTGTCCGGCTATCGTGCTCTGTCATGGTTGCTTCTGCCGCCGACTCCTGGCCGACCGACGAAGACCTGCGGGTCGCGCATTCGCGGTTCGCCGCACGCATCCCCGGTTATGTGCAGCCGACCGCGTACACCCTCGCGCGCAGGGATCCGGGCGGGCTCACGGTGGGGTATCTGAACGGGCCGGGCGGGGAGCACCGGCTGCCAGCCGCCGTCCTGGCCTCGGTGTGCGGCTACGTCGACACGTCCGGGGTCTTCCGGCTCAGCCGCGAGCAGGCGGCCAAGGCCGTCGAGCTGCTGACGCCGGCCGAGGCCGCGACCCACTGGGAACACCCGAACCTCTGGTCATGGCGCACGTTGCTCGCCGGCGCCGAGCACGGCTGCTCCTTCCTCGCCTACTTCGTAGCCCCCAGGCGCGGCGTCCGGATGCCTGGGCCGGCTGGCACCTCCTGATCTTCGACCCGAAGAGCCGTCGAGTGCTCCCGCCGCGCCGCGTGTCCGAGCCGCGGCGGCGCCGTCGAGGCGCACAGCTCGGGCTGGGGCAAGACTGGATCCGTTCCAGAACAGTAGGCTATGGTCATCTGGTGACGTCCGACTTCGAGGCACAGCTGCGGGCGGTCTCGTTGCGCGTGACCCGGCCCCGGTTGGCGGTGCTCGCGGCGCTGCGCGACCACCCGCACGTCGACACCGACACGGTGATCGCGCTGGTCCGGACGGATCACCCGACGGTCTCCCACCAGGCCGTGTACGACGTCCTGCGGGCGCTCACCGACGCCGGCCTGGTGCGGCGCATCCAGCCGGCCGGTGCCACCGCCCGCTACGAGTCCCGCGTCGCGGACAACCACCACCATGTCGTGTGCCGCTCCTGCGGCGCGATCGCCGACGTCGACTGCGCCGTCGGCGATTCTCCCTGTCTCACCGCCTCCGGCGACCACGGTTTCGTGGTCGACGAGGCGGAGGTCGTCTACTGGGGCACCTGCCCCGACTGCGCGACCGAACGCACGCCACAGTGATCCGCCAGCTCGGAAGGAAGCAGATGAGCGACACCCAGGACAACGGTCCCGTCAGCGCGCAGGGCGTGGACAAGAAGGCCGCGGCTGGCTGCCCGGTCGCGCACGACTCGGTGACCGCGCACGGCAGCGAGAGCGAGAACCCGGCGATCGACTCGCCGACCCCGAAGACCGGCGGTCGCCCGCGTACCAACCGGGACTGGTGGCCCAACCAACTCGACCTCTCGGTGCTGCACGCCCACTCGTCCAAGGGCAACCCGCTGGGGACGAACTTCAGCTATGCCCGCGAGTTCGCCAAGCTCGACGTCGAGGCCCTCAAGCGCGACATCGTCGAGGTGCTCACCACCTCGCAGGACTGGTGGCCGTCCGACTTCGGCCACTACGGCGGCCTGATGATCCGGATGAGCTGGCACGCCTCGGGCACCTACCGGATCGAGGACGGTCGCGGTGGGGCCGGTGACGGCGGTCAGCGGTTCGCTCCGCTCAACAGCTGGCCGGACAACGCCAACCTGGACAAGGCCCGCCGGCTGCTGTGGCCGGTCAAGCAGAAGTACGGCCAGAAGATCTCCTGGGCCGACCTGCTCGTGCTCGCCGGCAACGTCTCCCTGGAGTCGATGGGCTTCAAGACCTTCGGCTTCGGCTTCGGCCGGGAGGACGTCTGGGAGCCCGAGGAGATCTTCTGGGGCCCGGAGGACACCTGGCTCGGTGACGAGCGCTACGCCTCCGAGAAGGAGATGGTGGCCGGCGTCGGCGCGACCGAGATGGGTCTCATCTACGTCAACCCGGAGGGCCCCCGCGGCAACGCGGACCCGCTGGCGGCGGCGCACTTCATCCGCGAGACCTTCCGCCGGATGGCGATGGACGACGAGGAGACCGTCGCCCTCATCGCCGGCGGGCACACCTTCGGCAAGGCCCACGGTGCCGGCATCGCCGACGACCACGTGGGCCCGGAGCCCGAGGGAGCTCCGCTGGAGGCGCAGGGCCTCGGTTGGCTGAGCACCCACGGCAGCGGCAAGGGCCCGGACACCATCACCAGCGGCCTCGAGGTGACGTGGACCGACGTGCCCACGCAGTGGAGCAACCGCTTCTTCGAGATCCTCTTCGGCTACGAGTGGGAGCTGACCACGAGCCCCGGCGGCGCCAAGCAGTGGGTCGCCAAGGACGCCGAGGCGATCATCCCGGACGCCTTCGACGCGTCGAAGAAGCACAAGCCGACGATGCTCACGACCGACCTGGCGCTGCGCGTCGACCCGGCGTACGAGAAGGTCTCGCGCCGCTTCCTGGAGCACCCGGAAGAGTTCGCGCTCGCGTTCGCCAAGGCCTGGTACAAGCTGCTGCACCGCGACATGGGCCCGGTGAGCCGCTTCCTCGGGCCGTGGGTCGCCGAGCCCCAGCTGTGGCAGGACCCGGTGCCGGCCGTCGACCACGAGCTCGTGGGTGACGCCGACGTCGCCGCCCTCAAGGCGAAGGTCCTGGAGTCCGGCCTCACGACCGCTCAGCTGGTCTCCACCGCCTGGGCCTCCGCCGCGAGCTACCGGTCCACCGACAAGCGCGGCGGCGCCAACGGCGCCCGGATCCGTCTCGAGCCCCAGCGCAACTGGGAGGTCAACCAGCCGGAGCAGCTCGCGACCGTCCTGGGCACGCTCGAGGGCATCCAGCGGGACTTCAACGCCGCCGGCGGCGCGAAGATCTCGCTCGCCGACCTGATCGTGCTGGCCGGCTCGGCCGCCGTGGAGAAGGCGGCGCGCGACGCCGGCGTCGAGGTGACCGTGCCGTTCCGGCCGGGGCGCACCGACGCCAGCCAGGAGCAGACCGACGTGGAGTCCTTCCGGGTCCTCGAGCCGCGCGCCGACGGGTTCCGCAACTACCTGCGGCCGGGCGAGAAGACCCAGCCGGAGGTGCTGCTCGTCGACCGCGCCTACATGCTCAACCTGACCGCGCCCGAGATGACCGTCCTGGTCGGCGGCCTGCGTTCGCTCGGTGCCAACGTCGGCGGTGCGCAGCACGGCGTCCTCACCGACCGGCCCGGCGTGCTCACCAACGACTTCTTCGCCAACCTGCTCTCCCCGGGCACCCGGTGGCGGGCGTCGGAGTCCGAGGAGCACGTGTACGAGATCCGCGACCTGGCCACCGACGAGGTGAAGTGGACCGCCACCGCGGTCGACCTCATCTTCGGCTCCAACTCCCAGCTGCGGGCCCTCGCGGAGGTCTACGCCAGCCAGGACGCCGGTGACAAGTTCGTCGCCGACTTCGTGGCGGCCTGGACCAAGGTCATGGAACTCGACCGGTTCGACCTCGTCTGACCGGCGCCAACCACGGGCCCGGTCGATCCATCATCGGATCGACCGGGCCCGTCGCGTCAGGCCGGACCGATGCGGAAGCCGCTCAGCGGGCTTTCTTCGTCGCCCGCTTGCGGGGCGGCGTCAGGAGGTCGGCGATCGCCGCGATCGCGGACGGCACGATGCGGTAGTACGCCCAGACACCGCGCTTCTCGCGCTCGATCAGGCCGGCCTCGGTGAGGATCCGAAGGTGATGACTCACGGTCGGCTGCGAGAGACCGAGCGGCGCCGTGAGGTCAGTCACGGACGCCTCGCCCTCCGGAGCGGATTGGATCAGGCTGAGCAGTCGCAGCCGGGCCGGGTCGGCGAATGCCTTCAGCACCCCGGCGAGCCGCTCGGCATCGGCACGCTTGATCGGCTCGCCAGTGAGCGGCGAGATGGCAGGCATAGACGTCTTGGCAGTTCCCACGCCGTCCATCGTTGCATCAACCGCATCGACAGGCCGGTGGAACGAGCACCCGGTCGCGGCGAAATTGCAGGTAGAAACCGAATCGCCCCCGCTGGCCCGTCCGCGCCGGCCCGACCTGGAGGCTCGGCCGGGGCGAATCAGCCGGTCAGGTCACCGATCGCCTCGTCCACCGTCGTGGCCAACAGGTCGGGCAGGAACTCGATCAGTTCCAGGGTGAAGCGCACGGCGGTTCCCTGCGGGGCCACGACCCGCACCGGAGCCCGCCGGTGCCGGAAGGCGGTCACCAGCCGGTCCAGGCACCGCAGTCCCGCACTGTCCAGGAAGCTCACCGCGGTGAGGTCGATGACCACCCCCGCGGCGGCTCGGGTGGCGGTGAGCACGTCACGCTCCACCAGCTCGGCATTGGCGTGGTCGACGTCCCCGCGTAGCTCGACGACCTCGCAGCCGCCCTCGTTGCGCACCGCGACCCGGTCCTCAGCACTCACCGCACGGTCCTCCCGAGCTGCCGGCTCATCAACACGTTGGTCCCCTCGCCGCGATCGACGACGAGGTCGTCCATCAGCCGTCCCATCAGGGCCATTCCCCGCCCGCGGTCGACGCTCGCGCGGGGCGCACGCCACTGACCACCGTCGGAGACCCGCAGGCGCAGGATGTCCCCGTCGATAGTGGCGGTGACGACGACCGTGCCGGCCCGGTTGCCCGCGTAGCCGTGCTCGATGGCGTTGGCCACCGCCTCGGAACAGGCCAGCACGACGCCGAAGCGCTCGATCTCGTCGACCTCACAGGCGGCGAGCCAGGCCTGCAGCTCGGCCCGCATCGGACCGAGTTCGGACATCGAGGCCGGGAACTCCGAGCGGAACCGGGGGGCGCCGTCGAAGGCGAGAGCGAGCAGGCACATGTCGTCGTGGCCGCCCTCGCCGGCCAGCAACGCGTCGCTGACCTCCTGGGTCAGGGCGGCGAGTGGCGCGTCCGGTCGGCCGCCGAAGGCGTCGGCCAGCCGGCCGAGCCCCTGGTCGATGCGCTCCCCGCGGCGTTCCACCAACCCGTCGGTGTAGAGCAGCAGTCGGGATCCCCGCGGCACCGTCATCTCGGCCTCCCGGCGGGAGCGGCTGGCGGCCCCGGTGCCCAGCGGCCCGGACCGGCCCTCCCAGAGATAGCGGGGGTCGCTGCCCGGTGACAGCAGCAGCGGTGGGGGATGGCCGGCGCAGGCGTACCGCAGCAGACCCGTGTCCAGCGTCAGCTCGGCGTAGGCGAGGGTGGTCATCTGACCGGCCTCCAGCGTGGCGACGAAGTCGTCCATGTGCCGCAGCAGGGTGGCCGGACTGCACCTGGCCTTCGCCAACGCTCGTACCGCGCTGCGCAACTGGCCCATCGCGCTCGCCGCCCGAATGCCCCGCCCGACCACGTCGCCAACCACCACGCCGACTCTTCCCCCGGACGTGGCGAACGCGTCGTACCAGTCTCCGCCGACCTCGAGGGCCTTCAGGGCGGGCCGGTAGACGGTGACCACGTGGAAGCGTGGGTCGCTCGGCCGTTCGCTGGCCAGCATGCTGCGCTGCAACGTGAGGGCGACCTCGCGGTCCTGTTCGGCCAGGCGGGCGTTGTCCAGGGCCAGGCCAGCGCGGTCGGCAAGATCGAGCAGAAATTCGACCTCGAGCCGCTCCCGCGTCGACCCTCCGACCAGCAACAACGTGCCGATCACGAGATTGCGGGCCCGCAGCGGCAGGACGACGGCCGGGCGCCCGTCCGGGGCGGCCAACGGCACGGGCTCGGCGACGCCGGTCTGGGCCACCGTGTGCACGGTCGCTCGGACCTCCGCCGGAATGGGCCAGGGACCCTCGGCGCCGCTGGTGATCGTCTCGTCCCGCTCGGGCCGACGCGGTGACGCGCTGGCGGCCAGCCACCCGTCGTCCTCCGCGTGGACCATGTCGACCTGCGCGTACTCGGCGATGTCCGGGACCAGCAGGCTGACCAGCCGCCGGGCCCGGTCGGCCGGGCTGACCGCCTCGTCCAGGTCCCGTCCGACCCGGGCCAGGACGGACGACTGCCAGGCCCGCCGCGCGGTCTCCTCGTGCAGCCGTACGCGCTCAAGTGCCTGCCCCGCCTGCCGCCCCAGCGTCCGCATCAGCTCGATCTCGTCCGGCGGGAACTGCCGGTAGCCGGCGAAGCCGAAGGACACCGCGCCCACCACGCGCTCCTCGACCAGCAACGGGGTCACCGCACGCCCGTCCGGGTCGTCGTGGTGCACCACCACGTCCCGGGCGCGCACGGCACGCGCCTCGGGCGTCGAGCCGTCGACGGCCGTCTCGCGCGGCGGCTGGTCGGCGGGGTTCGGGTCGCTGAGCCCGGCCTCGGTGAGGGTGGTCCCGTCGGCGTTCAGCAGCCACACCGTGGTCACCGCCGCCTCGAACGCCTCATTCCCGGCAGCCACGATGGGGGCGACGATCTGTTCGGCACGTTCGATCGAGGCGCACCGGGCCACCATCTCCTGCAGTACCCGCAACTGCGCGGCGATCCGCTCGGCGCGCCTGCGCTCGTCCAGCAGCTCGCGTTCGTACCTGCGGCGGTCCGTGGCGTCGAAGACCGTCATCCGCATCACCGACGACCCGGTGGTCGGTTGGCGCCGCAGGACCGCGTTGACGAGCGTGTCCAGCCGCCCGCCCGCGGCGGTGCGGAACTCGATCGCGACGCCCCGCACCTCACCCTGCATGTGCAGCAGCGGCGTGAGGTGAGTCTCGTGGAAGATGCGGCTGCCGACGGTGTAGATCTCCTGGATCCGGCGGCCCAGCAGCTGCGTCCGCCGGTAGCCGGTCCAGTCCAGGAAAGTCTGGTTGACCCGGGCGACGGTTCCGTCCGGCAGGACGGAGAGGTAGCCGCAGGGAGCGTCCTCGTACAGGTCGGCGGCGCTCTCCTCCAACAGGGGCGCGAGCGGCTCCCCCGGCGGTTGTGGTCCGCTCACGCCCGTTCGTCTCGCAGGAACGCCTGGATGGCGTCGGCCGTCTCCTCCGGGGCGCTGAGGTTGGGGCAGTGCCCCGTGGCCTTCAGCACGACCAGGCGACTGCCGGGCAGGTGGTGGTGGACGTACTCGCCGACCTCGTACGGGGCGATCACGTCGTTGGAGCACTGCAGAACCAGACTCGGCACCGTGACGCTCGGCAGATCGCTGCGGTTGTCGGAGAGGAAGGTGGCGCGCGCGAACTGCCGGGCGATCGTCGGATCCGTCCGGCAGAAACTGTTGGTCAGCTCTGAACCCAGCTCCGGGCGGTCCGGATTGCCCATGATGACCGGCGCCATCGCCGCCGACCATCCGAGGTAGTTGCTGTCCAGCGATTCGAGCAGTTCGTCGATGTCGGCCCGGCTGAAACCGCCCCGGTAACCGTCGTCGTCGACGTAACGCGGGGACGGCCCGACGAGCACCAGGCGAGAGAAGCGCTCCGGTTCCGCGACGGAGGCCAGTACGCCGATCGTCGCGCTGACCGAGTGCCCCACGAAGACGACATCGTGCAGGTCGAGCTCGCGCAGGATCTCCAGCACGTCCTCGGCGTAGCCCTGGAGGGAGGAGTAGCGCGCCGGGCGGTACGCGGACAGGTCCGAGTTGCCCGCCCCCACATGGTCGAAGAGCACCACCTGGTGCTCTTCGACGAACCGGGGGGTGACGAAGCGCCACATGTTCTGATCGCAGCCGAAGCCGTGGGCGAAGACCAGCGTCCGACCGGTCCCACTGCCCATGACCTTGACGTTGTTCCTGGCGGTCGCGCTCACGGCCTGGGACATTACCCGCCGGTCCACCGACCGGCCAGCCGAGCGCCGACGGCCAGGACGGCCTCGGCGGCTCGGCGCCTTCGGTCGATCAGCCGGTGCGGCGGGAACGGGTCAGAGCCAGCCCGGCGAGGGCCGTGGCGATCAAACCCACCACCAGGGCAACGTAGGCCCCGCCCCGCCCGTTGCCGGTGCCGATGCCGCTGTCGGAGGTGGCCACCACCAGTCCGCCGAGGGCCATGCCGATCAGCCCGGCCGCCAGGGCCACGGTGGCCCCGAGTCGCCCGTTGCCGGTGCCGACACGACTGGTGGGGCGCGCCAGAGCCAGCCCACCGATGATCACGCCGGCCAGCCCCAGCACCGCGGCCACGCTCGCCCCGAGTCGCCCGGCGCTCATGGTGTAGACACTGGCGGCGACCGGCTGGGCCGAGACGTGCGCGGCCGCCGGTGCGGCGAGTCCGATGACCCCGAGCAGGGCGGGTACGGCGGCGGCAAGCACCAGTCGGACCGGCGTTCCTGAAGACCTCATGTCCCTCTCCTCTTCTCCCGGTTTGGATGTCGCCTGATCATGTCGTCGCGCGCATCGCCGGTCGTCCAGCAGACGGATGCACTTCGCGCTGCCGCCGATGGCGCAGCCGGCTCCAGCAGACGCCGCAGACATCGCGTGGGTACTGCGTGCGCGGTAGGCGGCTGCTCGTCCGCGAGCAGGATTCGCCCGTCGCGCCATCCGGCTAGGGTGCGCCCATGAGCACAGGGCGGGCCGGTTTCCGGGATTGGGTGATCGCCGTCTGCGTGGCGGCGGTGCTGCTGGTCGCCGGGCTGTCCGGGGACCGCCCCGCCACGGCCGTCGACCCGCTCGGCTTCGCGCTGCTGGTGGCCGGCGGCCTGGCTCTGGCCGCGCGCCGTCGGGCTCCGGTCGCCGTCCTGGCCGCCACCGGAGTGTGCGCGGTGGGCTACCAGGCGGTCGGTTTCGACGTGCCCGCCGTCGCGTTCCTGTTCGCGGTGTACGCCGCCGTGCGGGCGGGCCACCGCGTCGTCACCGTCGTGGCGGCGGTGCTGATGCTTGCCGCCCTCCCGCTCGCGGCCCTTGCTCTCCCGGGGGACCTGCCCGTGGGCGAGGCGTTCGCGCGGGCCCGGAACGCCCTCGAACTGGCCTGGCTGGTCGCCGCCGGTGCCGCGGGTGAAGCGCTGCGCCAGGCCGAGCGGCGGGCGGACGAAGCCGAGCGCACCAGGGAGGAGACCGCGCGGCGCCGGGCCGACGAGGAGCGGCTGCACATCGCGCGGGAGCTGCACGATTCCCTGACCCACCAGATCTCGATCATCAAGGTGCAGGCCGAGGTGGCCGTCCACCTGGCCCAGAAGCGTGGTGAACAGGTGCCGGAGGCCCTGCTGGCGATCCGGGAGGCCGGTCGTGAGGCGACCCGGGAGCTGCGAGCGACCCTGGAGGCGCTGCGCGACGACGGCAACACCCCGCCGCACGGGCTCGACCAGCTCCCGGCACTGGTGGAGCGAGCCCGCATGACCGGCCTGGACGCCACGTTGACGATCGAGGGACAACGACACGACGTGCCCGTCGCGGTGGATCGCACCGCCTACCGGATCGTTCAGGAGGCCCTGACCAACATCGCCCGTCACGCCGCCGCCGCCACGGCGTCGGTCCGGATCGACTACCGCCCGGGCACCCTCGCGATCCGCGTCGATGACGACGGCAAGGCCATGGCGGACACCACCCCGGTGCCCGGCGTCGGGCTGCTCGGGATGCGCGAACGGGTCACCTCCCTCGGCGGTCGTCTGCGCGCGGAACCGCGCGGTGAGGGCGGGTTCACCATCCAGGCTGAACTCCCCGTGGGTCGGACGTCGTGATCCGCGTCCTGCTGGTCGACGACCAGCCGCTGCTGCGCAGCGGCTTCCGCGCGCTCCTCGACGTCGAAGACGACATCGAGGTGGTGGCCGAGGCCGCCGACGGGGAGGAGGGCTTGGCTCTCGCCCGGCGACATCTGCCCGACATCGCGCTCATCGACATCCAGATGCCGGTCATGGACGGCATCGAGGCGACCCGGCGCATCGCCGCGGACCCCGCCCTGGCCCGGGTGCACGTCGTCATCCTGACCAATTACGGCCTCGACGAACACGTCTTCCACGCGCTGCGCGCCGGCGCCGCCGGATTCCTCGTCAAGGACATCGAGCCGGAAGACTTTCTGCACGCCATCCGCGTCGCCGCGCGCGGCGACGCCCTGCTCGCACCATCGATCACCCGCAAGCTCATCGACCGGTACGTGACCGAACCGCTGCACACGGGCACGGCCACGAGGCTGAACGGGCTGACCAACCGCGAACGCGAGACCGTCGCTCTCCTCGCGCGTGGCCTGTCCAACGACCAGATCGCCCAACGCATGGTGATCAGCCCATTGACCGCCAAGACCCACATCAACCGGGCCATGGCGAAACTCCACGCCCGCGACCGCGCCCAACTCGTGGTCCTCGCCTACGAATCCGGCCTGGTGTCCCCGCGCAGCGGCTGAGGTGGACGCTTCGACCGTCGTCGACGCGCTGGTCAGGCTCGCGCTGCCGCGGGAAGCCCGTGACATGATTGCGCCCATGGGGAAGCAGCAGGACGTCGGCGGGCCCGACCGTCACAGCGGGTCAGGCACCACCGAGCACCGTGCGCCCGACGGCAGCGCGGACGAGCGGCTCGCCCTCGCGCAGGACCCCGCAACGCCACAGATGACCCTCATCGACCTCGCTTCCGACCCGTCGGCCGTGGTCCGTAAGGCGGTCGCGGCCCGGACCGACGCACCGGCGCAGGCACTGCGGCCGCTGACCCGGGACCATGACCGTCAGGTTCGGGAGGCCGTGGCGAGAAACCCCTCGACCTCGGTCGGTAACCTGCTGCGTCTCGTCAAGGACGCCGACCGGTGGGTCCGCTGGGCGGTGGCCGGCAACCCGGCCTGCGACGAGTCGGTTCGCCGGCTGATGGCGGCGGCATCCGACAAGGAACTTCGCGGTCTGCTCGCGGAGTCGCGGGAGCTGGAGCCGGATCTGGCCGCCGGGCTGATCAACGACGTCTCACCCGAGGTACGGGAACGACTCGCCGCCCACACCCACGACCCCGACGTGATCGCCGCCCTGCTGGCCGATCGCACCGCACGCGTACGCAAGGGGCTGGCCCGCAACCCGCGGACCACCGCCGAACAGCGCAGCGCGCTTGCACAGGACCCCGTGGTCGACGTCCGTGTCGCGCTGGTCCGCGCGGTCGAGCTGGCCGAGGCGGATCTGGAACGCCTGATCGAGGACCGTTCGGTGCAGGTCCGGCTGGCGATGGCGACATCGGAGGTCGTCCCGCCGCACATCCGGCAGGCCCTCACGCGCGATCCCGACGAGATGGTGGCCAGCGCGGCGCGCGATTTCCGCCCCGGGGCCGCCACCTCCCCGGTGATCCGGGCTCCCCGCATCGGTCACCGGCCCTCCGGGACCGGCCGCGGTCGACCGAGCGGCGCCGCACGTTGACCCCGACCGACTGATCGCCCCGGCAGAACCAATTCACCCACCCGCTGGATCCCTTTGTCCAGCGGTGCCGACATCCCGGCAGTAACGGGCGACATTGCTTGGTGCGTCTGTTTCGTCCGTTCGTGAGGCCGCCGGCCCGGCTAATTGGTGCCGCCTGTTCCATTCCGTCCGGCGCTTTCCGCAATCGGTCCGCGCCCGCCCGTCCGCCGATTAACGTTTGCTGACGTGACCACCTCAAGGGTTACGGCCGTCACGCTCAGCGTCATCGCGACGGCGGCGGTCGGCGTCGTGCCACCGACGAAAGCGGCCGCCGCGCCATTCGTGCGCTGCCCGGCCGTGCAGCCACCGGTGTCGCCGCCGGCCCTCCCGTCTCCACCACCGGTCGACCCCGCACAGGGGGCGGTCGGCGGGTCCGCGTTGGCGACCCCAGGGCTGGCCGTTCCCGCCGGTGCGCCGACGGCGCCGGCGGTCACCGCCACCTCGTGGCTCGTGGCGGATCTCAACAGCGGCGAGGTGCTGGGTGGCTGCGGCCCGCACGTGCACCGGACGCCGGCCAGCGTGCAGAAGCTGCTCCTGGCGGCGGCCCTGATGCCCCGTCTCGATCCGGCTCAGATGGTCGAGGTGGCCCGGGCGGATCTGCGCGACCTCGACCCGGCCAGCTCACTGATGGGGGTGACCGTCGGCGGCCGGTACTCCGTCGAGAGCCTGTGGCTGGGGCTGCTGCTCCGATCGGGCAACGACGCGGCCAACGTGTTGGCTCGCGTCGGCGGGGGCGCGGCGGGTCGGCAGGGCGGCGTGCAGGCGATGAACGACGAGGCGCGCCGGCTGCGCGCGTACCAGACCCACGCGGCCACACCGTCGGGACTGGACGGTCCCGGGCAGTACACCAGCGCGTACGACCTGGCCCTGATCGCGCGGGCCGCCTTTGCCCGTGAGGACTTCCGGCGGTACGTCGCGACCACGGTGGCGCAGATACCGGCGCAGCCGGGAACGCCCGGCCTGGCGATCACCCACGACACCACACTGCTCGGCCGGTACCCCGGGACGCTGGGCGGAAAGACGGGCTTCACCGACCTCGCCCGGCAGACGTACGTCGGTGTGGCCGAACGCGGCGGCCGACGGCTCGCGGTGACCCTGCTCGGCGCGGAGACGGCGCCGCTGGGCAGTCTGGGCGAGGCGGCGGCTCTCCTCAACTGGGGCTTCGCCCTCGCGCCCGGCGCGTCGGTCGGTGAGCTGGTCGCACCGGAGGAGAAGAAGTACGACCGTCGGGTGGTACCCGTCAAGGGGGAACGCCCCGAACCGGCCCGGCCGGCGTCGCCATGGGCGCTGCCCGTCGCGCTCGGCCTCGGCGCCGCCCTCCTGCTGGCCGTCCTGCTCCTGACTCCTCGCTGGCGCAGGGGCGCGCGGCGACGATAGGCCAGCGACCCGACCCCGAGACGTGTCCCCTAGGTGTGGCTGCGCTCCGGCGTCGGTGAAAGTCAGGGCCGGTTACCGGGTTTCCGCCGGAGGGCCGCCGGCTCGCTGGCGACGAGGATCAGATCATGAGATCGAACCGAGTCGTCCTGCTCGCCGCCCCGCTGCTCGTGAGCGCGTACGGCATCCTGCGTCTCGCCGGCAGAGCCGACGGTGCCTACGGGCCCGGCCTGGACTGGCAGCTCGCGCACCTCGCCGGCCTCGCGGGGATGGTCCTGTTCGTCCCGCTCGTCCTCGCGCTGGCCCGGCTGCTGCCTCGCACGCCGTGGCGTACCGGCACCGTCGGCGTCGCCCTGGTCGGCCTGCTCTGCACGATGGTGCAGTTCGGCGCCGACATCGTGGAGGGACTCCTGGCCGCGGACAAGGCGGAGATGCGGTCCCTGTCCCAGCAGTTCCACGACATCCCCGGCGTGAGCCTGGCCTTCTACGACGTCGGACCGCAACTGTTCTTCCTGGGGCTGCTCACCCTGACCGTCATGCTCGCGGTGGCGCGTCGCTCCCCGTGGTGGAGCCCGGTCCTGATGATCACGGGCATCGTGCTGCCGGTGGCCACCCTCGACCTCATGCCGCTCGCCGGACTGCTCATGCTCGCCGCGCTCTGGCCGGCCGGGACCGCTCAGGGCTGGACGCTCCGCCAGAGTTCGTCGAAGGCGATGCTGTCGTAGAAGGCGGTCCCCTCACCTCGTTGAAGGCGAGGGGCACCACCGCGGGTCAGGGCATCCGGGAACCGGTCACTCCGGCCACGGCGAGTCGAGGATGGTACGGACGAAGTCACCGCGCTGGAACCCGGGATCGACGTGCTGCAACACGTCGGCCTTGACGTTGCCGAACGTGGTCTCCGGCCGGGGGAGGATCCCCTCCGCGAACGCGTCGAGGATGCGCCGCTTGAAGTCCGGACGCGGGTGCAGCGCGGTGACGGCCGTCCGCTGCTCGTCGGCGAGGTCGTGATAACCGAGACCCAGGACGTCGTACTCCACGCCGGCGGTCACCAGCGCGACCTCCGGCTCCATGAACTCGGGGATGTTCGGTGTGGTGTGCAGGGCGATCGCCGTCCAGACCCGCCGCACGCTGTCCTCCGGCACCCCGTACGTCCGCAGGAAGCGCCGCGCCTCGTCCGCGCTGTCCACCTCGAAGCGGCGACCGCTGTCGCGGAACCGCTCGTCGAGCCCGAGGTCGTGGAACATCGCACCCACGTACAGCAGCTCCGGGTCGAAGCTGAGGTCGCGGTTGCGGCCCTGCAGTGCGCCGAAGAAGTACACCCGTCGCGAGTGATGGAAGATCAGATCGCTCGCGCTGTCGCGGACCAGTTCGGTCGCCGCCCGGGCGAGCTTGGTGTCCGGAACCCGCACTCCGGCCACCTCGCCGTGCTCGTGCCAGGTCATGCCAATCACCCGCTCTCTGTGCCGCTGTGCCGCCGGCTGGCGCCGGCGGCGTGTCCAGCATGCGCGGCAGCCGCGCGGCCCGGCCATGGTTGTACGGACCAGCACCCCACAGATCCGGTCATGGCCCGACCGCGATCACCAGGCGCAGGGGGCGTAGTCCTTCAGGAAGCAGCCGTACAGGTCCTCGCCCTGTTCGCCGCGGACGATCGGGTCGTACACCCGGGCCGCGCCGTCGACCAGGTCCAGCGGGGCGTGGAAGCCGTCGTCGGCCAGCCGCATCTTCGTCGGGTGGGGCCGCTCGTCGGTGATCCAGCCGGTGTCCACGCTGGTCATCAGGATGCCGTCGGTCAGCATCTCCTGGGCGCTGGTCCGGGTCAGCATGTTCAGCGCGGCCTTGGCCATGTTGGTGTGCGGGTGCCCCGGGCCCTTGTAGCCGCGACCGAACTGGCCCTCCATCGCCGACACGTTCACCACGTACTTGCGCCGGGCGGTCGCCGCCGCCATGGCCGGTCGCAGCCGACTGACCAGCACGAACGGCGCGGTCACGTTGCACAGCTGCACTTCGAGCAGCTCCAGCGGGTCCACCTCGTGCACCCGCTGGACCCAGCTGTTCACCGGGTCGAGGTCCGGTACCAGACCGCCGGCGTCGATGGCGGTGGCCGCCGCGATCCGTTCCGGCGAGGCGGAGCCGCTGGTCAACGCCAGCGCGGTGAGCGCGCGCGGGGTGATCGCGGCCGACTGCGCCGAGGCCGTCAGGATCGCCGCCGGGTCGCCCCAGCCGTCCGGCTTCGCAAAGGTGATCATCTCCGGCAGCGGGCCGTCCGGCAGGGGCGCCGCCTCCGCGGCGACGAGCTGGGAGTACGCCCCGGGGGTGCGGCGGACGGTCTGCGCCGCGTTGTTGATCAGGATGTCGAGCGGCCCCTGGGCGGCGACCGAGTCCGCCAGGGCGATCACCTGGGCCGGGTCGCGCAGGTCGATCCCGACGATCCGCAGACGGTGCAGCCAGTCCCCGCTGTCCGGCATCGCGGCGAACCGGCGGACCGCGTCGTGCGGGAACCGCGTGGTCACCGTGGTGTGCGCGCCGTCGCGCAGCAGCCGCAGCGCGATGTACATGCCGATCTTCGCCCGGCCGCCGGTGAGCAGCGCGCGCCGACCGGTCAGGTCGGTACGGGCGTCGCGGCGCTGGCGGTTGAGCGCGGCGCAGGACGGGCAGAGCTGGTGGTAGAAGGCGTCCACCTCGCGGTAGCGCTGCTTGCAGACGTAGCAGCCGCGCGGGTTGTGCAGGAAACCGGCCGTGGTACCGGCGGTGGGAGAGGCCAGCGGGATGCCCTGGGTCTCGTCGTCGATCCGGCCCGGGGCGCCCGTGGCGGTGGCCGCCGTCACGGCCCGGTCGGCCGCCGCGATGGCGTCCCGCCGCTCCTCGCGTCGCCGCTGCTTGATCACCTTGTAGAGCTTCGCGGTGGCGCGCTGCACCCGCACCACGTCGGGATGGTCGGGAGGCAGGTCCTCCAAGGCCGCGAAGACGCTGAGACAGGTCTCGAGCTGGCTGCGGTCGATGCCGTTCTGACCGGTTTCGGTAATGTTGTCCGCCGTCATGCCGTCGATGTCTCGTCCCGTTCCCTGGGCCGGAGCTACCCGACCCTCCCCAAGTCCGACCCGGAACTGTACGCACCCCACCGCCTCTGACGCACCCCGCGAAGCGGTCGCGGCCCTCGGCGACGCCAACGTCACACCCACCTCGGCGCTGCTCGCTGGCGGCCGGGGTGTACCGGCGGCGCGAAGGGGTACCGGCGCGGGGTGAGCGGGCAACGGCCGCGTGCGCGATGACCAGGGTCCGTAACCTGCGGGTACGGCCGGACCTGCTCTATGTCGCGAGCGGATGGAGCACGCTGGTCACCGATGTGCGGGGCCGGATCACCGGCACCGACCCGCAGGGCTTCTTCGCCTGGAACACCCGGGTGCTCAGCACCGAGCGGATCACCGTCGACGGGCGTGAGCCGGTGCCGTTCAGCACGGCGAACGTGCAGGGACACGCCCAGCTGTCGTACGCCGAGCTGGGCGACGGCGAGCGGCTACCGTCCCGGGCGGCGTACCTGCTGACCGAGCGGTTCGTGGGCGAGGGGCTGCGCACCCGGCTCACCGTGGTCAGCTACGCCGCGCAGCCGCTGCGGATGGCGGTGCGGATCCGGCTCGGCGCCGACTTCGCGGACACCGGTGAGGCCGAGGCGGGCCACCGGGTGCAGCACGGCGGCGTGGACACGAGCTGGGATCCCACGGCCGGGGAACTGCGACTGACCTACGTACGCGACGGTCTCGACCGCGCGGTGGCGGTCCGGGTCCGGTCCGACGCCCCGGTCCGGTACGCGGACGGTGCCTTCACCGTCGAGGTCGAGGTGCCGCCGCGCGGCAGCGTCCGGGCGGACATGCTCGTGGAGCCGGTCTTCGACGGCGCGCGGCTGGCCGCTCCGCCGGCGACCTTCGCCGAGCCGGGCGACACCGCGGCGGGGGCCCGCGCCCGGCTGAGCACCGAGCTGACCCGGTTGAGCAGCAGCAACTTCGACGTCACCGCCGCGTGGCGGTGTGCGGTGGAGGACCTCGCGGTGCTGCCGCTCGGCGAGCCGGCCGGCCCGAGCGCGCCGATCGCCGGTCTCCCCATCTACCAGGAGATCTTCGGGCGCGACACGATGACCGCCTCCTGGCAGGCGCTGCTGGCCGGGCCCACCATGCTGCGCGACAGCCTGCGGCTCAACGCCGAGCACCTGGGCAGACGGATCGACCCGTGGCGTGACGAGGAGCCGGGCAAGCCGCTGCACGAGGCACGGCGGGGACCGGTGTCGGTGCTCGGGCTCGACCCCTTCACCGGCTACTACGGCGACTGGTCGACCGCGCCGGACTTCCTGGTCTTCCTCGGCCAGTACCTGGTCTGGACCGGCGACCTGGACACGGTGCGGGAGCTGCTGCCGACCGCGCGGCGCGCCCTGGGCTGGATCGAGCGGTACGGCGACCTCGACGGGGACGGCTTCCTCGAGTACCACTGCCGCTCCCGCGCGGGGCTGAAGAACCAGGGATGGAAGGACTCGGACACCGCGATCGTGGACGAGCACGGGCAGGTGGTGCCCAACCCGATCGCGTCCAGCGAGCTGCAGGCCTACTGGTACGCGGCCCTGCGGCACGCCGCAGTGGTCTTCACCGCCACCGGTCACCCGGCCCGGGGGGCCGCGCTGCTGGCCGGCGCGCACCGGCTGCGGCGGCGCTTCCACCGGACGTACTGGCTGCCCGACCGGGGCTGCTACGCGATGGCGCTCGGACCGGACAAACGGCCGGTCGGCTCGGTCAACTCGAACGACGGGCACCTGCTCGCCACCGGCATCGTGCCGGCGCGGGTCGCCCCGATGGTCGCCGACCGGCTGCTCGCGCCGGACATGTTCAGCGGCTGGGGCGTCCGCACGCTGTCGAGCGACCATCCGGCGTACAACCCGTTCAGCTACCACCGTGGCAGCGTCTGGCCGGTCGAGGCGGGCACCATTGGCCTCGGCCTGGCCCGGTACGGCTGCTGGGACCATCTGCACCGGCTCGCCGAGGGGATGTTCGCCGCGGCGGCGTTGTTCGAGGAGCATCGGCTGCCCGAGGTGCTGAGCGGTCTGCCCCGGGACGCCGCGCACCCGCACCCGGGGGTGTACCCGAACTCCTGTTCCCCGCAGGCATGGTCGGCCAGCTCGGTGATCGCGCTGGTGCAGGCGCTGCTGGCGCTGCGCCCGGCAGCGCCGCTTCGGACGATCTTCGTGGACCCGCACCTGCCCGAGTGGCTGCCGGACCTGCGGCTGGAGGGCGTACAGGTGGGTGGCGCCACCGTCGACCTGACCGTGCGGCGCCGGCGTGGCGGGCGAACGTCGATCACCGTGCGCGGGGACCGGCTGGCGGTGGTCCGCCGGCCGACGCTGCGCTCGTTGGCCACCCGCCACCGCCGCTGACCGGCCCGGCGGTCGGCACGGCCGGGCGGTTCTTCAGGGTGACGGTGGTCGGCGGGTACGGCCGCGGCCGGGCGAGCGTGGCGTGATCGCTGCGGCAGACTGACCGGATGTCGACGACGATGCTGGTGGTCGGTCCGAAGCTGGCGGTGGCCCTGGTCGTGCTGACCGCTGCGGCGGCGGCCGTGGTCACCGCCGGAAAGCTCGGACACGGCCGGCAGATCGCCGTCGCCGCCATCCGCGCCGCGCTCCAACTGGCGGCGGTGTCGTTGCTGATCGCGGCGATCGTGGCGTCGCTGTGGGCCACCGCCGGCTTCGTCGTCGTCATGTGCGCGGTGGCCGCGGGCACGTCCAGCCGGCGGATCACGGGCAGGGTCCGAGGTTGGTGGGCGGGCGTGCCGATCGTGGCGGGCAGCATGTCCGTCGTGGCGGGTCTGCTGCTGGCCGGACTGGTTCCGCTGCGCGGGATCGCGATCATCCCGGTCGCCGGCATTCTGATCGGCGGCGCGATGACGGCGACCTCGCTGGCCGGTAGGCGGGCCCTGGACGAGCTGACCGGGCGGCGCGGCGAGGTCGAGGCGGGCCTGGCGCTGGGCTTCCTGCCCCGCGACGCGGTCCTGCTGGTCTGCCGCCCCGCCGCCGGCCAGGCGTTGATCCCGGCGCTGGATCAGACCCGCACGGTGGGCCTGGTGACCCTACCGGGCGCCTTCGTCGGTGTGCTCCTCGGTGGAGCGACACCCCTGGCGGCCGGGATCACGCAACTGTTCGTCCTCGTCGGCCTCCTGGCCGTGGAGGCGATCGCGGTCGTCCTCACCGTCGAACTGGTGGCCCGCGGCCGGTTGGCCCCCATCACGCCCTGACCGCCCGGCCCGTCGGCCGGGGGCCCGCCGAGGGTGCGGCGCCACCCCTCGGTCGTCGGTCCCGTGCGGCGTCGAGGGTGCGCTGACGGGAAGTGCCCGTGCGGTTGGTGACGTCGGCCCGCGGGGCGGCCCCGGTCAGTCGAGCAGACCTCCGGTGGGCAGTGGCAGACCAGGCAGTGGCAGACCGGGCAGCGACGGCAGCACCGAGGGACTGGGCAGCGACGGCAGCACCGAGGGACCGGGCAGCGGCGGCGGGGGAAGGCCGGGCAGCGACGGCAGCAGTTCGGGACGGGTGCTGGGCGAGGGCGCCGGTGCCGCCGGCGGACGGGCCGGGGCGGTGGTGCGCGGGGCAGGGCTGCTCGGGCGGGGGCCGGCGGGCGTCGAGGCGGCGGGCGGGAGCGCCGGGGACGCCGGCGCGGTTCCGCAACGGGGCCAGGTGGGGCAGGCCGGGATGGCCAGGTCGCGCAGGACTGCGTCGATCTCGGCGCGCAGCCGGGCGGCGTCGGTGGGGTCGGTGACCCGGGCCAGCTCCCGCCGAGCCTGCTCGATCAACTGCCGGGCCTCGTCGAGCCGGCCGGCCGCGGCAGCGTCGCGGGCCTGGGCGATGGTGTACTCGACGCTGCTCACGTCCGCCCGCTCCGGGTAGAGGACCCTGGTCAGTGACCACAGCGGGCTGGTCGGTCCGGCGTTGCGGCTGCCGACGCCGAGCCCCGTGGCCAGCACCAGCGCGGCGATGACGGCTGCGGCCAGCCGCCAGGCCCGCCGCCGCGGTGGCCGCGACCGCGCGGGCCCGGTCGCCGAGGGCAGGGCAGGCGCGGGCAGGTCGACGTGATCGCGGCCGCCGCTTGTGCCGACGGCGTAGATCCTGGTGTCGGCGTCGGCCGTGTCGGCGACGACCTCGGCGCGCCAGGCGGTCAGCATCTCCGTGAGGAGGTCACCGTCGGCCACCGCCTCGTCCCGTCCGAGCGCGTCGAGGGTCGCGTCGTCACGGGCCACCACGGCGAGGTCCAGTTCCTCGTCGTCCCGCCTACGCTCGCTCATGCCACCGCCTCGTCCAGTCCCCCGCGGGCAAGCGTACGGAGGCGGGCGAGCGCACGGGACTGGGCCACGCGGACGGCCGCGGCCGACATACCGACGATCGTGCCGACCTCCTCAGCGGTGAGACCGACCGCGACCCGCAGCGTGATGATCTCCCGTTGGGCGTCGGGGAGGCGCTGCAGCAGCACCGACAGCTGACGGGCCAGATCCGTGGCGACGGCCTGCTGCTCCGGGCCCGGCGCGGCATCCGGGTGCTCCAGCGGGGCGTCGGTCATGGTGACCGCGGAGTCGCGCACCGCCGCGCGCTGCGCGTCGGCGACCTTGTGCGCGGCGACGGCGAAGACGAACGCCGTGAACGGTCTGCCCTGCTCCCGGTAGCGGGGGAGTGCCTTGAGCACCGCCAGGCAGACCTCCTGTGCCACGTCGTCGGCCGTGGTGTACGCCCCACCGATGCGGCCCAGCCGAGCGCGGCAGTAGCGGACCAGCCGCGGCCGTACGTCGGTGAGCAGGGCGGCCATCGCCGCCCGGTCGCCCTCGGCGGCCCGGCGGACGAGTTCCGGCTCGATCACTGTGGTCATGGTTGTTCGCGAGGCACCTTCATTACCGACTGGTTAACGGCACGCTATCCAGCCGGCCGGGGCTTTGTATAGCTGGCGGCAGTGCCCGGCTCAGCTACACAAAGCCTCCCTAACCAGTTCGAAAGCCGCATACGCTGAGGCTCCGCCGAGACTGGACGAGACGCCCGGCCAGGGGCCGCCAGATCAGGAGAACAGCCATGAGCAGCGTCAAGCTTTCCGTCATCTACTACTCGGCCACCGGCACGGTCCATGCGATGGCCGAGCGCCTGGCGGAGGCGGGGCAGCAGGCCGGTGCCGAGGTCCGCCTTCGACAGTGCCCCGAGCTCGCTCCCGAGGAGGCCGTCGCCTCCAACGCGGCATGGAGCCAACACTTCGACCGGACCAAGGACGAGCCGAAGGCCACCGCGGATGACGTCGTCTGGGCTGATGCCGTGCTGTTCGGCACCCCGGTCCGCTACGGGAACGTCTCCAGCCAGCTCAAACAGTTCCTGGACACCCTTGGCCCGCAGTGGGTGCAGGGTCTGCTGGCCGACAAGGTGTACGCGGGCTTCACGGCCGCGCAGACGCCCCACGGCGGCCAGGAGGCGACGTTGCTGGCTCTCTACAACAGCATCTATCACTTCGGCGGCATCATCGTGCCGCCCGGATACACCGACCCGTTGAAGTTCGCCGACGGAAACCCCTACGGCGTCTCGCACGGCACGGGCGGCAACAACACCGACCCGCTGACCGACGTGCAGTACGCCGCTCTCGACCATATGGCGCAGCGGGTGGTCCGCTACGCCGGCAGGCGCTGACCCCCTCCCCAGAGCCGCCATTCGACGGCCACGAGGGGACCTGAAACATCTAGACCGACCACCCGTGCGGCGGAGCTGAACGTCCCGCCGCACGGGTGGTCGTCGCTGTCACCCGCCGTCCGGCCTCCTCTGTCATCGGACAGCGGCCCGGCGCCCGACAAAACCCGAACACGTGTGTGTTGCGTTCTGGCGTCCCCGCGCGATGTATCTCTCGAACGAGGCGAGGGGAGGGCCGATGGGTGTCGAGGTGGACGTGCGGGGGCTGACCAAGTCCTTCGGCGGGCAGCCCGTGTGGTCGGACATCAGTCTGACGCTGCCGGCCGGCGAGATCTCCGTCCTGCTCGGCCCGTCCGGGACCGGCAAGTCGGTGTTCCTCAAGACCCTCGTGGGGCTGCTGCGGCCCGACGCCGGCTCCATCTGGATCGAGGGCAAGGACCTGCCCCGGCTCTCCGAGCGCGCGCTGTACGAGGTGCGCAAGCTGTTCGGCGTGCTGTTCCAGGACGGCGCGCTGTTCGGCTCGATGAACATCTACGACAACGTGGCCTTCCCACTGCGGGAGCACACCCGCAAGTCCGAGTCGCAGATCCGCGACGTGGTCACCGAGAAGCTCGACATGGTCGGTCTCGTCGGCGCGGAGAAGAAGCTGCCGGGCGAGATCTCCGGTGGCATGCGCAAACGGGCCGGGCTGGCCCGCGCGCTCGTGCTCGACCCCCGCATCGTCCTGTTCGACGAGCCAGATTCCGGGTTGGACCCGGTGCGTACGGCGTACCTGAACCAGCTCATCGTCGACCTCAACCAGCGGACCGGGGCGACGTTCCTGATCGTCACGCACGACATCAACACGGCACGCACCGTGCCCGACAACATCGGGCTGATCTACCACGGGCACCTGGCCATGTTCGGGCCGCGGGAGATGCTGCTGTCCAGCACCGAGCCGGTGGTGCGACAGTTCCTCAACGCCCAGCGGGTCGGCCCGATCGGCATGGCCGAGGAGAAGGACGCCGAGGAGTTGCAGGCCGAGGCGGACGCCGGGGTGGAGCTGGCGCCCCTGCCGCCGATCCCACCGCAACTGCCGCCCTCGGACGGGCTGCCCCGCCAGGCCGAGCGGCCCCCCGGCCAGTGGTGCCGGGACAACGACGTCACCCCGCCACCCGGCTCCTTCGACGGGCTCTCGACCAGTGGCCGGCACCGGCCCGAGGTATTCCGATGAGCGCCCCGGTGAACGCCGTCCGCGCCACCGGCGAGTTCTTCGCGTTCTGCCTGGACACGCTGCGCGGCCTCGGTCGCCGGCCGCTGCAGGTGCGCGAGTTCGTCCAGCAGGCGTGGTTCATCAGCTCGGTGTCGATCCTGCCGGCCGCGCTCGTCTCCATCCCCTTCGGCGCGGTCATCGCGTTGCAGCTCGGCTCGCTGGTCCGCCAGCTCGGCGCGCAGTCGTTCACCGGGGCCGCGTCGGTGCTCGCGGTGGTCCGCGAGGCGGGCCCCATCGTCACCGCGCTGATCATCGCCGGCGCGGGCGGATCGGCCATCTGCGCGGACCTCGGCTCCCGCAAGATCCGCGAGGAACTGGACGCGATGCAGGTGCTGGGCATCGACCCGATCCAACGTCTCGTGGTACCCCGCGTACTCGCCGCGATGCTGGTCGCCGTCCTGCTCAACGGCTTGGTCAGCGTCGTCGGCGTCACCGGCGGCTACCTGTTCAACGTGGTCCTGCAGGGCGGCACGCCCGGCGCGTACCTGGCCAGTTTCCAGGCCCTCGGGCAACTGCCCGACCTGCTGGTGGGCGAGGTCAAGGCGCTGCTGTTCGGCGCCGCCGCCGCGCTCGTCGCCTCGTACAAGGGGATGACCGCGCGCGGCGGCCCGAAGGGAGTCGGCGACGCGGTCAACCAGAGCGTGGTGATCACCTTCATGCTGCTGTTCGCGCTGAACTTCATCGTCACGGCCGTGTACTTCCAGGTCGTACCGCAGAAGGGAAGCTGACATGGCCGTGTTGCGCCAACTCGACGACCTGGGCGGTCAGCTCGCCTTCTACCTGCGCGCGTTCGCCTGGGCGCCCCGGACAATGCGGCGGTACAAGCGCGAGGTGCTCCGGCTGCTGGCCGAGGTGAGCTTCGGCTCCGGGGCGCTCGCCGTGCTCGGCGGCACCGTCGGCGTCATCTGCTTCCTGACCTTCTTCACCGGCACCGAGGTCGGGCTGCAGGGTTACCAGGCGCTCAACCAGATCGGCAGCAGCGCGTTCACCGGGTTCGTCTCGGCGTACTTCAACACCCGGGAGATCTCCCCGCTGGTGGCGGCGCTGGCGCTGTCGGCCACGGTCGGCTGCGGCTTCACCGCCCAGCTCGGCGCGATGCGGATCTCCGAGGAGGTGGACGCCCTGGAGGTGATGGGGGTGCCGTCCCTGCCGTTCCTGGTCACCACCCGCATGATCGCCGGCTTCGTCGCGGTGATCCCGCTGTACGTGGTCGGGCTGCTCGCCAGCTACCTCGCCACCCGGACCATCGCCGTTTTCTACTTCGGACAGTCGGCCGGCACCTACGACTACTACTTCCACCTCTTCCTGCCCCCCGGCGACGTGCTGTGGTCCTTCGCCAAGGTGCTGGTCTTCAGCGTGATCGTGGTGCTGGTGCACTGCTACTACGGCTACACCGCCACGGGTGGGCCCGCCGGCGTCGGCATCGCGGTCGGCCGGGCCGTCCGGACCGCGATCGTGTCGGTCAACATCGTCGACTTCTTCCTGTCGCTGGCCATCTGGGGCGCGACCACCACCGTCCGGATCGCGGGGTGACCATGAGACATCGCATCCTCGGCATCGTCTTCGTCGTCGTGCTGACGGCGGGGCTGACCGCGTCCGTCCTGCAGTACCGCAAGGCGTTCACCCCGGTCGCCTGGGTCACCCTGCGCGCCGACCGGGCCGGCCTGCAGCTCAGCCAGGGCGCCGACGTCAAGGTACGCGGAGTCGTCGTCGGCGAGGTGCGCTCGGTCGACACCGAGGGCGCCGGCGCCGTCATCCGGCTGGCCCTGGACCCCCGCACCACGCCCCGGATCCCCGCCGACGTCGGCGCGCGACTGCTGCCCAAGACCCTCTTCGGCGAACGGTACGTCGAACTCGTCCCGCCGCCCGGCGGCGACGCCGGGCCGCCGATCCGGGACGGCGCGGTGATCACCCAGGACCGCAGCCGCACCGCGGTGGAGCTGGAACGGGTCCTCGACCAGGCGCTGCCGCTGCTGCAGGCGATCCGGCCCGACCAGCTCGCCGCGACCCTGGGCGCCCTCTCGACCGCGCTGGAGGGACGCGGCGACCAGCTCGGCGCGAACGTGGTCCGGCTCGACGAGTACCTCCGGCAGCTCAACCCGGCGATGCCCACCATCGCCGAGGACGTCCGGAAGCTGGCGGTCGTGCTCGACGGCTACGACGCGGCGCTGCCCGACCTGCTCGCGCTGCTGCGCGACGTGACCGTCACCGCCCGTACCGTCACCGACCAGAGCCGGCAGCTCGCGGCGTTCCTGGCCGACACCACCGACACCGCCGACGTCACGAGGGGCTTCCTCGACCGACACGGCGACCAGCTCATCGCGCTCGGCGAGGTGAGCCGACCGGTGCTGCAACTGCTCGCCACGTACGCCCCCGAGTACCCCTGCCTGATGAGCGGCCTGGTGGCCCTGCAACCCCGGGTCGAGGAGGTCTTCGCCGGTGGACGGATGCACATCACCCTGGAGGTCACCCGCGACGGCGGCAGGTACGAGCAGGGCCGCGACGAGCCGGCCTACGGCGCGCGCAACGGCCCGCAGTGCCGCGGCCTGCCCCGCCCCGCACAGCCGGCGCCGGAGGTGCCCGTCAACGACGGGTACGACTACCGCGGCGCCCGCCCCCGTACCCCCCTCGTCGTCGGCACGCCGGCGACCGCGCCCGCCGGTGCTTCCCCGGCCATGGGCCAGGCCGGCACTCCCGAGGAGCGCGCCCTGGTCAAACCCCTCGTCGGGGCCGTCACGGGCACCCTGCCGGCGGAGGTCCCCGACATCGCGGTCCTGCTCTGGGGGCCGCTGCTGCGCGGCGGGGTGGTGAACGCCCGATGAGCACCAGGACGTGGGCACCCCTGCTGAAGCTGGCGGTCTTCGCCGCGGTGACCCTGCTGCTGACCGCGCTGCTCGCCCAGACCCTCGGCGCCTTCCCACCCGGCGGCGTCACCTACCGAGCCCGGTTCACCGACGTGACCGGACTGCTGCCGGGAGACGACGTTCGCGTCGCCGGGGTGAAGGTCGGCCGGGTCAGCCGGATCACCGTGGTCGACGACAGCGTCGCCGAGGTCGCCTTCACCGTCACGCCCGACGTGGCGGTGGCCACCAGCGTCCGCGCGAAGATCCGCTACCGCAATCTGGTGGGCCAGCGGTACGTGGCACTGAGCGAGGGGCCGGGGGAGGGGCGGCCACTGCGGTCCGACGGCCTCATCCCCCTCGACCAGACCACGCCGGCACTGGACCTCACCGTGCTGTTCAACGGCTTCCGGCCGCTGTTCACCGCGCTCAGCCCGGACGACATGAACAAGCTCGCCTACGAGATCATCCAGGTGTTGCAGGGCGAGGGCGGCACGGTGAGCAGCCTGCTGCGCCGGACCGCCTCCCTGACCAACACCCTCGCCGACCGGGACGCCGTCATCGGGCGGGTCGTCACCAACCTCAACGGCGTCCTGGGCACGCTCGCCGAACGGGACCGCAACCTGGACCAGAGCATCAGCCAGTTGCAGCAGTTCGTCTCCGGTCTCTCCGCCGACCGCACCGCCATCGGTGAGTCGCTGGTCAGCATCGGCGACCTCACCACCGCCACGTCCTCGCTGCTGCGCGACGCCCGCCCACCGCTCGCCGCCGACGTGCGCGCCCTGGACGACCTCGCCGGCAACCTCAACCGCAACGCGGCCGTCATCGACAGCACGCTCGGGCGGCTGCCGGAGCGGTACGAGGCGCTGACCCGCGTCGCCTCCTCGGGCTCGTGGTTCAACTTCTACCTCTGCGACTTCGACGGCAACGTGGCGGTGGCCGGGCAGGCGCCGATCGACCTGCCCGCCTTCAGCGCCTCGGCCGCCCGCTGTGCCACCGGAGGCAGCCAATGACACCGTTTCGCGAACGCAATCCCGCCGTCGTCGGTTCGGTCGGGCTGGCCCTGATCGTGGCGGTGCTGCTGGGCGCCTTCCAGCTCGACCGGCTCGCCGCGCTGACCGGACGCTCGTACCAGGCGGCCTTCCACGACGCCAGCGGCCTCGCCAGCGGCAACGAGGTGCGCGTCGCCGGGGTGCGGGTGGGCAAGGTGACCGCCGTGGAACTGGCCCGCGACGGCGCACCACATGTACGGGTCCGGTTCCGGGTGGACGACGACAGCGTCCGCCTCGGCACCGAGACCGGCGCCACGATCCGGATCAAGACGGTGCTGGGCCAGAAGTACCTGGCCCTGTCGCCGGCCGGGCCGGGGCGGCTGCGCGAGGGCGGGGAGATCCCGCTCGCCCGCACCGCGGCGCCCTTCGACGTGGTGCAGGCCGTCACGGGGCTCGCCGACACCCTCGACAAGGTCGACACCGACCAGCTCGCCGCCGCCTTCACCACCCTGTCGCAGACCTTCGCCGACACCCCCGGCAGCGTCAACGCGTCCCTGGTCGGGCTGTCCCGGCTGTCCCGTACGGTCGCCAGCCGCGACGCCGAACTGCGCACCCTGCTCGCCCGGGCCCGGGACGTCACGTCGGTGCTCGCCACCCGCGACGAGGAGTTTCGCAAGCTGGTCACCGACGGCGAGGCGCTGCTGACCGAGGTGAGCCGCCGCCGCGACGCCATCCACAAGCTTCTCGTCGGCACCGACGAACTCGCCACCCAGCTCTCCGGACTGATCACCGACAACCGCGCGCAGCTCGAACCCGCGCTGCGCGAGCTGCGTGAGGTGGTGGCCATCCTGCAACGCAACCGGGACGACCTGGAGAAGACCATCCAGCGGATGGGCCCGTTCGTCACCGCGTTCGCCAACGTGGTGGGCAACGGCCGCTGGTTCGACTCGTACGTGTCCGGGCTGCTCCAGCCGTACCAACCCACCACCGGAGGCCGCTGATGCCCGGTCCCATCCGGCGCTGGCGACGCGCCCTCGCCGTCGCCACCACCTTGCTGGTCGCCGTCGCCGCCGGCGTGGTCGTCCTCCGCCACGGCACACCCCCACGACAGGTGGTGGCCTGGTTCACCAGAGCCGTCGGTGTCTACCCGGGATCGGATGTGCGGGTGCTGGGCGTACGCGTGGGCGAGGTGGTCGCGGTGACCCCGCAGGGCCGGTCGGTGAAGGTCACCATGCACTACGACGCGGCGATCCCCGTGCCCGCCGACGCGCAGGCGCTCATCGTCCCGCCCAGCGTGGTCAGCGACCGGTACGTGCAACTCACCCCCGCGTACGCCGGCGGCGCCGCGCTCGCCGACGGTGCGGAGATCCCGCTGGCGCGCACCGCCGCACCGATGGAGATCGACGACATCTACCAGGCCCTCGACGAGTTCAACCGCACCCTCGGCCCCGAGGGCGCCAACCGCGACGGCGCGCTGTCCGGCCTGGTCGCCACCGGCCGGGCCAACCTGGAGGGCAACGGCCAGAACCTGCACGACACCCTCGACGGGCTGTCCCAGGCACTGACCACCCTCTCCGACGGCCGGCAGGACCTCTTCGGCTCCGTCGCCAACCTGCAACGCTTCACCACCGCGCTGGCCCGCAGCGACCAGCAGGTGCGGGCCTTCAACCAGCAGCTCGCCGACGTCGCCGGGCAGCTCGCCGGAGAGCGTGACGAGCTGGCCGCGGCGCTGCACAACCTCGCCGCCGCGCTGGCCGAGGTCACCACGTTCGTCAACCAGAACCGTGCGGCGTTGACCTCCAACGTCGCGGCCCTGACCGACATCACCGGCGTGCTGGTCCGTCAGCAGCAGGCGGTCATCGACATCCTCGATGTCGCCCCACTCACGCTGAGCAACCTCAACCTGGCCTACAACCCCCGTTCCGGCACCCTGGACACCCGCGACAACGCGCTGGGCCCGTACGACCCGGCGGGTTTCGCCTGCTCGTTGATCGTGGATCAGCTCCCCGCGGCGAAGGTGCCCGCGAAGTGCCTGGCGCTCGCGCAGACCCTGCACTCGCGCGGGCTGCCCATGACCGACCAGCTGCGCAAGCTGCTCAAGCTGCCGCCCGGCGCCCCGGCGACCGGCGGGTCCTCACCGGGACCTCCTGTCAGCTCCCCCGGTGCGCCGATCCCCGACCAGGCGCCGGGCGGCTCCGGCATCACCAGCGACCCGACCCTCGGGGGCATCCTGCGAGGCGTGTCATGACCGCCCGCACCGTGCGCGCCCGGGCAACGCGCGCGCTGGTCGGCGCGGTCCTGGTGGCGCTGCTCCCGGCCGGGTGCGGCCTGCCGGATCTGGCCGGTCTGCCGCTGCCCGGCGGCGCCCCCAAGGGCGACGGGTACGCCGTCACCGCCGAGTTCAGCGACGTGCTCGACCTGGTGCCCCGCGCCGCCGTCAAGGTCGACGACGTGACCGTCGGCAGCGTCGAGAAGATCTCCCTCGCCGGCTGGACCGCCCGGGTCACCCTGCGCGTCGGCACCGACGTACGCCTGCCCGCCAACGCCACCGCCGCGGTGCGGCAGAGCAGTCTGCTGGGCGAGAAGTACGTGACCCTCGCGGCGCCACCCACCGCACCGGCGAGCGCCCGGCTCGCCGACGGCGACGTCATCCCGCTGTCCCGTACCGCCCGTGGCGCGGAGGTGGAGGAGGTCCTCGCCGCCCTCGGGTTGCTGCTCAACGGTGGCGGCCTGGCCCAGCTCCGGACGATCAACCAGGAGCTCGGCACCGCCCTTGAAGGCCGGGAACCCGCCGTACGGGACGCGCTGGGACAGCTCGACGAGTTCATCGGTGGGCTGGACCGGCAGAAGGCCGACCTGGTCCGCGCCCTCGACGCCCTCGACCGACTGAGCGGTCGGCTCGACCGGCAGAGGCGGACGCTCGGTGAGGCGGTGGACTCACTCGCCCCGGGTCTGACCGTGCTGGCCCGTCAGCGCGCCCAACTGACCGAAGCGCTGACCGCCCTGGGCAAACTCGGTGAGGTCGGCACCCGGGTCGTCGACCGCAGCCGGGACGACGCCCTGGCCGACCTGCGGGCGCTGCAACCGATCCTGGAGCAACTGGTACGCGCCGGGGACGACCTGCCGAAGTCCCTGGACTTCATGCTGTCGTTCCCGTTCCCGCCCAACGTCACCGGCGCGATCGTCGGCGACTTCGTCAACCTGTCCGTGACCGCCGATCTCGACTCCGCCTCGATCCTGGCGAACCTGGTCGCCGCGGCCCCCGCACCGGCACGCCGGGCGGCGCCGCCGAAGCCGTCCACGCCGGGCGGGCCGCCGAAGGCCGGCGGCCGGGCACCTGCCGCCCCGCGACCCGGCGCCAAGCCCGGTCCGGTGCCCGACCTGCCGATCGTGGGATGTCTGCCCGACCTGGCCCACTTCCCGGCGACCTGGACGCCGCCGAAGGACTGCCTCCTGCCGGAGGGTTGTGTCCTGCTCAAGCCCGGCTCGGCGGTGCCCGTCGGCGGCCTGATCCTGCCCAAGGGCGTGGTGCCGCCGGGCACCGCCTTCCCCGCCGGCACCGAACTGCCCGCCGGCACCGTCCTGACGGCACAGTGCCTGCTCCCGGTGACCGGCGCGGTGACCGGTCTGATCGGTGACCTGCCGGACGTCCTCGGAGGGGGCCTCACACCATGATCGGACGAACCGCGAGACTGCAGGTCCTGGCGTTCGTGCTGGTAAGCGTCCTCGGCGTCGGCTACGTCGGGATCCGCTACGTCGGGTTGGGCGACCGGCTGCTCGGCGGAAGCTACCTCGTGCACCTGGACCTCGCCCGCGCCGGCGGGATCTTCCCCAACGCCCCGGTCACCTACCGCGGGGTTCCGGTCGGCCGGGTCACCGCCGTCAGCCTGCGCGGCGACGGGGTCCGCGCCGACCTGCGGCTGCGCCGCGACGTCCGGGTGCCCGACGACCTGCGCGCCGTGGTGGCCCAGCGCTCCGCCGTCGGTGAGCAGTACGTGGACCTGCGCCCCGAGCGCGACAGCGCTCCGTATCTCGGTGACGGCGCCGTGATCCCCGCCGACCGCACCGGCGTCCCGCTCGCCCCGGAGGTGCTGCTGACCAACCTCGACGCCCTGGTCCGCTCCGTCGATCCGGACGACCTCAACGTGCTGATCACCGAACTCGGCACCGCGTTCGAGGGCAACGAGGCGGCGCTGGCGCGGATCCTGGACGCCGGCGACGCGCTGCTGACCGAGGCGTCCACGCGGCTGCCGGAGACCCTCACGCTGATCGACGACGGACGTACCGTGCTCACCACCCAGGCGGACTCGGCCGAGGCGCTGCGCCGCTGGGCGTCCGGCCTGGCCCAGCTGGCCGCCACCGTCCGCGCCGCCGATCCCGATCTGCGCCGGCTGCTCGCCGCCGGACCGCCGGCCGGGCGGGAACTGGTCGCGTTGCTGCGCGGACTGGAGCCGACGGTCGGCACCCTGCTCGGCAACCTGGTGACCGTCAACGGCATCGCCGCCCGGCGGCTGCCCGGCATCGAGCAGCTCCTCGTGGTCTACCCGATAGCGGTCGCCGGCGGCTTCACGGTCACCCCCGGCGACGGCACCGCCCACCTCGGTCTCGTCCTCAACGTGAACGACCCGCCGTCCTGCGTCTACCAGGGTGGCGCGACGACGTGCGACAGCGTGCGCGGCGCGGGCAACGCCCCCCGGCCGGGCGGCCGGCAACCGGCGCCGGGTCCGTCCCGGTCCGGTGCGGCGCCACCGCCCGCCGCCGGGACCTCCGGGTACGACCCGGCGACCGGCCTGGTGCTCGGCGCCGACGGTCGACCGCTGCGGTTCGGCGGGACCGGCGGCCAGGCCCGGACGGCCGGGGACCAGTCATGGAAGCAGTTGCTGCTCGCCGGGGTGACCCCGTGACCGGCGATAAGGAGGAGGTGGCGGTGCAGGCTCGCAGGAACCACACGCTGAAAGTGATCAAGGGCGCGAAGGCGGGGGCACCCGGCCGGGTGGCACAGCGCCGGATCGTTCCCCGCCAGCTTCGCGGGCCCGCGGAGCCGATCGAGGACCTGCTGAAGCGGCTCGACCAGGAGCCGGTCGAGGACCCGACGACATCCGACGATCCGACGGCCGGGGACGACCCGACCGCCGGCGACGACCCGGCGAGCGTGGACGGCCCGCCGCAGGACGACGCTGACGACCGGCGCGCCCGCGTCCCGGCCACGGCCACGCCGGCCGGGCGCCGGCGGCCGTTGGTCGTCCTGCTGGTGGCCGTGCTCGCCGCGACGCTCGCGGCGGCCGGGGTGACCGGTCAGCGGTGGTACGCCGACCGGGCCACCGATCAGGCCCGGCAGGCCGCCCTCGCCGCCGCCAAGCAGGCCAGCGTCAACTTCGTCTCGGTCAGCGCGGCCAGCGTCGACCGGGACATGCAGCGGATCATCGACGGCGCGACCGGTGACTTCAAGGAGGAGTTCACCCGAGGTCAGTCGCAGGTCCGGGCCGCCGTGGTGGAGAACAAGGTCGACTCGCGCGGGACGGTGCTGCGGGCCGGGTTGGTCTCCGGGGACCGCCGCCGGGCGGTCGTGCTGGTGGCCGTCGACGCCACCGTCAAGAACGTCAAGGCGCCGCAGGGACGACCGTCGCACTACCGGATCCAGGCGGACCTGGTCCACGACCGGGAATCCGGCCGGTGGCTGGTGTCCCGCCTGCAGTTCGTCGGATGAGAGAGGGAGCAGACGTGGGCAATCTGGTCGAATTCGCGCGCCGAACGCGCGTCTCCCGGCGGCGCCCCGGCCGGATCGGGCTCGTCCCGGCGCTGACCGTCGCCATCGTGCTGGCAGCCGCCCTCGCCGGCCTCGCCTGGTTCGGCGACCACCGTGCGGCGCAGCGGGACACGGCCGTACGGCAGGCACTCGCCACCGCACCGGCCGCCGCCAAGGCGATCTTCTCCTACGACTACCGCACCTTCGACGACAGCATCGCCAACGGTCGCACCTTCGCCACCGGCGAGTTCGAGAAGGAGTACGCGCAGACCACCGCGGCGCTCAAGGAGACCGCCACGAAGCAACAGGCGGTCGTGGCGGCCGAGGTGTCCTCCACCGGTGTGGTCACGGCGACCACCGAGCGGGTCGAGTTGCTGGTGTACCTCAACCAGTACCGGCGCAACGTGAACACGGCGGGGGAGAAGGTCGACCAGAACCGGGTGGTGCTCACCCTGGTCATGGTCGACGGGCAGTGGCGGGTCGCCAAGGCCACCGCCATCTGATCCCGTTGGTCGACGCGAACGCACCCCGCGGGTGCGGATCATCCGGGCGCAGGGGAAGGATGTGACCATGACCGACCCTGCTTCCGCATCCCCACTCCCCAGGCGCGTCGTCGTGACCGGGGCCACCGGCAAACTCGGTCGCGCCGTCGTCGCGCACCTGCGCGAGGTGGGCGTCGACGTGCTTGCGGTGGACCGCGCCGGCGGTCGCGATCCCCGCGACGTCGAGGGCGAGTTCCTCCTCGTCGACCTCACCGACTACGGCCAGGTGGTGGAGGCGTTCACCGGCGGCGCCGACGAGCACGCGGGCGGCGTCGACGCCGTCGTGCACCTGGCGGCGGTCCCGGCTCCCGGGCTGCTGCCCAACGCGACCACCTTCGCGAACAACTCCGCGGCGACGTACAACGTCTTCGCCGCGGCCAAGGCAGCAAAGATCAAGCGGGTGGTGTGGGCGTCCAGCGAGACGGTGCTCGGGCTGCCATTCGACACCCCGCCGCCGTACGCGCCGGTCGACGAGGAGTACGCGCCGCGTCCGGAGTCGACGTACTCGCTGAACAAGGTGCTCGAGGAGGAGATGGCGCGGCACTTCTGCCGCTGGGACCCGGAGCTGGTCATGGTGGGTCTGCGGTTCTCCAACGTCATGGACGTCGAGGACTACGCCCGGTTCCCGTCCTTCGACGCCGACCCGCTGCTGCGTCGCTGGAACCTCTGGGGATACATCGACGCCCGCGACGGGGCGCAGGCGGTCGAGCGGGCACTGGCGTACGACCGGCCGGGCGCGGAGGTCTTCATCATCGCCAACGCCGACACCGTCATGAGCAGGTCCAGTGCCAGCCTCATGGCGGAGGTCTACCCAGGGGTCGAGATCCGCGGTGAACTCGGCGAGCACGAGACCCTGCTCAGCATCGACAAGGCCCGACGGATGCTCGGCTACGAGCCTCGGCACTCCTGGCGGGACCACGTGGACGCCGGGAGCCGCTGACGCATCCGCGAAAGCCGGCGGGGCATCGCCGTCAACCGCGTCCACTTCCGACGGTGTCCGGGACCGCCGGCCTGGCCGGGATCGGAAGATTGACGTCGCTCGTCCAGTAGGCGACCTCCAGCGTCTTGGCTGCCGCCCAGCTCCTGAACCGCTGTCCGCCGTGGACGCCGACGACGCCCAGAACGGCGAGCAGAATGGCTGATGTCGCCGCGAACGCCGGCCTGTCGCCCAACAGCGCCTCGGTTGCGGCAACCAGTGCGGCGATCAGCATTGCCGCAGCGCAGTTGCGCAGCATGAGACCCTGCGCACGGAGCCGGTTCACCTCCGCCACGGCCTCTGGGTGGTGTATCTCCACCGCTGCCTGGATCAGGAACAGGTCCGTGGCGACGAGGGCTTCCGCCCGGGCCCCGGGTGCGCGATCGAGGAACCTGCGTCGTACCGCAGCCATGACCGTGTCGAGCCGGCTTCGCGGGATCCGGTCGAGCGCCCTGGACAGGGGATACGTCAGGTGCCCGAGGACGTAGCTGAGGATCACTGCGAATGCCACCAGGAGCGTCAGCGGAACCCTTCCCAGGTCCTCCGCATTGGCCCAGCCCTGCTGATCGACGACGTAGATCAGCAGAGAGAGGTGGAGCGAACCTGGGATCGCATACGCGAAGAGGTCGTAGATCCCAACGCTGAAATTCATCCTCAGTGTCCTCTGCGTGGCACCCCTGCTGGGCGCGGGCGCTGCACAGCATCCTCCGGTCCTCAGCCCGGCTCCGTCGGGAGGGTGACAGTTGAGGGCGATCGGCGGCCTCAGTTGAAGGGGAGGTCCGGCGAGAGCGAGCGGTACCCGAGGCAGGGCGCGCAGCAGCAGAGGACGATGAGGGCCAGGATGGCGAGGAGGCTGATCCCGCTGAGGCTGCCGATCGCCAGAACGCTTCTCGCCACGCTGCGTCCGTCGCCCGCTTCTTCCTCGATTCGAGGCATGACACTCCCCATGATCGGCGACACCGGCCGCCTACCGTAGCGCCGACCGGAGAGACGGCGGCATCGGGCGCCGGTGCACCCGGAACCAACGAAGCCAGTAGGCCCCGAGGCAGGGGAAATGGGTGGTGGCGAGGCAGGTGGCGGGCGACCATCGGCGTCGTGTCAGTTCCACCGAAGCAGATCCGCGCCGTCCACACCGCCGACACCATCACCGTCTACCAGGCGTACCCGCCGGAGATCGCCTTGCCGGCGCTGGCCAACAGGCGCTTCGTCACGCCGTTCAAGCGGGAGAGGATGACCTGGATCAAGCCGTCCTTCCGGTGGATGATGTACCGCTGTGGGTGGGGCCGCAAGCCTGGTCAGGAGCACGTACTGGCGATCGAGGTAACCCGTTCCGGCTTCGAGTGGGCACTGCTGCACGCGTGTCTGAGCCACTACGATCCCGACCGTCACGCCAGCCGGCGAGCCTGGAACGAGCAGGTGAAGGCCAGTCCGGTCCGGGTGCAGTGGGACCCCGAACGGTGCTTGAACCTGCAGCCGCTGCCTCACCGGTCGTTGCAGGTGGGGCTGAGCGGCGAGGCCGTCGACCGGTACGTCGACGAGTGGACCGTGAGCATCACCGACGTCACGCCCACTGCCCGTGCCATCGGGGATCTGCTGCGCGACAGTGACCAGGCCGGCGCGGCCGCCCTGCTGCCGGAGGAGCGCCCCTATCCGCTGCCGGACCAGGTCGCGACCGTCATCGGCGCCAGCACCGATCGAGGTTGACGTCGTTGCTCGGCCACCTCGATCATCCAATTCCCGCGGCCGGTGATGTCGCGATCCCGCGGCGCAGGATGGCGACGGCGCCGGTGAATACGCCCAGCGCCACGGTGGCCGCGGCGCAGAGGAGCAGCGTCTGACGGGCCCCTACGGCGGTCACCAGCGGACCGCCCAGCATGGTGCCCAGGGGAACGGCCAGCACCGTGACGGCGCCGTTGGCAGCCAGGACCTGGGGGAGCATGGTGGTGGAGGTGCTGCGCTGGAACAGCGCCATCGACGTCGCCATGTACGGCGCCCAGATCAGGCCGGCGAGTGCGAACGCCGGCAGCGACACGGCGATGGGCGCGCCCAGGCCGAGCGGCAGCAGGGCGGCGCCGAACCCGACGACGATGCCGACGAGGGTGGGCCACAGCGACCAGCGGCGCAGATAACCGGCGGCCACGCTGCCGACGACGCCACCGACGCCGAACGCGGTGTAGTAGACGCCGAGGACCGTGGCGGACCCGCCCAGATCCTCCGCGACGTGGATGGGCATGGCCACGTACACCGGCCCGAAGAGGAAGAAGAACCCGACGCTGAGTGCCAGCAGGCCGAGCAGGGACCGGTCGTGGCGGATGACGCCGAAGCCGGCCGTGCGGGAGGCGGGGTCCGCCGCCGGGTCGGTCCGGTCGACAGCGGGAATGGCGAGGCGGTAGGTGAGCGCCAGGACGGCGAAGGTGACCGCGTCGAGTGCGATGACCCACACCGCGCCGGCATAACCGATGAGGACGCCCGCGAGTGGCGGGCCGACGACGGTGGCGGTCCCGGCGATGGTGGAAACCAGCGCGTTGGCCGGCAGGTGGTGTCGGTGCGGGAGGAGTTCGGCGATCAGGGTGAACCGTCCGGCCGATCCCCAGGAGTGCAGCAGCGAGGACGCGGCGAGCAGGGTCACGTACAGCCCGATGGTGAGCGCGCCGGCCAGGTGGGCGGCGGGAATCGCCGCGAGCGCGGCGGCCCGCAGGATGGCGTCCCAGCCGGCGAGCTGGGCTCCGCTCCGACCGCTCAGCAACCGTCCGAAGACGATGGTGCCGGCCGCACTGGGCAAGGTGTACGCCGCCACCGCGATCGCGATCCAGGTGCCGCGCTGGCCCGGCGGCGCCAGTTGCAACGCCAGCCAGGTGACCGCGACCAACGCCATGCCATCGCCCAGGGCCGACACGGCCAGCCCGGGCAGGACACGCCGTAGCAGCGGATGACTCACCACCGGCCAGTACGGCGAGGAACGCGGGAATCCGGGCTTCGCGGTGTCCGTGGTCATACCGCTACCTGACAGGGTGCAGGCCGCTCGGATCAACAAAGATCGCTACGGGCAGAACCGGCGGGGACCGGGACGGCGCGGTGCTCGTCGTCGCGCCCGCTCGTCAGGCCACCGTGAGCACCAGCCGGCCCGTGAACGAGGTCTGCAGCCGGCGATGCGCCTCCGCCACCTTCCCCAGCGGGAACGACTCGGCCACGTGCACCTGGAAGGGCCCCGCCTCGATCAGCTCGTTGAGGCGCTGCAACTGCCGGGGGCCGGTCTCACCGTCGTACGCCCGCACCGTCACGCTGGGCCGCTCGCCCGGTTCCGGTTGCACCCCGTGCGGGTACGCGAGCACGCCACCGTCGCGCAGCGTCTCGGCGAGCTGGTCCAGCGTCCGGCCACCGGCCATCGCCAGCAGGCCACCGACCCCGTCCGGCGCGACCTCCCGGATCCGGGCGAGCACCTGCGCGAGGTCGCCGCGCCCGTCGAGGGCCACGTCCGCGCCGAGCCGGGTCACCAGTGCCACGCCCTCCGCCCCGGACGCCACGGCGATCACGTTGAGCCCCTGCCGCTTGGCCAGCTGCAGGGCCAGATGTCCCTGCCCGCCACTCGCGCCGAAGATCAGCACCCATTCCGCGGTCGCCAGGCCGAGCGCGTCCAGCCCGGTCAGCGCGGTCAGCGCGTCGGTGGGCATGGCGCCGGCGTGCTCCACCGGCACTCCGGCCGGCAGCTTCGCGACGTACTGCGCCTTCGTCGCCGCGTACTCGGCGTAGAAGCCGCCCTTCGGCCGGGTGTAGCCGTACACGTAGACCACGTCGCCCACCGCGACGTTGGTCACCTTGGCTCCGGCGGCGGCGATGCTGCCGGCGGCCTCCGCGCCGGGCACGATCGGGAACGAGGAGCCCTCGGGCACCAGCTTGCCCTCGCGTTCCAGGGCGTCCCACACCCCCACGCCGGCGCTCCACACCTTGATCAGGACCTCGTCGTCGGCGATCTGCGGCACCGGCAGGATACGCAGGGTGATCACCTCCGGGCCGCCGAACTCGTCGAGGGCCGCGGCCTGCATCCGCTCGGGTACATCGCCGTCTGCCATCTGGGTTCCTCTCCGCCTGCTCGTCTCCCGCGCAGCATGCCGTGCCCCCACCGGCGTCGGCCCGTGCCTGAGCGCCGTTCACCCGGTCGGGCTACCGAGCGCAGGTTCGCCGGTCCGAGCCGCCGACGAAGCGGCGATCAGCGGCCGGAGCGGGATCTCCGGTCGAGCCGGACAGCGAGGAGTCAGTTCAACGCGTCCCGCCGCACCGACCGCTGTGGGCTCACCGGCGCCGCGAAGAACGCGGCGAGCGAATCGACGAGTCTCGGGCGCGCCCGGTTGATGGCGTCGTGGCCGGCACGGGGAATCTGCAGGGTCCGGGCTCGTGGCAGCGCGCGGGCCAGCGCTGCGTTGGAGTCGACGTAGTGGGGCGGCCCGTCCGCGCCGCAGGCCAGCAGAACCTCGGCGGTGACTCCTTTCCACTGGCTGGCGGGGCCGTCGTGCGCCACGATCTGAGCCGTCTCGTCCAGGGTCATCTCCGCCAAGTCGCCCATCGTCCGTCCGATCGGGGTACGCAGGAACGCGCGCGTGATCGCGGTCCGTACGCCGAGCGGGAGCCTCGACGCCGCCATCTGCGTGTTCATGCCCGCAGCCGTGATGGCGAGGCCCCGCGCGGTGTCGCCGGCCCGCAGCGCCGCGCGCGCGTCGTCGAGCCACGCGGCGGGAAAGCTGCCGTCGACGGAGACCGCCGCGTCGTAGAGCGCGAGCCTCTCCATCGGCAGCCGGAGCCCGGCTTGCAGTGCGATGAATCCGCCGGAACTGTGCCCGATGACGTTCCCGGCACCGGTGTGCTCCAGCACGGCGGCGAGGTCGTCGATGTCCTGCTCGAAGGTGTAGGGCTCTGACCTGGGTGGGGCGTCCATCCGTCCCCGGCGGTTGTAGAGGTGCACCGTGAACCGGTCGGCCAGCGCCGCGGCCAGCCGGCGGTAGACGTCGATCGTGACCCCGCCGCCGTGCACCACGACGATCCCGGGCCCGGTTCCGGTGGAGTGCACCGCGATGGTCGCGCCGTCCCGTGCTCTGATCCGCTCCATGGTCATTCAGTCCGCCCTTCCGGCCAAGAACTGCGAACGGTGTTTGCAGTTTACAGTTGATCGGTGAGCGACGCATCCGCCAAATCCGGCGACTCCGACCGCCAGCCCATCTGGACCAGGCCGCAACGCGGTAGCCGCGGTCCCGCTCCGGCGCACAGCCGGGATGCCATCGTCGCCGCCGCCATCGCCCTGGCCGACGCCGAAGGACTCGCCGCGGTGTCGATGCGGGCCGTCGCCACCGCGCTCGGCACCGGCGCCGGATCGCTCTACCGGTACCTGTCGTCCCGCGACGACCTCCTGGACCTGATGGCCGACCGGGTCGCGGGCGAGCTGCGGCCGTACCCGGAGGCGGACGGCGACCGGCTGGACACCATGGTGCTGCTGGCTCGCCGGCAACTGGACCTGCACCGGCGCCACCCGTGGCTGGCGGACGCCACCGGCCGGGTCTCCGGCATTGGCCCGGAGAGCCTGGCCTGGTTCGACAACTGCCTGCGGGTCATGGCGCCCGTCCGTTGCGCCGTCACCGCCAAGTTCGAGGCGATCGCGATGATGACCGGCGTGGTGAGCCTCTTCGCCCGCAGCGAGACCGCGTCCCGGTCGTTCACCTTCGCCGGTGTCGATGTCGCGGCGTACCCGCACCTGGCCGCGGCGTTCACTCAGCCGCCCGCACCCGCGCCCCCGACGGACCTCTTCGAGCGGACCCTGCGCAGCCTGCTGACCGGGCTGCTCCTCGGGGGCTGAAGAATACGCGCGGATGTGCTGAGCTGTTCGACATGGAACACTCCCGATACCTCGACTGTCTCGCGGCCGACTTCGCCCGCCTGCGGGCCGTCGTGCCGGGCGCCCCCACCGCGGCCGTGCCGAGCTGTCCCGGCTGGACGGTGGCCGACCTGACCCGCCACGTCGGCGAGGTGTACCTGCACAAGACGCTGGCCATGCGCGAGGGTGTCGAGACCGAACCATGGCCACCGGCGGAACTCGCCGACGAGGAACCGCTCGCACTGCTCGACCGCGCGTACGCGGGGTTGCGCGACGAGTTCGCCGCCCGAAGGCCGCAGGACCCGGCCGGCTCGTGGTACGGGCCCGACCAGACGGTCGGGTTCTGGGCGCGGCGGATGGCCCAGGAGACCGTCATCCACCGCATCGACGCCGAGCTGGGCACCGGGCAGCCGGTCACACCCGTCCCGGCCGACCTCGCCGTGGACGGCGTCGATGAGCTGCTCAAGGTCTTCGTGGCCTACGGCGTCGACGAGTGGGCTCGCTTCTTCGCCGACGTCCTGGCCGACTCGCCGGGCCGGACGTACACCCTGCGGACCGACGGCGCGGCGTGGCGTGTGCGGACCGGCCCGGGGTTGTTCGCCGTCGAGGACGGCGCCGGCGCCGAGCCGACCGACGTGTCCGTGAGCGGTTCGCCGGTGTCCCTGCTGCGCTGGGTGTGGAACCGGGAGGCCGCTGGCGAGCCGAGCGGTGTCACGGTCGAGGGCGCCGCGGTGGCGGTCGACGTACTGCGGCGCTGCATGGTCATCGCGACGCAGTAGCGCCGGCGACACCGTCGGATCCACGGGCGTCCCCAGCCGACACCCGGCGCCTAGAATTGACGGTGATCGTTGCCGGCCGTGGTTCGACGTCCGGGACGGCTACGGCGGAGGGTGGTGCCGGCATGGGGGCGGACGAGCGGGAACGGCTCTTCCAGCGGGCACGCGAGTGCTCGGGCCATCGGCGCACCTGGTCGGAGGCGGACCGGCTGTGGACTCAGGTGATCGACGCCTACCGACAGGCGGTAAGCGGCTCGGGCCGGGTGGACCCGAACGACCGGCGGCAGTTGGCCCGGGCGCTCTGGCGGCACGGCATGCTGCTCGCCGCGCGCGGCCGGCCCGCCGAGGGATTGGCGACGGGGCGGGAGGCCGTCACCATCTTCGAGCAGCTCAACGACGCGGCGGCGCGGGACGCAACCGACCAGGGGCGGGACGAGGCGCTGGCGGAGCTGATCACCGCCGTGCTGGACCTGGCGGAGACCGCCTTCGCAGCCGGTGAGCCCGTCCTGCGGATGGACCTGCTGGACCGGGCCGTGGCAGCGGGTCTGCGTACGGCTGGCCCGCCGCCGTCCGCCGGGCCGCGTACGCGCGAGGCCATGGGCACGGCCTACCACAACCAGGCGACGGCGCTGCTGCACCGCTGCCTCACCGGGACGTCGCCGGACGAGGACGCCCGGGAGGCCGCGCTGGCCGCGTCCCGGGCGTGTGAGCTGCGCCAGCGATTGATGGACCCGCTACGCCCGCTCAGCGTGTGGGAGATGGCCAACACCTACGGGCTGTACGCGCAGTGCCTGACCCTGATCCGCGACCTCGACCGGGCCGCGACGGTGCTCGACCTGGGCAATCGACTGGTGGAGCTGCTCGGGCCGGCGGGTGCGCAGCCGGCGCTGAAGCTGCGCGTGGCGGCCACGATGCTCGCCCGGGAACGGGCCTCCGCACGTGGCGGGACCGGCCAGCGGCGCTGGGGGTGGCGGCGGCACTGAATCGGCGTCCGCGATCCGGACAAACGCCTCATTCCTTTGGGTGCTGGACGCGCTGTGCGGGCGGGCGAGGATCGCCGGCTGCTGCTCCAGGTCGCGGACCGGATGCCGCATGGCCGAAAAGCCATCGGGTACCCGTCCATCGACACGCGAGAGGAGGACGACCCGTGCGACTCAATGATCAGCAGATTCGATCGCTGTACGGCCAGGACGTCCAGGACCGTTCGGGCGCGAAGATTGGCAGTGTCGGCCAGGTATGGGCCGATACCGCTGGCTTCCCGGCCTGGGTCAGCGTGAAGACGGGTGTGATGGGCCACCACGAGTCCATGGCCCCGCTTGGCAATGCCAGGATGCAGGACGGGCGGCTGATGGTCGCGTACGACAAGGCGACGGTCAAGGGCGCCCCGACCGTGGAGACGGACGCCGACACTCCGCTCAACGCCGAACAGACCGCGCAGCTCTACGCGCACTACAAGCTGCAACCGCAGCAGGCACCCCAGCAGGCGCCGCAGCGAGCCCGGCAGGGCCGTGAAGACCTGGTGCGCTCCGAGGAGCGGCTGCGGGTCGGCACCGAGAGCCAGCCGGCCGGCACCGCGGTGCTGCGCAAGTACGTCGTGACCGAGGACGTGCACACCACCGTGCCGGTCGAGCACGACGAGGTCTACGTGGAGCGGGAGCCGGTGACGTCCGCCGACGCCCGGGCCGACATCGGCGAGGCGCAGCAGGAGATGCAGCTGCGGGCCGAGCGCCCGGTGGTCGCCAAGGACCAGGTGCCGGTCGAGCGGGTCCACCTGGCCAAGAACGAGGTGGTCGAGGACCAGCCCGTCGACGAGCGGGTCCGCCACGAAGAGGTCGAGGCCCGGATTCCCGAGCCGAGCCGCCGTCGGCGGTAACGAACGGGCACAGCGCCCCGAGTAGTCGGGCGGGCGGGTCCTTGCGACCCGCCCGCCCGGTCAGGCGTTGACGGTCGCACTGGGCGGTACCCCGTAGCTGGCCTGGTACCGGGCCGTGAACCTGCTGTGGCTCGCGAACCCCCATCGCCGCGCGATGGCCGAGACGGTGGCCTCGCGGGGATCGGCGCGCAGCAGGTCGTGATGGGCGCGGTCGAGTCGGATCCGACGGAGGTACGCCATCGGGGTGGTGCCGAGGTGCCGCCGGAAGGCGAGCTGCACCGCCCGCAGGGAGACGTTCGCCGCGGCGGCGATGTCGGCCGCGCTGACGTCCCGGTCGGCGTTCCCGTCCATGAAGGCGATCGCCCGCCGGAGCGTGGCGGTGCTCGCGTCGCGCCGGTCCTCGATCGTCGGGTCGGTGACCGCGGTGTTGGGGAACGCGGTGAGCGCCGCGGCGGCGAGCAGCCGGGCGGCGTTGCCGATCACCAGCGGCTGCGCGCTGATGATCGGGTTGTTCGACACCACCTCGTTGACGTACCGGATGGTGTCGCGCCACTGCCGGGCGAGAGCCGGAGCGGCCGGGCCGAGGTCGGTGAAGGCGACCCGCCCGGGCCTCCGCGCCGGTGCGGTGTTGGCCACCTGCGCCAGCACCGCGAGGTTCAGCACGCAGAGCTCCACCTCCCCGGGGTGCCAGCGCAGGGTGTACGGAAGGCCGGGCTTGGCGGCGAGGTAGACGTCGCCGGCGCCGAAGCGGTTGGCTGAGCGGTCGCAGGAACGCTCGACCCGGGCGGTACGGCTTCGGGCGACGACCAGCGCGTCGATGCCGTCCGCGGCGATGTCGAGGTGCGCGGACTGACCGGTGGTGGCGAGCGCGAAGGAGCCGGCATCGACGTGCTGGTGGACCAGCCGGTATCCGCCGTCGCCGCTGCGGATGCGCAGGTGCGTGTCGTACGTGGTGGCCAGGAAGTTTCCGATGATCGCGGGATCCCGGCTCTCGAATCGGTAGGTCTCCACTGTCGGCGTCATCCGCTGTCTCCGTCGAGAACTGTCGTACGCGGGGTGCGGGAGTGTGGAGCGGGCCGGCCACGACAATCGAAAGCGGCTGTCGTGCCGCGTAGGCGGTGAGAAATTCACACTGAAGAGATCACTGTTGGTGGGAATTCCCACCATACGACAGCCGCGCCCCCGACCAGGATTGCGGAAATCGGTTTCGCTTTCGGGCTATCGCGTCGCACGTTCCTGCGTCCACTGTCCTAGTCGGGCCCGGGCACCGGCGAAATCCTGATCACCATGCCGGCACGCCGCGGGGGCGGGAGGGCAACGTCGTGTCGCCGGCCTCCGAGAGCGAGGACATGTGGACGGTTCCGATCCGGAACGCGTGATCCGGCTGGCGGTGGCCGAGGCGCTCGCGCGGGTGGCGGAGGAGGACACACTGGGAATCGGCGTGGGTGCCGCGCTGGAGCGTCTCGGGGCGAGCCTGCGCGAGGTGCTTGGTCGTGCACTCGACAACCGGGTGCCGGTCACCACGCCCGACTTCGTCGACCTGTGCCGGGGCTGCGGCCTGAACCGCGACTCCTTCGACCTGCTGGGCCACTAGGTCCTCACCGCGCTGCTGACCCGGCACGTGGGCCCGGACGTGCTGATCCGCGTCGGTGTGCTGCTCGGCACCGTTCGACGCTACCTGCCCGTACCCCGGCTCGCCGCACCCCGCAACCACCGTCCGGCGCGGCGCCGCGACGTGCGGTCCGACAACAGTGTGGTGGGCCGGTACCGACGCCCGAAGCTGCCGGAGCACCTGCCGAGCCGGCCCGGTTGGACCTGCACCGGGTGCGGTCGGGAGTGGCCCTGTGCCACCAAACAGAGCCAGCTCCGCCGAGTTCGGCGGTGCGCGCGCTGCCCTCGCCGTGTACCTCGGATCATGCCTCGTGGCCGCCGCCCGGGACCTGCCGGCGCTGGCGCCACCCGGAGCGCAGGCCCGCTTCCTGGGGTGGCTTCCGCGCGCCCGTCTCTGATGCGGACCGCACCGCGACGACCGGGTGACCCGGGTGCCCGAGAACCAGCGATATCTGACGTTTGTCGAGCCTAAGGTGGATGAGGACCTCCGGACCGACCGCCGTCAGACAGAGGAGTCTCGATGCAAGTGACCGCCACCGACAACCACGCCATCGCCCAGGCGGTCCACGACGTCGGATCCGCGCTGTGGTTCGGTGGCACGGTCATGGGCGTCGCCGGCGTGAACAAGTCCGGCAGTGACCTCTCCCAGGGCATCGACCGCATCCGGGTCGCCGAGTCGGCCTGGGGGCGCTTCAGTCCCGTCCAGTGGCTCGGCATCGGCGCCACCCTGCTCGCCGGGCTGCGACTGACCCAGGTCGGTGGGCGGCGGCTGGCGTTGCAGAAGGGCTTCGCGTCGGTGGGGGCGGCCAAGGCGGGAACGGCGGTCGTGGGCGCGGCGGCGACCGCGTACGCCGCCTACTGCGGCAACAAGATCGGCAAGCTCGCCGAGGAGGCCCAGCGGCGGGGCGACCACATCGAGGTCAAGGACGCCACCGTGCCGACCCCACGGACCCCGGCGCAGATCGCGACCTGGCAGCGCCGGCAGCGCGTGGCCCAGTACGTGGTGCCCGTGCTGGCCGGCGCCAACATCGTCCTCGGTTCGTACCTGGTGCAGTCGTACCGCACGGTAGCCACCGCCAAGGGTGTCCTGCGACGCGTGCTGCCCGGCTGACGGTCAGTCGGCGCGGTGCAGCGGGCCCCACTCCTGGGAGGCCTGGCTCTCGACCGCGTCGTGGGCCTGGCGCAGCGCCGCGTCGGTTACCCAGGCGAGCGGACGGTGGCAGATCACCAGGGGCTCGTTGTCCGGCCCCCGACCGATCTGCTCACCCACCAGCACCCACGGGCGTACGCCGGGACCGCGCAGCGCGCGCAGGTGGCAGTAGTCGTAGAGCCGACGGGCGACCCAGAGCCGGAGCGGACGCCCACCCCACCACGGCTCGACGGCGAGTGGATTGGCGGACAGGCCGGGCAGCTCGATCCCGGTCAACGCGTCGTGGCTGGCCTGCCGGGCCTGCCGCTCGTCGGTCAGGTCGGCCCGCGGTCCGCGGGACCACCGCACGTACAGCGCCTCGTCCGGGGCGGCCTCCCGCAGCAGGGCGACGAGCTGATCCAGGTCCTCGACGACCCGCATGCCCGCCTCGATCCGTACCTCGCTCACCGCGCTCATGTGCCCGGTGCGTCGCGGACCATTCCTCCCGATTCCGGATCCCCTGACCCGACAGGTCGAGAGTCACCGTGGTAGGTCGCGGAAACCGTCGTTGGACCAGGCAGACGAGCGACACGTCCGGCCGGTCGCCGGGTGCCCGGAAGGAGACGGACCTGGTGTTCGACGGTTTCGAGGAGCTTGACGTCCGCACGCCGGACTCAACCGTCCACGGCCGGCGGGCCGGCGACGGGCCGCCGGTCCTGCTGCTGCACGGCATGCCCGAGACACACCTCATGTGGCACCGGGTGGCGCCGCGGCTCGCGGAACGGTTCACCGTGATCGCCACCGACCTTCGGGGCTTCGGTGCCAGCGGATTTCCGCCGAGCAGCCCGGACCACGCGCCGTACAGCATGCGGGAGATCGGCCGCGAGCAGGTGGACGTCATGCGGCAGCTCGGGTATGACCGGTTCGCCGTCGTGGGGCACGACCGGGGCGGGCGCTGCGCGTACCGGATGGCGTTGGACCACCCGGAGGTGGTCACCCGGCTCGCCGTGCTCGACATCGTGCCCACCGGCGACGCCTACCGCCGCGCGGACATGGACTTCAGTCTCGGCTTCTGGCTCTGGTCGTTCCTCGCCGCTCCCGAGCCGGTGCCCGAACGGCTGTTGGCCCAGGCTCCGGAAGTGATCGTCGACTACATGCTGGACTCGTTGTCCGAGGTGCCGGACTCCTTTCCGGCCGCCGTACGGGCGGAGTACGTCGCGAAGCTCGCGGCCCCCGGGACCATCCACGCCATCTGCGAGCAGTATCGGGCGGCGGCCACGCTGGACTTCCAGCACGACGAGGCGGACCGGGGACGACGACGGATCAGCTGCCCCGTGCTCGCCCTGTGGAGCCACGCCGGTCCGGTGGCGAGCTGGTACCGGCCCCTAGACGTGTGGCGGGCATGGGCCGACCAGGTGATCGGGGCTCCGGTGCCCGCCGGGCACTTCCTGCCGGAGGAAGCGCCCGACGAGACGGTCCGGCACCTGCTTGCGTTCCTGGGCTGAGCCGCGCCGCGCTCAGTCGAGGCGTACCTGGTAGATGCCGCGGCCGAAGGTGCCCGCCACCAGTCGGTGGTTCGTCGGGTCGTACTCGATGTCGTCGACCGGAACCATCGGTAGGCCGCGACCTTGGCGCAGCCAGAGCCCGCCGCCGGACGGGCTGACGAAGACGCCCTGGTCGGTGGCCACGTAGAGGGTGAGCCCACGGCCGATCACCAGGTCGTTGACCGGTGCCCGGGGCAGCGTGCCGCTGAGGTCGACGAAGTGCCGCCCGCCATCCAGCGAGCCCAGCACGTAGGGCCGGTTCGACCCCGACCGGTACGCCGAAAGCGTCACGTACACCCGGCCGGCACGGGCCGGGTCGACCACGACGCGGGTGACCCACGGCTGCCCGGAGAGCAGCAGCGTCCACGAGCCGCCCAGGTCCCGGGTCACCCAGACCCGGCCGTCGTCGGTGCCCACGTAGATCGTCCGGCCGTCGCCGGCCGGGGCGATCGTGCTGATCGTGCCGTAGTTGGTGTAGATCGGATCGCGGCCCGGCCCGCCGGTCAGGTCGCCGCTGATCGGCGTCCAGGTGCGCCCGCCGTCGGTGGAGCGGTTGAGCACGTTGGCGCCGTAGTACATCACCGACGGGTCGCGCGGGTCCAAGACCACCGGGGTGAACCAGTTGCGCCGAGCGCCGGTGACCTTGTTGCCGAAGTAGGTCATCGTGTCGCCGCCGTCGGCCGACCAGAAGCAGTTCCCGTACTGGTAGCAGGCGTAGACGGTGTCCTTGTCCCGCGGGTTGATCTGGTTCTCCTCGCCGTCCCCGCCGAGGTACTCGTTGAACGCCGGCCCGCCCCAGGAGCGCAGCGAGCCGTTGTCCTGGGTGCCGCCGGAGATCCGACCGGTGTCCTGCGGGGTGATCGCCACGCTGTAGAACTGGGTGTACGGCTCGTGGGTGGCCTTCACCCAGCCACCGTCGCCGTCGGCGTCGGAGCGGTACGTCCCCCCGTCGTTGCCGAGGTAGACCCGCTCGGGATAGCGGCGGTCCCAGATCATCGCGTGGTGGTCGACGTGGGTGGAGGTGGAGTCGGCCGTCCAGGTCTGCCCGCCGTCCTTGGTGGTCAGCAGCGGCACCCCGGCGAGGTGCACGTGCAGCGGCTCGTCCGGGTCCACCCAGACCTTGCCGAACCACCAGCCGAAGGTGGACTGGGAGGTGGTCAGCTCCGGGGTGTCCGGCAGCCGGGTCCAGGCGTCGCCGCCGTCGGTGCTGCCGTAGAAGCCGGCGAACGGCCCGGCGGTGGAGTTGACGATCGCGTAGAGCCGGTCCGGGTCGGAGGCGGACTGGCCCAGGCCGATGCGACCCACGTCCGGCCCGGCGGCGGGCAGGCCGCCGGCCAACCGCTGCCAACTGGTGCCGCCGTCGGTCGAGCGGAACACCCCGGAGCCCACCCCGCCGTAGGTGCGCAGGTCGGGCACCCGGCGGTGGTCCCAGAGCACCGTGTAGAGCCGGTCCGGGTCGCGCGGGTCGAGCAGCACCTCGGTCGCGCCGGTGAACTCGTTCGCCCCGGCCAGCACCCGGGTCCAGGTCGCTCCGCCGTCGGTGGAGCGGTACACGCCCCGGTCGCCGCCGGCGTTGTAGAGCGAGCCGGCCGCGGCCACGAAGATCCGCTTCGGGTCGGCGGGGTCGACGGTGATGGCGCCGATCGCGCCGGAGTCGCGCAGGCCGAGGAAGCGCCAGGTGCGTCCGCCGTCGCGGGAGGCGTACAGGCCGGTGCCCTCGTAGGTGATGCTGCCGCCGCCCGGGTTGACCTCGCCGGTGCCGGCGTAGAGCGTGCCGTCCGGGCCGGTGGCCACCGCACCCATCGCCTGGGTCCAGCCGTCCGGCCAGGCCGGCTCGAAACGTTGGCCGGCGTCCCGGCTGACCCAGACGCCGCCGCTGGCCGCCGCGGCGTACACCGTGTCGGCCCGCTTCGGGTCCAGGGCCAGCGACGTGATCCGCCCACCGATGTTCGTCGGGCCGATCTGGCTCCACCGTCCGCCGACGGCGGGCAGCCGGGCGGCGGCGCGGGCGGCGGTGTCGTAGGCGTGCCGCGGCAGCGACCCACCCGGCACGGTCTTCTGCAGGTAACGGAACTCGGCCGGGGCCGACGGACCGCGGACCGGGCGGTACTCGTCGTCGGGCCGGGGCGGCAGCGCGCCGGCGGCGGTGGGTGCCTGGGCGACGCCGGCGAGCAGCGCCGTGACGAGGGCCAGGGAGAGGGTGCGTCGTCGCGCCATGGCGGTCCCTTCGACGAGGGAGGGAGGACGGCCGGTCCTCCGCACAGTACGAAGACGGGCGTCGATCGGCAACCCCGTCCGCGCTGCCCGAACACGGAACCGGCCCGGACACTAGGCAAGAACGGCATCGATGCGGTGGAATGTCCTGACGCGCCAGATCGCTGGGGGAGGACGTCGATGTCGATCGCCGGTACCCGCGTGCGGGTCGCCACCGTCCTGGCCGGACTGCTGCTCGCGGCGCTGCCCGGCGTCCCCGCGGCCGCCGCCTCGGACGCTCGGCACCGCCCGACCCCGCCGCATGTCGTCGGCGATCACACGGTCGCCGCCTACTCCTACGCCGACGCCATCCGGGAGAGCGTCTGGGTGGAGACCCGGGCCGACTCCGATGGCGACGGCGTGCGAGACCGGGTGGCGGTGGACCTGGTCCGGCCGCGGGAGGCGGCGGCCGCGGGGATCCGGGTGCCGGTCATCATGGACGCCTCGCCGTACTACCTCTGCTGCGGCCGGGGCAACGAGAGCGAGCGCAAGACGTACGACGCCGCCGGCGTGATCGCCAAGGCGCCGCTGTTCTACGACAACTACTTCGTCCCGCGCGGCTACGCGTTCGCCGCCGTGGACCTCGCCGGCACCGCCCGCTCCACCGGCTGCGAGGACGTCGGCGGCCCGGCCGAGGTGGGCAGCGCCCGCGCGGTGGTGGACTGGCTCAACGGGCGGGCCCGCGCCTTCACCGGCGACGGCCGGCCGGTCACCGCGGCGTGGAGCACCGGTCGGGTCGGCATGATCGGCAAGTCGTGGGACGGCTCGGTCGCCAACGGCGTCGCCGCCACCGGTGTCCAGGGCCTGGCGACGATCGTGCCGATTTCGGCCATCTCCAGCTGGTACGACTACATGCGCTACAACGGTGTGCTGCGGTCCGCCGACTATCCCGGCTACCTGCACTCGTACGTCAACGGCCGCCCCGCCGAGGTCTGCGCCGACGCGCTCGCCCGGCTGCGCGCGGACAGCGCCGAGGAGACCGGCGACTACAACGCGTACTGGGCCCAGCGGGACTACCGACCCGCGGCCGGCCGGGTCCGGGCCAGTGTGTTCGTGGCGCACGGCGTCAACGACCTGAACGTCACCACCAACCAGTTCGCCCGCTGGTGGCAGGAGTTGGCCGAGCAGGGCGTGCCTCGCAAGCTCTGGCTCTACCAGGCCGGTCACGAGGACCCGTTCGACGTCCGTCGCGCCGAGTGGGTGGCAACCCTGCACCGCTGGTTCGACTACTGGTTGCAGGGGCTGCGCAACGGGATCATGGACGAGCCGCGCGTCGACCTGGAAACCGGGCCGGGGGTCTGGACGACGCAGCGGGACTGGCCGGCGGTCGGTTCCCGGCCGGTACGGGTCGCGCTCGGCGCCGGCGACGGGGTCACCGGCACGCTCGGCGGACGGGGCGCCCGGCCGGGCGCCGAGCGGGCGTACACCGACGCGTCGCTGACCGAGGCGCAGCTCGTCGCCGAGCCCACCACGGCGACCCCGGGGCGCCTGGTCTTCCTCTCCGGCGCGCTGCCCGCGCCGCTGCGGATCTCCGGCGTCCCCTCCGTGCGGCTGCGGGTCCGGGTGGACCGGCCGACGACCGAGCTGACCGCCCGGCTGGTCGACTACGGCACCGCCGAGCGGATCCGCTACCGCAGCTCCGAGGGGGTACGCACGCTGGACACCGAGTCGTGCTGGGGAGCGTCCATGGCAGCCGACGACGCCTGCTACCGGGACACCGAGGAGATCACCGAGGTCAGTGACCACGCGGTGCTGACCCGGGGCTGGCGGGACGCCGCGCACCACCGCTCGCTGCGGTTCACCACCCCGCTGCGGCCGGACCGCTGGTACGAGGTGACCGTGCCGCTGAACGCGTACGACGCCGTGCTGCCAGCCGGTCACGTGCTCGGTCTGGTGCTCGGCCAGAGCGACCCGGAGTTCACCGAGGCCGACGACCGGGACGCCACCGTCCGGGTCGATCTGGGCCGCAGCACGCTGGTCCTCCCGGTCGCCGGTCGGGCCGACCTGCCCGCGGTGGATGTCGCACCCCCGGTGGTGACCGCGCCGGCCGAGGCGTCGGACGCCCGGACCCCGGCCCGGGACAGGCGACAGCTGCCGTGACCGCTCCCGGCCCGCACCCACGCGGCGCGCCGCTGATCGCCGTCGGCAGGGAGCTGGACACGACCGCCGCGGTCGCCCGCATCCGCGGGAGGTGGCGCCTCAGCCCCGGGCGGGGGCCGACGCCCCCGGGTGCGCTGCCGTCTCCGCCGCTGTCAACTCGTCCAGGTCGCGGGCCCGCCGCAGTGGGGACAGCAGGAGCGGAAGCGGGGCCAGGGTGAGCCCGGCGCCGATGACGAACAGGGTAGCGCGTACGCCGAGCGCGTCGCCGAGCGCACCGCCGAGCAGGCCGCCCAGCGGCAGCGCCCCCATCACCAGGAACCGCATGCTGGCGTTGACCCGGCACAGGAACTCAGCCGGCACGATCGCCTGCCGGTAGCTGACCTGCGCGATGCCGTAGACGATCTGGCCGATCCCGCCGCCGACCACCCCGGCGACGAAGAACCCGAGGCGCCAGCCCGCGCCGGTGAGCGGCAACAGCAGGTTGAACGGGCTGGTGACCACCAGCGCGAGCCAGATGATCCGGGCCGAGCCGACGCGTCGCGCCAGCCGGGCGGCGCAGACGGCACCGAGCAGGGCCGCCGCCGGGGCGGCGGACAGCAGCATCCCGATGGCGCCGGGACCGACCCCGACGGTGTCGACCAGGAACAGCACGATCAGCGCGCTGGCGGCGGTGAACAGCAGATTGGACAGGGCGCTGGTCGCGGCGATCGCCCGCAGCACCGGGTTGGCGAGCACGAAGACGATGCCCTCCCGCGCCTGGTGCACCATCCCGTTCCGACCGTCCTGGCGCGAGGTGGGCTCGCGCGTCCGGATCCGGGCCAGGCAGACGGCGCTGGCCAGGAAGCTCGCGGCGTCGACCAGCAGTGTGTTCGTCGCGCCCACCAACTGGGTCAGCCACCCGCCGAGGCTGGGGCCGGCGACCTGCCCCGACGACCGGACCGCCTCCACCGCCGAGTTGCCCCGCAGCAGGTCGGTCCGGTCGAGCAGGGTCGGCAGGTAGGACTGGTGGCCGATGTCGAAGACCACCCGCATCACCGCCATGACCGCGGCCATCGCCATCAGCAGCGGCAGGTTCAGCTGGGACAGCGCGGCGGCCACGGTGACGGTGAGCAGCGCGGCGCACCGGACCAGGTCGGTGGCGATCAGCACCGGTCGCAGCCGCCGCCCGTCCAACCAGACCCCGGCCGGCACGCCGACCAGCAGGAACGCGCCGTTCTGCACGGCCACCAGAGCGCCCAACTGCCAGGCGCTGGCGTCCAGGAGCAGCACGGCGATCAGCGGGAAGGCGATCGCCGTGACGTCGGTGCCGAGCTGGGTGATCGTCTGACCGGCGATCAGTAGCCGGAAGTCCCTGGACCGCCAGGGTGCGCCCCCGGTTCGAGCTGTCATCCGCGCCCCCGCACATGCCGTGATCCCGGTGTGGCGTCGGCCCGGCGGAACGCGGCGCCGCAACCGGTGACCGGTCCGGGGCGTCGTCGAACTCGCGCGGGACGCTGTGCTGGGGGAGAGGTGCGGGGGCGAAAGGTCCGCTCGGGGACCCGGGCGCCGGCGTTGCGGCGCCCTCGGTCCGAGGCTAACCCGGCCGGTTCGGCACGGGATCCGGTACGGCATTCCCGGCGGGCTGCCTGCCCCGGCGGCCCGGGAGGTCCGGCCCCACCCGTGCCCGCTTGACCTCGAGTGCGCTCGAATGCCTAGGTTGGCCCGACGGGCCTCGCCGCCCCGTCCGCTCACCGATCCGGCGCTGCGGCGGCGTCCGCTGCTGGAGCGGGCCGCCGCCTAACCCCCGTTTCGGCCGCTGCGGCGGCGGGTCGCCGGTGGCCGCCGCCCGGGATCCGCCGCCGCCGAACTGTCGCGCGGCCGCGCAGGTGGCGCCGGGTCGGGCTGCACCTGCGCCGCCACCTCGCAGAGGTTGCGCAGCGGGTCGACGGCCTGGGTCGAGCAGGCGACCCGCTGGAGCAGGGCCCGCAGCGTGGCCGACTCGGCCGGGGACAGCGCCGCCAGCAGGTGGGCTTCGACCCGCCGCAGCGCCGTGCGCCGCTGCTCCCACGCGGCGCGACCGGCGTCGTTGACGTCCACCAGCCGACTGCGCCGGTCGGCTGGGTCGGCGCGGCGGGCGACGAACCCCGGTCGTTCCAGGTCGTCGATCAGGTAGGTGAGCACGGTGCGGTCGATGCCGAGTTCCTCGGCGATCGCGCCCTGGTTGCGGGCCGGGCCGGTGATCGCCGCGGTGAGCACCTGGTAGCCGCGCGGGCCGCCGGGGAAGTCGGTGAGCGCGTGGTCGGCTGCCCGGACGTAGCCGCGGAAGACGACCCCGAGCATCCAGCCCAGGTCGTCGTCGACCGGGTCGGGTCGGCCCTGCGCCCTGCTGCCAGCCGTCATGCCCAGAACAGTAGCGCAGTGACGCAGACCTTGTTGGCAAAAGATGTTCTGTCCAACATAAGGTTAAGCAAGTGACGCATCGGAGGCGTCGCGCGAAAGCGGGGAGGCTCGGATGAGCGACTACGGACACGACCTGGCCTTCGGGTCGTTCATCACGCCAGACAGCGGCGACCCGGATCGCACCGTCGGCCTGGCCGTCCTGGCCGAACAGCTCGGGTTCGACCTGGTGACCTTCCAGGACCACCCGTACCAGCCGAGGTTCCTCGACACCTGGACCCTGCTGAGCTGGGTAGCGGCGCGGACCAGCCGGGTGCACCTGTCGGCGAACGTGCTCAACCTGCCGCTACGCCCGCCGGCGGTGCTCGCCCGCAGCGTGGCCAGCCTCGACCTGCTCACCGGAGGCCGGGTCGCGCTGGGCCTGGGCGCCGGGGCGTTCTGGGACGCCATCGAGGCGATGGGCGGCCGGCGGCTGACGCCCGGGCAGGGCGTACGGGCTCTTGAGGAGGCCATCGACGTCATCCGCCAGTTCTGGGACACCGACGCACGCGGGGGCGTCCGCGTCGACGGCGACTTCCACCGGGTCGTCGGCGCCAAGCGCGGCCCGGCGCCCGCCCACCGGGTGCCGATCTGGCTGGGGGCGTACAAGCCACGGATGCTCGCACTGACCGGCCGGCGGGCGGACGGCTGGCTGCCCTCGCTCGGCTACCTCCAGTCCGGCGACCTGTCCCGGGGCAACGAGATCATCGACGACGCCGCACGGCAGGCCGGCCGCTCGCCGGGGGACGTGCGCCGCCTGCTCAACGTCACCGGCCGGTTCGCGCCGACCCCGCGCGGCCCGCTGGACGGCCCGGCCGACCAGTGGGCCGAGGAACTGGCGGAGCTGGCCCTGGGTGAGGGGGTCAGCACGTTCATCCTCGGCAGCGACGACCCCGACGACCTGCGCCGCTTCGCCGGCGAGGTGGTGCCCGCCGTCCGCGAACTGGTCGCCACCGAGCGTGCGGCGGCGTCGGGGCGTACTCCGGTGCCGGTCGAACCGGCGACGGCGCCGGCATCCCGGCCGAGTGTCACCGGCGGTGCGTTCGCCGTGGTGCCGACGCCCGACGACGGTCGCCGGCTAAGCGACCGGCGGGTCTGGGACGAGTCGGCCCGGCCGACCGGCCCGGCGCCCGATCCGACCCGCACCTACACCCCGCACGAGCTGGCCACCGGCCAGCACCTGGTGCAGGTGCACGACGGCCTGCGCGCGGAGCTGGCCCAGATCCACGACCTGATCGAGCAGGTCGCCGCCGGTGAGATCGACGCCGGCGCGGCCCGGTCCGAGATCAACACCATGACCATGCGGCAGAACCGGTGGACGCTGGGCACCTACTGCGAGTCCTACTGCCGGGTCGTGACCACCCACCACACCATCGAGGACCAGGCGCTGTTTCCGCGACTGCGGGAGCGCGACCCCCGAATGCGTCCGGTGGTCGACCGGCTGGAGCAGGAACACCGCGTCATCCACGACGTGCTGGAGGGCGTCGACCGGGCCCTCGTCGCCTACGTCGCGGCCCCGGACGGGATGAGCGAACTGCGCGCCGCCGTGGACCTGCTCACCGACACCCTGCTGTCGCACCTGAGCTACGAGGAGCGCGAACTGGTCGAGCCGCTCGCCCGACTGGGAGCGCACTGAGCATCCGGGGTTGCCCGACCGGATCTGAGAGACTACTTTCGAAACATGTCTCTCAAGAATCCCTACGGGGACTTCGAGATCACCGAGCCGCAGGCGCTGCGGGCGCTGGCCCACCCCGTGCGACTGGCCCTGCTGGAGCGGCTGCAGAAGGACGGCCCCGCCACCGCCACGCAGCTCGCCCCGCACGTCGGCGCGACGCCCTCGGTGGTGAGCTGGCACCTGCGCCACCTCGCCTCCTTCGGCCTGGTCACCGACTGGGACGGCGCGACCAGCAAGCGGGAGCGGTGGTGGCAGGCGGCTGCCCGGGGCTTCCGCTTCACCGTCCCCGACGACGCGGAGGGGCAGGACGCCGCCCGGCAGTTGCGCGCGGAGATGTTCGCCCGGTACGCCGAGGCGCCGCAGCAGTGGCTGCTGTACGACGAGCCCCGACTGGACACCGAGTGGCAGGGCCTGGCCGGCATTGCCGACACCCAGTTCGTGGTGACCGCCGACGAGTTGAGCGAGCTCAGGGACGCGATCGAGGGTCTGCTCGCCCCGTACGTGCGGCGCAAGGGTGGCGAACGGCCCGACGGGGCGCGGGCCGTCCGGATGCTGAACTACACGCTGCCCAAGCCCGACGACGACCCGGCCGCGTCGTGACCACCACCAGCGCCGCGCCCCCGGTCTCACTCGGCCGCGACCGACGGTTCCGCACCTTCTGGATCGGCGAGACGATCTCCCAGTTCGGCGACCGGATCAGCGAACTGGCCCTACCGCTGATCGCCGTCACCCTGCTCGCCGCCACGCCCGGGCAGGTCAGCATCCTCACCGCGCTGATCTGGCTGCCCAACCTGCTGGGCGTCTTCGTGGGCGCGTGGGTGGACCAGCGCACCCACAAGCGGCGCCTGCTGATCATCGCCGACCTGGCCCGGGCGGCCGTGCTGTTCAGCCTGCCGGTGGCCTACCTGCTCGACATGGTCACCCTGACCCAGCTCTACCTGGTGGCGCTGCTCACCGGCGTCGGGGCGGTGCTGTTCGCCATGGCGCGCCAGGCGTTCTTCGTCGCGCTGGTGCCGCCGTCGGCGTACGTCGACGCGAGCAGCAAGCTGAGCGTCAGCCGGGCCGCGTCGTTCGTGGCCGGCCCGGCGGTCGGCGGCGGTCTGGTCCAGGCGCTGACCGCCCCGCTCGCGATCCTCGCCGACGCCGTCTCGTTCCTCGCCTCGGCGCTGCTGCTCGGCCGGATCCGGGTGACCGAGGCCCGACCGGCGCCGCAGCGGACCTCCACCCTCGGCCTGGTCCGCGACGGGCTGGTCCTGGTCCTGCGTCATCCGGTGCTGCGCGCCGCGCTCGGCTGCACCAGCACCGTCAATTTCTTCACCTTCATCTCCAGCGCGCTGCTGGTGCTCTACGCCAGCCGCGAGCTGGACCTGTCCGCCGGCGCCATCGGCATCGCGTTCGGCATCGGCTCGCTCGGCGGGCTGGCCGGCGCGGCGCTGGCGCCCCGCATCTCCCGCGCCATCGGGCTGGGCCGCACCGCCATGATCGGGGTGGTGCTCTTTCCGGCGCCGCTGGCACTCGTCGCGTTGGTCGACGGCCCCACCTGGGCCCGGATCGCGGCGCTCGCGGCCATCGAGCTGGTCTCCAGCGTCGGCGTGATGCTGATGGACGTCAACCTCAACGCCCTGCTCACCGCGGTCACCCCCGACGACGCGCGGGGACGCCGGGCCGGGGCGTACAGCGCGGTCAACTACGGGATCCGGCCGGTCGGCGCGCTGGTGGGTGGTTGGCTGGGCACCACCATCGGGCTGCGACCCACACTGGTCGTCGCCGGACTGGGCGGCGTGCTCGCCGTGCTCTGGTTGCTCGCATCGCCGGTACGCCACATCACCACCCTCGATGAGCCGGCGACCTGACCCCGTCATGGCCGCCGGGCATCCGGTCGCGGGGGCCGGCCCGCGGCGCGGTTTGGGGCTCTTCACAGTTGAGGGTGTGGTCGCTGGTTGGATGGTGGCTGGCGCGTCGGTCCCGAGGTAGGTTCGGCCTGGTCGTGGTCGGTCAACGGCGCACCCGATAGCGCAGGTGAAGCACCCGGTTGCCCTGAATCACCACGTCAGGATCCTCGAACAGGTGCTGCACGTCGACCGACCCGAAGTAGCGCTTGCCGGACCCGAACACGACGGGTACGACGTCCATGCGCACCTCGTCGACCAGGCCCGCGGCAAGCACCTGGCCACCGACGTCGCCAGCGGCGACCTCGACGATGCGGTCACCCGCGAGCTCCTGCGCCTTGGCCACGGCTGCCTCGACGCCGTCGACGAAGTGAAACGGCGCCTCGGGGTCCCAGCCTTCGGGCTTCGGCCGGTGCGTCACGACGACCACGTGGTCGACCCCGCCCGGAGGCTTCCCGTCCCAGCCGTCCGTCATGTCGAAGACGTGGCGCCCGACGATTGTCGCCCCGATCTGGTCCCAGTACGGCCGGGTGTAGTCGTAGGACGTCTGCGACACCTTCAACGCGCCGCTCTCGTCCAACGGCACGTCACCGCTGAGCAACCAGTCGAACAGTGGTCCGGGCTGGTCGTTCTCGTCCGCGATGAAGCCGTCCACCGACACCGAGCTGTACATGACCACCTTGCCCATGGGCGCTCCTCTGCTTGGGGGATGCCCACAGATTAGAGTTTCGTGGGCTGTCGCTCTTGTAAGGAATCAATGGGTCGGCAGCGGCCAGCCGTCCATTACGTGGCCGGGATGTTCGCGCACGAACCGTCGCCTGCCTTCGACATATCGTGTCGGTGTGAGCCCGGTGAAGCGTCACCGAAGACAATTTGCATTGTGAAGAGCCGGTTTTGGTCGCCTCGCGGTGTCGGCCGACACCGCTGGAACCGGTCAGGCTGTCGTGAGCAGCAGCCGGGCCAGCTCGGCGGGCTGGGAGAACATCGGCCAGTGGCCGGTCTCCAAGGTCACCAGCCGCCAGTGTTCGCTGGTGAGCAGCTTGGCCACGGTGTCGTTGGGCTCGGGCCCGTCGAGCAGGCACTTGACGTACGTGGCCGGCAGCTCGCCGAGCGGGCGGGCCAGCACGGCCGGCTCGGTGAGGGTGGCCCCGGGGTGCGGGGTGGTGCCGGCGACGATCCGGGCGACCTGCTCGTCGGTGAGGCCCTGGCCGTCGTAGTCGTCGGCGCCCAGCGGCGGCCAGAAGCCCCCGTTGGCGGCGATCGTCGACTCCAGCGTCGCCGGACCCTGCCAGAAGCCGGAGGCGAATGAGCCGCCGTCGACGGGCACCTCCGAGTCGACGAAGACCACGTGGGTCAGCCGGTCGCCGATCCGCTCGGCGGCCTGACCCACCGGGATGCCCGAGTAGCTGTGCCCGACCAGGACCACGTCACGCAGGTCGCGCCGCTCGATCTCGCCGACGATGTCCTGCACGTGGGTCTGCTGCCCGGCGGGCTCGCCCTGCCGTTCGGCGAGGCCGGAGAGGGTCAGCGGATGTGCGCCGTGGCCGGCCGCGCGCAGCGGTGGCACCACCTCGTCCCATGCCCACGACCCCAACCACGCGCCCGCGACCAACACGAATTCCGTCATGGCCGGACCCTAGCGCCGCGCCCCGACAATGTGGCCGCACCGGTTGGGCGGCGCCGCCGTCACGGCCAGGTTCTCGCCCGCGTGTCGAAGACCTCCGCCGGGCTGGCCACCGGCACCACGCAGACCAGGTGCCCGCCGGGTACGCGCAGGATCCGGCACTCCAGCCACCGGGACACCTCGGTGGCGCCCAGCGCGATCAGGCGGGCGGTCTCGGCCTCGACGTCGTCGCTCTCGATGTCGAGGTGGAAGCGCGGCGCGTCGTCGACCGCCTGGACCGCGGTGACCAGCCCGGGCACCGCCTCGTGCAGGTCGGTGAACTGTGGCTGCTCCGGATCGGGCCCGGCGCTCACGCCGAGCGCCGCGGACCAGAACGCGGCGCTCCGCGCGGCCTCGGGCTCCGGGGTGTCGATCAGCAGGGCGTAGGGGCGGCTCCGGTGCATGGACGCAGGATATCGACGAACGTGCCGGCCTGCCCGGCGGCGGGCGATTGCGCTGGTGTCAGTAGATCTTGGAGGGAGAGCGCCCCTCCAGGGGCCATTTCCTCCCAAGATCTGAAACGATGGGCCGGCCCGGCGGGCAGCTGCCGCTCAGTGGCCGGGTGGGCCCGCGCGGTCGACCTGGGCGGCGAGCCGCTTCGGGGCGAGCAGGCGGTAGCTCTCAGCGAGCAGTTCGGCGAGCTCGTCCCAGTCGGTGTCGTCGTCCAGCGCCATGCCCAGCACGTTCGGGCCCCACTCCGGCTTGTAGAAGGGGTAGCCGGCGGCGACCAGCGCGGCGATCTCGTCGCCGGGCGCCCGGAGGATGAGCACGCAGCCCGGCCGGTCGAGCTCGGCGGCGCGCGCGTGCGCGATCTGATGGTCGGGGTCGACCGTGAGCACGTGGGCGAAGGTCCGCTTGCGAATTCGCCAGCGGGTGCCCACCCACGCCGGCTCCTCGTAGCTCTCCGGCAGGCCGAGGCAGATCGGCCGCAGCCGATCGAGAAACTCGGGCGGGACGTCCGCGGGTTCGCTCACGGTCGCCGACGTTAGCCGCCCGGTGCGACACACATCCGCCCGCCGCATCGGTGATCAACACGACGTCGGTGAAGTCGGGGTGTCCCGGGCCACGGATGCCCCGACATCGCCGATCTCGTGTGGATCACCCGGGCCTGGGCGGCATGGGCGGGCCCGTGCCGGGTAGGCGGTAGCCACGGACACGACGGTGTGAGGTGACGATGGCCGGATCGTGGTTGCTGGGACCGGGTGCCGAGACTCCGGGGGAGCGGCCCACCGCGGTGCTGGTGGCGGTGCGCGGGGAGGAGGGCGCCGCGGACGGCGGCCCCGGTAGCGAGACGTCGCTGACCGAGCTGCGCCGGCTGGCCGACACGGACGGGCTGGCGGTGGCCGACGAGGTCGTGCAGAGCCGGCCGCGACCCGATCCGGCGACGTACGTCGGCTCGGGGAAGGTGGACGAGCTGGCCGCGTTGACCGAACGCACCGGTGCGGACCTGGTGATCGCCGACGGGGAGCTGTCGCCCGGGCAGATCCGGAACCTGGAGGAGCGGGTCGGGGTACGGGTGGTGGACCGGACCGCGCTGATCCTGGACATCTTCGCCGAACACGCGCGCACCAGCGAGGGACGCCTGCAGGTCGAGCTGGCGCAGATCGCGTACCAGCTGCCCCGGCTGCGCGGCGACGGGCGGTCGATGTCGCGGGTCGGCGGTGGCCGGACCGCCGGCGGCGCCGGCATGGGCGTGCGTGGTCCGGGTGAGATGCGGCTGGAGACCCAGCGGCGCACACTGCGCCAGCGGGCCACCCGGTTGCGGCGCAACGCCGCGGAGCTGGCCCGGCGGCGGGAGCGGACCCGGGGTCGTCGGGCCCGTAACCGGGTGCCGTCGGTGTCGATCACCGGCTACACCAACGCCGGCAAGTCCGCCCTGCTCAACCGGCTGACCGGTGCGGACGCGCAGGTGCGCGACGTGCTGTTCGCGACCCTGGACCCGACCGTGCGCCGATTGCGGGTCGGTGAGGTGACCTTCACGTTGACCGACACGGTGGGGTTCGTCCGGCACCTGCCGCACCAGCTCGTGGATGCCTTCCGCTCGACATTGGAGGAGGTCAGCGGGAGCGACCTGGCGTTGCACGTGGTCGACGCGTCGGCGCCGGACGCGCTGGAGCAGATCACCACCGTGCACGGCGTGCTGCACGAGATCGGCGCGGGGGACGTTCCCGAGCTGCTCGTCCTCAACAAGATCGATGTCGCGCCGTCGGAGTGGGTCGACTGCCTGCGGCGCGCGTACCCGGACGCGGTGGCGGTTTCGGCGCTCACCGGCGCCGGCACCGCCGAGCTGCGCGGCGCGCTGGCCGACCGGTTGAGCCAGCTCTGAGCGTTCCGGGTTCACCCGGTGCGATCCGGGCGGTTTGGCCAGGTGGGTCGAGGGACATTGCTCGCACGTTCCTCGATCGATGGAAGGAAAAGCGACATGGTTGGCAGGTCCGGTTCCGGCGCCGCCACGGTCGCCAAGCACCCGGTCCGTACGGCTGCCCAGGCCGTCGGCGTGGTCTTCCTGCTGGTCGGCGTGCTCGGCTTCATCCCGGGCATCACCACCAACTACGACACCATGATGTTCGCCGGGCACGATTCCGAGGCGAAGCTGCTCGGGCTGTTCCAGGTGTCCATTCTGCACAACCTGGTACACCTCGCGTTCGGCGTTGCCGGTCTCGCGCTGGCCCGTACGGTCTCCAGCGCGCGCGGCTACCTGATCGGTGGTGGCGCGGTCTACCTGGTGCTCTGGCTCTACGGTGTGGTCGTCGACCACGAGAGCGGAGCCAACTTCGTGCCGCTCAACGGTGCGGACAACTGGCTGCACCTGTTCCTCGGCCTCGGCATGATCGCCCTCGGCGTGGCGCTGACCCGCCGGCCCGCCGACCGTCGCTGACCCCGCCGAACTTCGATCGCGCCGCACGGCGCTTCCCACCGCACCGCCGCGCCCACCGGGCGCGGCGGTGCCGTCCGTACGCGAGAGGCGACGTAACCGCGTACCGGGCGGACGTCAATAGACCTACGTGCATGAAATTGAGGGCGATCATAGCCCCGGTCATCGGTCTCGGGCGATGGCCGTGACACCGAGCGCGATGTCAGGATGGCTCCGGGTAACAAGTCTTGCCACGCCGTTACGCGCGCCAGCGTCGCCGCGTAGACCGGGAGCGATGTCGTGATCCGACCCAGCGGACAACCGTGACCGCCGATCCGTACGCCGGTCCGGGTGGTCCCACCAGTGTTCCCGCGGAGGTGTTGCGCCGGGCCGCCGCGTACCCCGAGCGCCCCGCGATCGTCGACCGGCAGGGCACCCTGCGCTACCGGGAGCTGGTCGCCGCTGCGGCCACCCTCGCCGGCGCCCTCACCCGGGCGCTGTCGCCGTCGGAGGTCGTCGCGCCGCACCGCCCCGGCGCCGGTACGGGAATCACCGACGGCACTGGTGCGGTGGTGGCGGTGCTGCAACCCCGTACCGCCGCCGTGGTCGTGGCCCAGCTCGCCGCCGGCTTCGCCGGCGCCGCCTTCCTGCCCCTGGACCCGGCGTCGCCACCGGCGAGGATCGCCCGGATCCTCGCCGACGCCGACTGCCGGGTCGCCGTCGCCGCCGACGACCTCGCCGACCGACTGCCGCCGGGCGTCAGCGTGGTACGCGCCGGCCGGGAGGAGCACCTGCGGCTGCCCGAGCCGGACGACCTGGCGTACCTCATCTCCACCTCCGGCTCCACCGGCCGGCCCAAGCAGGTGGAGGTGGCCCACGGGAGCCTGTGGACGGTCCTCGACTGGTACGCGCGGTTCTTCGGGCTGGGACCCGGCGTGCGTACCGCTGCCTTCACCGGCCTGGCCTTCGACGCCGCGCTGCTGGACCTCTGGGCGCCGCTGATCCGGGGCGCCACGGTGGTACTCGCCGACGAGGAGGTGGTGCGCGACCCGGAGCGGATCGTCGAGACGCTGCGCGGGGTGGACCACTGCTTCCTCAGCACGCCGCTCACCGAGCAGCTGCTGCGGTCGGGCGCGCACACCGGTCGGCTGCGCAGCCTGGCCACCGGGGGCGACCGGTTGCGACTCTGGCCGCCCGCGGGTTTCGGCGCCGCGGTGCACAACCTGTACGGCCCCACCGAGGCGTCCATACTGGTTACCGCGACCGGTGATCTGCGCCGCTACGCCGACCGCTCCGGGCCGCCGCCGATCGGTCGCCCGGTCGCCGGCGCCCGGCTGACCCTGGCCCCCGGCCCGCGGGTCGGGGGCCGCTCGCCGGCCGGGTCGCGCCGTGGCGTCGGGGAGGGCGAACTCCTGATCGCCGGGCCGGTGCTGGCCCGCGGCTACCGGGCCGCGCCCGCACAGACCGCCGCGGCCTTCGGGACGGACCCGGACGGCAGCACCCGGCACTACCGCACCGGCGACATCTGCCGGCGTGACGCCAGCGGGGAACTGCACTTCGTCGGCCGGGTGGACGGCCAGGTCAAGATCCGCGGGCAGCGGATCGAGCTGCGGGAGGTGGAGGGCGCCCTGCTGGAGCTGCCCGGCGTCGCCCAGGCCGCCGCCGGGCCGGTGCCCCGCGCCGGCGAGTCGCTGCTGGTGGCGTGGGTGGTCGGCCCGGTCACCCCCGATGCGGTCCGCGCCGGGCTGCGCGACCGGCTGCCCGCCGCGATGGTGCCGCACACCGTGCACGTCCGCGACGCGCTACCGCTGACCTCGAACGGCAAGCTCGACCGGGTCGCGCTGCGCGCCGACACCGAGCGGCGCTGGTCGGCCGCCGACGCCGAGCCGTCCGGTGCCGCCACGCCCGCCTGCGCCGAGTTGTCCGCTGCCGCCCCGCCCGGCGGGGGCGACCGGATCGGCGCCGCGCCGGTCGACGGGACCGGCGCGTCGGGCGTTCACCCGGTCGATCCGGTGCTGGCCGAGGCGTGGCGGGCCGTGCTCGGGGCCGCACCCCGGCCGGAGGACGACTTCTTCCTCGTCGGCGGGGACTCGCTGCTCGCGGTGCGGCTCACCGCGCAGGTTCGGCAGGGACTGCGGATCGAGGTACGCGCGGCGCTGCTCTACGAGCACCGTCGCTTCGGCGACTACCTGGCGGCGGTGCGGGCGCTCTGCGCGGCACCGGTCGCCGACTCCGCGGGTGCCCCGCGGTGACCGGCACCCTGCTCACCTGACTGACCGGCCGCCGGCGGCGAATCCGCCCGCGATCACGACACGAGGCACCGGTGGTGCGTCCTGGACCGATCCGCCAGGATGGGCCGGGGGCCGCGCCGGGCCGGCACCCCGGACCGACCACCCCCGTGCCCGCCGAGGAGTGCCGTGCCGTCCACCCTGCTCTCCCGCCGCGACCTGGACTTCCTGCTGCACGACTGGCTACAGGTGGCCCGGCTGACCGAGCGGCCCCGCTACGCCGAGCACTCCCGGGAGACCTTCGACGACGCACTGGACCTCGCCGAGCGGGTGGCCACCGAGCAGTTCGCCCCGCACAACCGGGCCGCCGACCTCGCCGAGCCGACCTTCGACGGGCAGCGGGTGCGGCTGATTCCGCAGGTCCGCGCGGCACTGGACGTCTTCGCCGACACCGGCCTGCTCGCCGCCGGCCTGGACTCCTCGGTCGGCGGCCTGCAACTGCCGCACGTCGTCGCGGCGGCCTGCTTCGCCTGGTTCCAGGCCGCCAACGTGGGCACCTCGGCGTACCCGTTCCTCACCCTGGGCAACGCCAACCTGCTGCTGGCACACGGCAGCGCCGAGCAGATCGACACCTACGTGCGTCCCATGGTGCAGGGCCGCTTCTTCGGCACCATGTGCCTGTCCGAGCCGCACGCCGGCAGCTCGCTCGCCGACATCACCACCCGGGCCGAACCGCAGCCGGACGGCACGTACCGGCTCTTCGGCACCAAGATGTGGATCTCCGGCGGCGACCACGAGCTGGCCGAGAACATCGTCCACCTGGTGCTGGCCCGGATCCCCGGCGGCCCGCCCGGCGTGAAGGGCATCTCGCTGTTCATCGTGCCCAAGGTCCTCGTCGAGCCGGACGGCACGCTGGGCGCCCGCAACGACGTCGTGCTGGTCGGGCTCAACCACAAGATGGGCTACCGGGGCACCACCAACACGCTGCTCAGCTTCGGCGACGGCACGCACGCGCCGGACGGGCGACCCGGCGCGGTGGGCCACCTGGTCGGCCCGCCGCACCAGGGGCTCGCCCAGATGTTCCACCTCATGAACGAGGCCCGCATCGGCGTGGGCGCGGGCGCCACCGCGCTCGGCTACACCGGCTACCTCAAGAGCCTCGCGTACGCCCGCGAGCGGCCGCAGGGCCGGCCGGTCGACGCCAAGGACCCGGCCACCCCGCAGGTGCCGATCATCGCCCACCCCGACGTACGCCGGATGCTGCTCGCGCAGAAGAGCTACGTCGAGGGGGCGCTCGCCCTCGTGCTCTACTGCGGGCGGCTGCTCGACGAGGAGAGGACCGCCCTGGCCGAGGCCGACCGAGAGCGGGCGCACCTGCTGCTGGACGTGCTCACCCCGATCACCAAGAGCTGGCCGTCGCAGTGGTGCCTGGCCGCCAACGACCTGGCGATCCAGGTGCTCGGCGGCGCCGGTTACACCCGCGACCACGACGTGGAGCAGCACTACCGGGACAACCGGCTCAACCCGATCCATGAGGGCACGCACGGCATCCAGGCGCTGGACCTGCTGGGCCGGAAGGTGACGATGCGGGGCGGCGCGGGCCTGGCCCTGCTGGCCGGGACGATCGGCGACACCGTGGCCCGGGCCCGCGCCGCCGGCGGCGAGGCCGCCGAGCTGGCCGACCCGCTGGCCGGCGCGGTCGACCGCGTCGTCGCGGCGACCCGCCGACTCTGGGACGACGGCGATCCGGTGGTCGCGCTGGCCAACGCCAGCGTCTACCTGGAGGCCGTCGGTCACGTGGTGATCGCCTGGATGTGGCTGGAGCAGGTGCTGGCCCTGCCGCCCGAGGGCGACGCCTTCCACGCCGGCAAGCGGCAGGCCGCCCGCTACTTCTTCCGCACCGAGCTGCCGCGCACCGGCCCGCAGTTCGACCTGCTGGAGAGCCGGGACCCCACCAGCCTGGAGATGCGCGACGAGTGGTTCTGAGCGGCCGTCAGCGTCGTCCGCCCCGATGCTGCATCGCCTGGCGGCTCTTCACGACGCCCAGCACGATCACCACCACCAGGGCGATCACCCCGATGATGATCAGCCAGCGGATCGCCTCCACGAGCAGACCGAGCAGGATCAGCACGCCGGCGACCACGCCGACGACCCAGAGTGTGGCGCGCATCTGCACCTCCCGTGACCGGCCGCGCCCGTAACGGCGACCGCCGGCGTCACCTTCCCGATCTCGGCGACACCATGCCTGAGCCGCGCGACAAGCCGGTTCAGCCGGCGGTGCGGGCGACGTAGACGGTGTTGGCGGACTCGCCGCCGGTCAGCGGGTTGGCGAACGGCACGACGTGGGTGCGCGCGGTGGCGAACACCTCGGTGAGCACGGCTTCGAAGTCGGCGTCCGGCGGGTCGTCCGACCAGAGCGCGAAGACCCCCTCCGGATGCAGCCGCGCGGCCAGCCGGCGCAGCCCGGCCGGGGTGTAGAAGGCGGCGTGGCTGGGGTGCAGCACGTTGCGGGGAGAGTGGTCCACGTCGAGCAGGACGGCGTGGAAGCGCCGCGCCGGGGCGTCCGCGTCGAACCCGATGTCACCGGCCACGGCGGCGAAGAAGTCGGCCAGCGCGAAGCGCGTACGCGGATCGTCGGCCAGCCCGGCGGCGAACGGCAGCAGCCCCTGCCGGTGCCAGTCGATCACGTCCTCGATCGCCTCCACGACCAGCAGCGAGCGCACCCGCGGGTCGTCCAGCGCGGTACGGGCGGTGTAGCCCAGACCGAGGCCGCCGACGACCACGTCGAGGGCGTCGCCGGTCAGCTCGGCCAGGCCCAGCCGGGCCAGCTCGATCTCCGCGACCGGGAAGAGGCTGGACATCAGGTACTCGTCGTCGAGCTTGACCTCGTACACCTCGACCTGCAGGGCGGGGTCGCGGCGCCGGCGCAGGCTGATCGCGCCGATGGGGGTCTCCCGCCAGGCCAGTTCCTCGAAACGCGCGCCCACGGGTGCCCTCTCGCCGCCAGATTCGTCCCCGGATGCTACTGCTCCGCCCCGAGCCCACCGGCGGCGGCCGGGCCGCGTCGCCGCCGGCCGGGACCCGGAACGACCACGCAGCGTCCGCGAGACATCGACGGAACGCTTATCCTGTGCCCGGCCAAACCACCGGAGGGGACCTCATGCCGTCGCGGCAGGACCAGTTGCACTCCTACCAGTTCACCGTCCAGCGGGCGGTCGCCGCCCTGGTGATGCGGGAGACGGACCCGGCCCAGTCGCCGTTCCGCCGGCTGGCCGGCGCCGGCCTGGCCAGTGTCCTGGTCGCGGCGATCGGGCTGGGCGCCTTCGCGCTCTACGGCCTGTTCGCCGGCGGCGGCAACGGCTGGCGCGACCCGGGCGCGGTGATCGTGGAGAAGGAGTCCGGCGCCCGGTTCGTCTACCGGGAGCAGAAGCTGCACCCGGTCCGCAACTACGCCTCGGCCCTGCTGATCGTGGGTGCCGATCGGTCCAGGACGGTGCTGGTCTCCCGGCGCTCGATCGACGGGGTGCCGCGCGGCCTGCCGCTGGGCATCGCCGACGCGCCGGACTCGCTGCCCGCCCCGGGCCGGCTGGCCGGTGGGGCGTGGACGGTCTGCTCGGCGACCCCCGCCGGGGCGGACCGGGAGCAGCCCCGCTCCGCGCTGCTGATCGGCACCGAGGGCGGTGGCGGCCGGCCGCTCGGCGACGACGCGCTGCTGTTGCGCGACCCGGACGGGGGGCTGCACCTGGTCTGGCACCAGCGCCGCTACCTGCTCCGCGACCCGAGTCGGGTGCTGGCGGCGCTGGCCGCCACCCCGGCCCGGGCCGTACCGGTCGCGCCGGCGCTGCTCAACTCGCTACCGGCCGGCGCCGACCTGGCCCCGCTGGCCGTGCCCGGGTTGGGCCGACGCTCCGCCGGGGTGCCCGGCGCGGCGATCGGCCAGGTCTTCCTGGTGCGCAACTCCGGCGGCGGCCGGCAGTACGCGGTGGCCCTCGACTCCGGGCTGGCCGGCATCACCGAGTTGCAGGCCGGGCTGTTGCTGGCCCGCACCGGGCAGGGCGAACCGGAGCCGATGACCCTGGGCCGGTTCGCCGCGCTGCCCACCGTGCCCGATCTCGCCCCGACCGGTCCCAGTGCCCCGCCGCCGGCCCCGCCCCGGCTGGCCGCGACGGACGACGCCGCGCTCTGCGCCCGGGTCGGCGACGACAGCGGTGCCGCGCAGGTGCGGGTGGGCGTACCGCTGCCGGATCTGGCCGCGGCGCCGCGGACCGCGCCGGTGGGCGGGGCCGTGCTCGCCGACCACGTGATGGTGCAACCCGGCCGCGGCGCCGTGGTCGAGGCCGCCGCGGCGCCCGGCGCGTCCGGCGGTGCGGTCTCCGTGGTCACCGACCTGGGCCGCCGTTACGTGCTGCCCGACCGGGAGGTGCTCGGCATGCTCGGCTACCACGACGTACGCCCGCTGCGACTGCCGGCCGGCCTGGTCAGCCTCGTCCCGGCCGGCGCCACCCTGGACCCGGCGGCGGCCCGGGCCGTCGCCGCACCGGCCTGACGGGCCGACCGTGCCGGCCTGCGGTGGCGGGTGCCGCGGGGGCGTCAGTCGGCGGGGCGGCGCAGGATGCTGACCGCGAAGTCGGCGTCGTCGCGCCACGGGCGCAGGTCCCAGGTGGCGAAGCGGTGCTCCAGGCGCAGCCCGGCGGCCGTAGCGTCGGCGTCGAACGCGGTCAGCGCGTAACCGCGCTCGGTGCCGAAGCCGACGGCGAGCACCCCGTCCGGGCGCAGGTGCCGGGCGATGCGGCGCAGCACCTCCGGCTCGGTGCCGGGCGCGACGAAGGCGAGCACGTTGCCGGCCAGCACGGCCGCGTCGAAGGGTTCGGCCTCGCCGGCGGCCGGCAGGTCCAGCTCGGCCAGGTCGGCGACCAGCCAGCGGGGGCCCGGGTGGTCGGTGCGGGCCGCCGCCACCAGTGCGGGGTCGGCGTCCACCCCGACCACGGTGTGCCCGCGCTGGGCAAGCGCCGCACCCACCCGGCCGGTGCCGCAGCCGGCGTCGAGGATCCGCGAGCCGGGGGTGATGAGGGTGTCCACCAGCCGGGCTTCGCCGGCCAGGTCCACCCCCTCGGCCGCCAGCCGGCGGAACCGGTCGATGTACCACTGCGAGTGCTCGGGCCCGGTGTCGGTCGCCCAGCGGGTCGGATTGCCCATGCCGCCACCGTAGCCGGGGGCGGGACGGCCGGCCGGGCGGATCCGCCCGGCCGGCCACCCCGACCGGTCAGCCCTTCTCCGCGCCGCTGGTCAGCCCCTCGGTGAGCAGCCGCTCGCTGGCGAAGAAGAGGATCACGATGGGCAGGGTGAGGATGACCGAGCCGGCCATCAGCACCGTCTTGGGCACCTCCACCCCGTCGGCGAGCAGCGACAGGCCGAGCGACACCGTCCACCGGTTGGGCTTGTCGACCAGGAAGAGCAGGGCGAAGAGGAACTCGTTCCAGGCGATCATGAAGTCGTAGAGCGCGACTGCCATGATCGACGGCAGGGCGAGGGGCAGGCTGACCCGGCGGATGATGCCGAGCCGGCCGGCGCCGTCGATGGCGGCCGACTCCTCCAGGCTGACCGGGATGGTCTCGAAGTAGTTCTTCAGCATGTAGACCGAGACCGGCAGGGTCTGCGAGATGTAGACCAGCACCAGGCCGAACAGCGAACCGCGCAGCCCGGCTCGGGTGAACACCACGAACAGCGGGATGGCGATGACGATGGACGGGAACAGGTAGACCGCCAGGAACAGGAAGTCGACCTGCCGCCGTCCGAAGAACCGCAGCCGGGACACCGCGTACGCGCCGGGGATCGCCACCACCAGGGTCAGCGCGGTCGCCGCGACGGCGACCAGGCCGCTGTTGCGGATGAAGATGAGGAAGCCCTGGCCGCCGTCGTCGGTGGCCTTCAACACCTCGGCGTACGTGGCCACGGTCAGCTCGCCGAAGCCGACCACCAGCGCGCCGGGGTCGAGCAGCAGCCGCTCGATGGGGCGCACCGAGAGCACCAGCATGTAGTAGAAGGGGAAGACGGTGATCACCAGGAACGCGGCGATCACCAGCCGGCGCAGCCAGCGCAGGCTGACCGTCTCGACGTGGTCCCGGTCCATCAGCCCACCCTCCGTCCGAAGAAGCGCAGGTAGATCAGCACGAACACGATGAGCACCACGGCCAGCACGACCGCCTGGGCGGCGGCGGCGCCGATGTCGGTGCGGGCGGTGAGGAACTCGTACACCCGGACGCTGACCACCTCGGTGCCGGCGGCCCCGCCGGTGAGCAGGTAGACGTCGTCGAACTTGTTGAACGTCATGATGAAGCGCAGCACGCCGAGCAGGGCGATGACCGGCATGAGCTGCGGCAGCAGGATGTGCCGGAACCGCTGGGTGGGGGTGGCGCCGTCGACCCGGGAGGCCTCCTCCAGCTCCCCGGGCACCGCCTGGAGCCGGGCGAGCAGGAACAGGAACGCGAACGGGAAGTAGCGCCACGCCTCGAACACGATCACCGTGGCGAGCGCGGTGGACTCCTGGGACAGGAACGGCACCGGGCTGTCCCAGCCGAGCAGCCGCTGGCCCCACGAGTTGACGATGCCGAGCTGCGGGTCGAGCATGACCTGCCAGACGAAGGTCACCGCGACGACCGGCGCCACGTACGGCAGCAGCATCGACGCGCGGACCAGGGTGCGCCCGCGGAACGGCCGGCGGACCACCAGGGCAGCGACCAGGCCGAGCAGGATCGACCCGACGGTGCCGCCGACGCTGTAGAGCAGCGTGGTCCAGAGCGTGTCGACGAAGCCGGGGGTGTGCAGCACCCGGTCGACGTTGTCCAGGGTGAACTCGCCGAAGAGCCCGGTCTTGCGCAGCGTGGCCAGGCGGACCCGCTGGAAGGCGAGGACCACGGTCCAGACGATCGGGATGCCGATCACCGCGATGGTGACCAGCAGGGTCGGTGCGACCAGCGCGAGCCCGGCGCGGGATTCGCGTTGGCGCAGGGTCAGTGGCTTGCGCGGGCGGGCCGGTGCCGGCCGCTCCCGGGTGGGGGAGCGGCCGGTGCCCGGTGTGGTGGTGGTCAATTGACGCCCGCCTTGATCGCCTCGACGTCCTTCTTGGCCCGGCCGGCGGCGGCCGCCGCGTCGGATTTGCCGGAGAAGGCGTCCTGGAGTGCCTTGGGCACCGGCAGCTCGCCGAGGATCGCGCCGACCAGCTTGCCCTGGCCCTGGCTGAGCCCCCAGCGCTGGAAGGTGTCCGGGCTGCGGCGCAGGGTGGCCAGCACTTCGTCGCCGTACACGTCGGCGAGGGGCTTCTTCGCGTCCACGCCGGCCTGGCTGCTGTTCCAGGCGGTGAGGTACGCCTCCGGGTCGGACGGGGTGCCCTTGCGCACCGGGAATCGGCCCTCGGGGGACATGCCGAACCAGCGCGGGTAGCCGTCGCCCAGCATGTACTCCACGAAGGACTTCGCCGGGTCGGCGGCGGCGCCGTCGAGCACCGCCCACGAGCTGATCTCGCCGTACTGGGCCGGTTCGGCGCCGTTGGGCCCCTTGATCGCGGTGACGAACCCGCTGTTCTTGGCCAGGAAGGTGGGGTCGGCCTGGCACTGCGGGCAGGTCGGCTTGGCGTCGTTGCGCAGCCCGGCCAGCTCGTCGAGGATGAACGGCGACCAGACCACCATGGCGGCCTTGCCGGCGAAGTAGGTGGCCCGGGTGGTGTCCACGTCCTGCGCGCCCTTGACGGAGCTGTTGCGGATCAGGTCGCCGTAGAAGCGGAACGCCTCGACGCACTGCGGCGAGTCCAGGGTGACCCCGCCGGAGTCGTCGGTGAGCTGGCATCCGTTGGCGAGCGCCAGGTGTTCGAAGGTCTGCTGGGTGAAGACGTCCCCCGGTGCGGTGGCCGCGGTGATCCCGGCGACGCCGCCGGTGTTCAGCTTCGCCGCGGCGGCGGTGATCTTTTCGTACGTGTCGGGGGCGGGGAGCCCGGCGGCGTCGAACAGGTCCTTGCGGTAGACGAGCAGCTGACCCCACCCGTCGCTGGGTACGGAGAGCTGCTTGCCGTCGTCCGAGGTGAGCTCCAGCGCCCGGGGCGAGAACGTCTGCTTGCCGAGCTTCTCGACGACCTCCCCGTTCGCCGAGGAGTGCAGCAGCTCGTTGCCCGCGAGGGTACGGATGCCGGCCAGCGAGACCGACCCGACCACGTCGGGCAGGTCGCCGGCGGCGGCGTTGGAGGCGATCAGGGAGGGGAACTGGTCCTCGTTGACGGTGACCAGCTCGACCTGGATCCCGGTCTTGGCAGTGAAATCGGCGATGATCGCCTTGGTGGCGGTGACCCGGTCGGCCACGTCCTCCAGGCTCCACACCGTGATCTTTTTGCTGTTGCTGTCCGGCTCGTCGTCGCCGCAGGCCAGCAGGGAGGACCCGGCCAGTGCCATGATCAGGGTGGCGGCGAGCATCCGCCTCGGAGGTGCTGACATCGGTGGCACTCCTCTCGAAGGGTACATGACGGATTCAACACCTTCGATTGATCAATGACAAGACATATAACGATTTTCTGCCTATCCTGGAACCCAGTGCTACCGGGATGTGACTCATGGGCAACTGGGTTGTCTCTCTCGCCGGGCCTCGACGGATCACCCTCGAGCCCTGCCCACACGATCCGCTGGGCACCGGCCAGGTCCGGGTCCGCACCTGCTACTCGGGCATCTCGGCCGGCACCGAGCTGACCCTCTACCGCGGCAGCAACCCCCGGCTCAGCAAGGACTGGGACGACGCCGCCCGGATGTTCGTCCCCCGCCAGTCCCCGGTGCCGTACCCGCTGATCGGCTTCGGCTACGAGGAGGTCGGCGAGGTCGTCGAGGTGTCGCCGGAGGTCGGCGACCGGCACCCGGGCCAACTGGTCTGGGGCATCTGGGGCCACCGCGCCGAGGCCGTGCTGGCCGCCGACGCGGTACGGCCCGTGCCGCCCGGGATGGACCCGCTCGCGGCGGTCTTCGCCCGGCCCGGCGCCATCGCGCTCACCGCCGTGCTCGCTGGCGACCTGCACCTCGGCGACTGGGTCGCTGTCTTCGGGCAGGGCGTCATCGGGCTGCTCGCGACCCGGCTGGCGGTGCTCTCCGGGGCCCGGGTGGTGGCCGTCGACCGGGTGCCCGTCCGGCTGGAGCACGCCGCCCGGTACGGCGCCCGGTCCGCCGTGGACGCTGGTGCCGAGTCCGCCGCCGCCGTGCTGCGCCGTTGCACCGGTGGCCGGGGCGCCGACGTCTGCCTGGAGCTGTCCGGGGCCTACCCGGCGCTGCACGAGGCGATCCGCTCCACCGCCCACGCCGGCCGCGTCGTGGCGGCCGGCTTCTACCAGGGCCAGGCCGACGGCCTCGGCCTTGGCGAGGAGTTCCACCACAACCGGATCCAACTGGTGGCCGCCCAGGTCTCCGGGCCCACACCCGCGCCGAGCATGGCCGGGCGGTGGACCGGCGACCGGGTGGCACAGACCTTCATGGAGTTGGTGGCTGAGGGCGGCGTCGATCCGCTGCCGCTGGTCAGCCACATCGTCGACGCCAGCGCCGTCGCCGACGCCCTCGCGCTGCTCGACCGCGGCGCCGGTGACGTCCTCCAAGTGGTGCTGAGGTTCTAATGACCACCATCGCGCTGGCCTGCCAGGAACAACTCCTGCCGGGCACCGACCTGATCCAGAAGTACGCACTCGCCACCTCGCTCGGCTACCAGGGCATCGAGTTGCGCGGACGCGGCGACCTCGCGTTCGCCCGCCGGCTGCCCGAGCTGCGCCGGGCCCGCGCCGCCGGGGTGGTGATGCCCACCGTCTGCGTGGAGATGGACCACTTCATCGGCGACTTCGACCCCGGCCGCTCCGCCGACGCGGTACGCAACCTGCGCTCCCAGCTCTCGGTGATCGCCGAGCTGGGTGGCGTCGGGGCGATGACCCCGGCCGCCTGGGGCATGTTCTCCCGGCGGCTGCCGCCGTTCGAACCGCCGCGCCCGCCGACCGGTGATCGGCGGGTGCTCGTCGACGCCCTCGGCGAGCTGGGCGAACACGCCCGGGCCGAGGGGGTCACCCTCTTCCTGGAACCGCTCAACCGGTACGAGGACCACATGGTCAACCGGCTCGACGAGGCCGTCGCGCTCTGTGCGGCCGTCGGACTGCCCTCGGTACGGGTGGTCGCCGACACCTTCCACATGAACATCGAGGAGGACGACGTGCACCGGGCGCTGCGCTCCGCGGCGCCCTACCTCGGGCACGTCCAGGTCAGCGACTCCAACCGCTACCAGCCCGGCGCTGGGCACCTGGACTGGCCGGCGCTGGTCCGGACCCTGTTGGAGCTGGACTACCGAGGCTGGCTGGCCCTGGAGTGCCGGCTGCGCGGTGACCCGGTCCGGGCCCTGCAACAGGCCGCCACCGTGCTGCGGCACGCGCTGCCCCGGCGGGCCGCGGCATGACCGCCGGAACGACCGGCGCCACGCCGATCCCCGCCGGCACGACCGCCGACCCGAGCGGGTTGGCCCGGCTGGCGATGGCCACCCTGGACGCCAACTGGGAGCACGACCACACCGTGCCGTCGCGCACCCTCTACCCGCACCAGTGGAGCTGGGACTCCGCGTTCATCGCGGTCGGGCTGGCCCGGTCCCGGCCCGAGCGCGCCTGGCGTGAACTGGCCAGCCTGTTCCGGGCGCAGTGGGCCGACGGCCGGGTGCCGCACATCGTGTTCAACCCGGCGCTGCGCGTCGGCGCGTATTTCCCGGGGCCGGACTTCTGGGGTACGGCGGGAGCCGACGGTGCACCCGGCGTCGCCACCTCCGGCCTGGTCCAGCCGCCGGTGCACGCGCTGGGCGCCTGGCTGGCGTACCGGCGGGCGCCGGGGCCGGCCGGGCTGGCCGCGCTGCGCCGGCTCTATCCGCCGCTGGTCGCTCAGCAGCGCTACCTGGCCGACCGGCGTGACGTGGCCGGCGACGGGCTGGCCTGCATCGTGCATCCGTGGGAGTCCGGGCTGGACAACAGCCCGGCCTGGGACGAGCCGATGGCGGCGGTGCCGGCCGAGGCGGCGGTGATGCGGGCGTACCGTCGGCACGACACCGCGCACGCCGACGTGGCGCACCGCCCCACCGACCTCGACTACGCGCGCTACCTGGCGATCGTGGCCGCCTACCGCGACCGGGGCTACGCCGACCGCGACCTGGCCGACGGGCATCCGTTCCTGGTCGAGTGCCCGCTGTTCAACGCCGCGTTCGGCGCGGCCGAACACGTGCTGGCCCGCATCGCGCCCCTGGTCGGTGCCGACCCGGGGCCGCACCGCGCCCGCGCGGCCCGGATCACCGAGGCACTGCTCCGCCGGCTCTACGACCCGGCCACCGGCACCTTCCAGCCCCGTGACCTGCGTACCGACCGGCTGGTTCCGGCCCGCACCGTGCTCGGGCTGATGCCGCTGATCCTGCCCGACCTGCCGCCCCGGCAGGTGGAGGGGCTGGTCGTCGAGGCGTGCTCGGAACGCTTCGGGGTGGCCCGGCGGATGGACCGGCCGTTGCCCAGCCACGACCGGACGGCGCCGGACTTCGAGCCGCTGCGCTACTGGCGCGGGCCGAGCTGGCTCAACGTCGCCTGGCTGCTGCGGCGGGGGCTGCTCGCGCACGGGTACCCCGAGCTGGCCGGTGGGCTGCGCCGGTCGATGATCCAGCTCGTGGCGGGTGCCGGCTGCCACGAGTACTTCCATCCGGACACCGGGGCCGGGCTCGGCTCACCGGCGTTCGGCTGGACCGCCGCGCTCCTGCTCGACCTGCTGGGCGAGGCCCCCACCGCCGACGAGGACTGAGCATCTCCGGATCGGGGCCGGCCGGCGTCGGCGCGGTAGCGTCACGGCCGGGACCGACCCGGAGGTGCGCGTGGCAGAGATCGACAAGGTGGCCTGGATCCTCGTCGAGGACGGGCGGGTGCTCAGCACCCGGTCCCACGGCAAGGACGTCTGGTACCTGCCCGGCGGCAAGCGCGAGCCGGGGGAGAGTGACCTCGACACCCTGCGCCGCGAGATCGCCGAGGAGCTGAGTGTCGCGGTGGACGTGCGCTCCGCCGTGCACGTCGGCACGTTCGCCGCCCCGGCACACGGGCACGGCGACGGCACGACGGTTCGGATGACCTGCTACCGCGCCGCGTACGGCGGCGAGCTGCGGCCGGCCAGCGAGATCGCCGAGACGGCCTGGCTGAGGTACGCCGACCGGCACCGTACCTCCGCGGTCGACCAGCTGATCTTCGACCACCTGCGGGCCGCGGACCTGTTGCGCTGACTGTCCGGGTGGCCGACTCAGGGCGTGCCGGCGCACCCACTCGCGTTGGTTCCTGTCGAGCTGCCCCAGATATGGGGCGGCGCCGGCCGGCCGCGCCGTTTGTCGGTGCCGGCCCCGGGTAAGCGCGGGACCGGCGGACGACAGGGAGGGCCCGTGCGGTTTTCCGGCTTCATCGACGCGGTGGCCCAGCGCTCCGGTCTGCCTCCCGAGCAGGCTGACGCCGTCGCCCGCGCCGTCCTGGTGACCATGGCTGAGCGGGTGACCGGTACGCCGGCCGATCCCGCTGGGCAGTTGCCGGACGAACTGGGCGCCTACCTCACCGGTCCGACCGACGAGGCGGCTGGCGGCACGGTCCCGGCCGGCGAGGACCCGGGCGGCACGGAACTGGGCGGCGCGGGCCGACCGGCCACCGCCGGGCCGGCGGAGTTCCTACGCGTGGTTGGCGAGCGGGCCGGGGTAGACCCGGCGACCGCCCGCACCGGCACCGGGGCGGTGTTCGCGACCCTGCGCGAGGCGGTCACCGTCGACGAGTTCCGGGAAATGGTGACGCGGTTGCCGCGCGACCCGAACGGTGGCATCGAGCCGGTGCCCCCACCGTCGTTCGGCGGCTGAACCCGGGCGTTGTCGGCATACCGACGTGGTGGTGTCGGACGGGAAATTCCCCCGCGCAAGCGTTAACACGCCGTAAAAATACTTGCTGGTAGGTGCTTTAGGCGAAAATCCCGCGTCGCGCCAGGGGGATGATCGGACGATGTTCATCGTCCCTCGTCCGAGCCCCCGATCGCCCCTTCGGGTCGACTCTAATCGATGATCATTCGCGAAGGGTATCGAGACTTATGCTTCCTCCATTGTGAAGTCCTGGGGGGGATCATGATCGTGTTTGTCGATGCCTACGCTTCCGTCTGTTGTGGAGCGGTGTCCGCGTCCTGACATGAGATATCCGACGCTGATCCATCGCTTCGGCGATGTCGCCGCCGCCTGTCCCGACCGCCACGCCGTTCTCGGCGACACCGACCCGCTCGACTACGCCGGCCTGGCCAGCCAGGCCGGTGGGTACGCCGAGCTGCTGGCCGCGGCCGGTGCCCGACCCGGCGACCGGGTGGCCCTGCTCACGACGCACGGCGCCGCCACCATCGCCGCCATCCTCGGCACACTCGCCGCCGGCTGTGTCTACGTGCCGCTCGACCCGGGCTTCCCGGAGCAACGGTTGCGCCACCTGCTCGACGGCGCCGACGTCACCGTCCTGCTCGTCGGCGGCGAGCACGCCGACCTGGCCGGTCGCCTCGCCGCGCGGCGGGGCCTGCGGGTGGTCCCGGCCGTGGACGTCCGGCCGGCGCCGCTGCGGCCGGTGCCGGTGGACCCGGACGCGCTCGCCTACGTGCTGTTCACCTCCGGCTCGACCGGCCGGCCCAAGGCGGTCGGGCAGACCCACCGCAACCTCGCGCACGTGGCGGACAACCAGATCGCCGCCCTGGGCCTGCGGCCCGCAGATCGGCTCAGCCTGCTCGCGTCGTTCAGCTTCGACGCGGCCATCCCGGATCTATACCCGGCGCTGCTCGCCGGTGCCGCCGTCGTCCCGGTCGACCTGCGCCGGCACGGGCTGGCGCACGCCGTCGAGCAGTTGGCCCGGCACGGGGTCACCGTCTACCACTCCACCCCGACGGTCTACCGGTTCCTGCTGGACACCCCGGGCGTCGAGCGGCTGGACCGCGTCCGGGTGGTCCTGCTCGGCGGCGAACAGGCCACCTGGGCCGACGCCGCGCGGGGGCGGGAGCATTTCGCCCCGGGCTGCGTCCTGGTCAACGGCTACGGCGCCACCGAGCTGACCTTTGCCGCCCGGTACGCCCTGCCGCTGTCCGACGTGGACCCGTCGGCCACCGGTGCACTGCCGATCGGCACCGCCCTGCCCGGGTACGCGCTGCGGTTGGCCCCGGACGGCGAGATCGTGGTGCGCAGCCGGCACCTCGCCCCCGGCTACCTGGACCGGGCCAGCGACCGCTTCGGCGTCGACCCCGACGGGGTGCCGACGTACCGCACCGGCGACCTGGGCGAGCTGCTGCCCGGCGGCGAGCTGCGCTGCCTCGGCCGGCTGGACCGGCAGGTCAAGGTGCGCGGGTTCCGGGTCGAGCTGACCGAGATCGAGGCGGTGCTGGCCGCCGAGCCGGGCGTCACCGCCGTACGGGCGATCGCCCGCGACGGCGAGCTGCTGGCGTACGTCCGCACCGGCGGGGTCGCTCCGGACCCGGTGGCGCTGCGGGCCGCGCTGGCCCGGCAGTTGCCCGAGTACGCGCTGCCCCGCGCCGTGGTGCCGGTCGACGAGTTCCGGCTGACCGTCACCGGCAAGATCGACGAACGGGCGTTGCCCGACCCGGCCCGCCCGGTGCCCCCCGGCGCCGAGCCGGCCACCCCGACCGAACGGATCGTGCACGACATCTGGTGCGCGGTGCTCGGCCGGGACGCGGTGGGCCGCACCGACAGCTTCTTCGACGTCGGCGGGCAGTCCCTGCTCCTCGGCCAGGTGCAGCAGCGGCTGAGCGAGCGCTTCGCGGTGCGGCTGCCCCTGCTGCGCCTCTTCGACCACCCGACCATCGCCGCACAGGCCCGACTGGTCGACCCACCGGCACCCGCCGCCGGAGCGGCGACCACCGAGGCACCGGCCGCCGTGATGCCGGCTCCGGTCGCGTTCGGCGGCGACGCCGACGCGCTGCGCGAGTACACCGGCGACGAGATCGCCGTGGTCGGTCTCGCCGGGCGGTTCCCCGGGGCGGTCGACGTGGCCACCTACTGGTGGAACCTGTGCGCCGGCGTGGACGCGATCCACGACCACACCGACGAGGAGTTGGCCGCGCTCGGCGTCGGGCCGGGGCTGCGCGCCGACCCCCGGCACGTCAAGGCCACCGGCCGGCTCGACGGCGTGGCCGACTTCGACGCCGAGTTCTTCGCCTTCGGCGATGCGGAGGCGGCCCGCACCGACCCGCAGCACCGGCTCTTCCTCGAGACCGCCTGGGAGGCGCTGGAGGACGCTGGACACGACCCGGCCCGGTTCCCCGGCCTGGTCGGCGTCTACTCGGCCACCTCGGTCAACCGCTACTTCCTCTTCCACCTGATGGACAACCCGGCCGTGGTCAGCGACGTCGACCCGGACGACTGGGAGGCCCGGCTGGTCGGCCGGCAACTCGCCGACCACCTGCCCGGGCAGGTGGCGTACCGGCTCGGGCTGACCGGGCCGGCGGTGGCCGTGCAGAGCGCCTGCTCCAGCTCGCTGGTTGCGGTCTGCCTGGCCGCGCAGAGCCTCGCGGACTACCAGTGCGACATCGCGCTTGCCGGCGGGGTGAGCGTGACCTGGCCCCGGCACCGGCACATCCCCGGCGGCATGGCCTCGCCGGACGGCCGCTGCCGGGCCTTCGACGAGGCCGCCGAGGGGGCGGGCTTCGGCTCCGGCGTCGGGGTGGTGGCGCTGCGCCGGCTCGCCGACGCGCGGGCCGACGGCGACCGGGTCTACGCGATCCTGCCCGGCTGGGCGGTCACCAACGACGGCGCGGACCGCGCCGGCTACGCCGTCCCCGGGCCCGCCGGCCAGGCCGCCGCCGTGGCCGGTGCGCTCGCCGCCGCCGAGGTCGCCCCCGGCGAGGTCCGCTTCATCGAGGCGCACGGCAGCGGCACGCCGCTGGGCGACGCCATCGAGGTCGCCGCGCTGCACGAGGTCTACCAGGGCGCGGCCCCCGCCGAGACCTGTGCGCTCGGCTCGGTGAAGACCGCCATCGGCCACCTGGACGCCGCCGCCGGCATCGCCGGGCTGATCAAGGCGGTGCTCGCCGTGCAGCACGGCGTCATCCCACCGAACCTGCACTTCACCCGAGCGCATCCGGAGATCGACCTGGCCGCCGGCCCGTTCTACGTGCCGACCAAGGTGCGGGACTGGCCGGACGCGCCGCGCCGGGTCGCCGGGGTCAGCTCGTTCGGGCTGGGCGGCACCAACGCGCACGTCGTGGTGGAGCAGGCCCCGCCGGCCGACCCGGTGGACCCGCCACCCGCGGGAGCGCAGCTGCTGCCGGTGTCGGCGCGTACCCCGGTGGCGCTGCGGGCGGCACTGACCCGGTTGCGGCGGCACCTCGCCGGCACCGCGCCGGCGCTGGTCGAGGCCGCCGCGACGCTGGCGCTGGGTCGGCGCGCGTTCCGCTACCGGGCCGCCGTGGTCGCCAGCGACCCGGCCGGAGCGCTCGCCGCGCTCGACGAACTGCTGGCCACCGACGCCCGGGTCGCCGGCCCGCCCGGGCCGCTGCGGGACCTGGCCACCGCCTGGGTGAGCGGCCGGGACGTGGACCTCACGACGCTGCATCCCGCCGGCGCCGTCCGGCGTACCTCGCTGCCCACCTACCCCTTCCAGCGGCAGCGGTACTGGATCGACCCCCCTCAGAAAGGCATGCGGTGAACTGGTTCATCTCCGCTGGCAGCCGCGACCCGGCACCGGTGCAGTTGTTCTGCCTGCCCTATGCCGGTGCCGGCGCCAGCGCTTTCCGGCACTGGCCGGACCGGATCGGCCCGGGCGTAGAGGTGCTGCCGGTGCAGCTGCCCGGCCGCGAGAACCGGATCAGCGAGGACCCGCGGTTCCGGGTGGCCGACGTGGCCCGCGCCATCGCCGAGCGAGCCGATCGGCCGTACGCCATCTACGGCCACTCGATGGGCGGCCGGGTCGGCTTCGAGGTGGTCCGCGAGCTGCGCCGGGGCGGGCTGCCGCTGCCGCTGCGGCTCTACGTCGGCGGCGCCCGCGCCCCGCATGTCAGCGCGCCCAGCGTCTTCGACGGGCTGTCCCGGGTGGACGACGCCGAGCTGCTGCGCCGGCTCGCGGCCGGCGGCGGGCTCCCCGCCGGGCTGCTGGAGCACCCCGAGCTGGTCGAGCTGCTGATGCCGCTGCTGCGCGCCGACTTCGATCGGGTGGACGGCTACCGCTACGAGTCCGGCGAGCCGCTGCCGGTGCCGATCGTGGCGTTCAGCGGCCGGTCCGACCGGGCGGTGACCCACGAGCAGAGCGCCGCCTGGCGGGTGCACACCGCCGCCGGCTTCACCCTGCACGAGCTGGACGGCGGCCACTTCTTCCTGCACGACGCGCTGCCCGAGCTGGCCGCCGTCATCCGCGCCGACCTGACCGCCGCGCTCGACGTCGACCTGCGCACCGCGCTCGACCGGGAACCGGCCGCCGCGGATACCGACGAAAACCCGACCGCGACGCTCGTGGCCGGCCCGGCGGGCGGCGCGGCGTCGGTCGCCGCGCGGACCGCCGGCCGCGCCGCGGCGGACGGGCACCGGGTGCCGCTGGGTGACACCGGCTGGTCGGTGTGGCGCGACGCCATCCTGCGCAGCACCGGGTTCCCCGCCGACGGGTTGACCATGCTCGCCGCCCCACAGGCCGCCGCCGCGGCCGACGAGCTGCTGGCCACCGGCGCCGGCGTCGACCTGTTCGACAAGGAGTTCGCCGAGGCGGTCACCACCGCCGGCCAGCGGCTGACCGAGCTGGCCGCCGATCCACTGCTGCGCGAGGCCGTCACCTGGCAGAACCGGGGCGTGCTGGTCGCCCTGGACGGGCTGGTCCGCGGCGGCGCCACCCGCAACGTGCGCTGCCGGGACCGGGAACGCGCCCTGCTCAAGTACTGGCAGCGGTACTGCGGCAAGAACGAGACCGTCGGCTTCTTCGGGCCGAGCTGCTGGGTCACCATCGACCCCGAGTCGCCGGTGGCGGCGCGGGTACGCCCCGGTGCCACGCTGACCCGTCGCCGCTGGGTGTGGTTCGAGTCGTGGGCGCTGACCGCGTACGCGGAGCGGATCGGTCGGGACCTGGCGGTGCGCCAGTGGTGGGCGCCCCGGCTCGCCCCCCACCTGAGCCTCGCCGGCCGGGAGGTGCGCCGGCCAGGCCGGCCGCCGGTATCGCTGTCGCCGGTCGAGGCGGCGCTGCTCGCCCTCGCCGACGGCCGCCGGCCGGCCCGCGACCTGGTGGCCGACCCGGGTGTCGGGCTGCGCCGGCCGGAGGACGGGTACGCGCTACTGGATCGGCTGGTGCAGCGGGAGCTGGTCACCTGGGACGCCGCGCTGCCGGTCAGCCCCGCCGCCGAGGAGGTGCTGCGGCAGCGGATCGCGGCGATCGGCGACGGCCCGGCTCGCGCCGCCGCCCAGGCCGGCTTCGACCGGCTCCGCGCCGCCCGGGACGCCGTGGCGGCTGCCGCCGGGAATCCGGAGCGGCTGCGGGTGGCCCTCGACGCGCTGGACGAGACGTTCACCGACCTGACCGGGCAGCCCCCGCAGCGCCGGGCCGGGCAGATGTACGCCGGCCGGACCCTCTGCTACGAGGACACCAGCCGGGACCTGGACGTGGTCTTCGGCGCGCCGCTGCTGGACGGGATCGCCGCGCCGCTGGCCGTGCTGCTGCGGGCCGCCCGTTGGCTGGCCGTGGCGCTCGAGGAGGCGTACGCGGCGGTGTTCCGGGAGCTGTACGAGGAGCTGCGCGCCGAGGCCGGCGACGCCCCGGTCGCCCTGTCGGACCTGTGGTTCCTGGTGCAGGGCCTGTTCTGGGGCACCGGGGACCGCCCGGTGGACGCGGTCGCCACGCAGTTCGCCGCCCGCTGGGCCGGGCTGTTCGGGCTGGACGCGCAGCCCCCGGGCACCGCCGAGGTACGCCTCGACGTGGCGGACCTGGCCGCCCGGGTCGACGAGGCGTTCCCAGCCGTGCGGACGGACTGGTCGAACGCCCGGCTGCACAGCCCCGACCTGCAGATCTGCGCGGCGGACGCGGCGGCGCTGGCCCGCGGCGAGTACACCGTGGTGCTCGGCGAGCTGCACGCCGCCTGGCCGTCGTTCGACTGCCAGGTGTTCACCCCGTCCCACCCCAACGTGGAGCGGCTGCGCGCCGCGCTGGAGGCCGACCTCGGCCCGCGCCGGATCCGGCTGCTCTTCCCCACCGACTGGCCGCGCCGCACCAGCCGGGTCGCCGAGGCGCTGATCGGCCCGACCGACCGGCAGTTGGCCTTCGCGGCGGCACCCAACGCCGACCCCGGCCGGGTGCTGCCCACCGTGGCGCTGACCGTGCACGACGAGGCCGGCCGGCTGGTGGTGACCGCCGCCGACGGGCAGCGCTGGTCGCTGACCGAGGTCTGCGCCGGGCTGCTCAGCGCGCACGCGGTGGACGGCTTCAAGCTGGTCGCCGCCGCCCCGTACACGCCCCGGATCACGCTGGACAAGCTGGTGGTGGCCCGGCAGACCTGGCGTACCACGGTCGGGGAGTGCGGCCTGGGCACGGTAACCGGGGAGCGGGCCCGCTTCCTGGCCGTACGTGAGTGGCGACGACGGCTCGGCCTGCCGGAGCGGGTGTACCTCAAGCTGGGCACCGAGACGAAGCCGTGCTTCGTCGACCTGAGCAGCCCCGCCTTCGCCAACATGCTCTGCGCGATGGTCCGTGCGGCCCGTCACGACGGCGGCGACGGCGCGACCCTGGTGGTCAGCGAGATGCTGCCCACCCCGGACGACGCGTGGGTGCCCGACGCCGCCGGCCGGCGCTACTTCAGCGAGCTGCGACTGCACATCGTGGACGCCGACGAGTCCGAGGGGGCCCGATGAGCCACCTGCTGCCGTTGGGCGACACCGGCTGGTCGGTGTGGCGCCACCTGGTCCTGCGTACCGCCGGTTTCCCGGCTGCCGGGCTGGATGCCTTCGCCGCGCCGGACGCCGCCGACGCGGCGGACGCGCTGCTGGCCGGTGACGTCGGCGCCGACGTGTTCGACAAGGCGTTGGCCGTGGCGCTGGCCGACTCCTCGGCCACCGCCGGGCGGATCGCCGCCGACCCGCTGCTGCGCGAGGCGGTGACCTGGCAGAACCCGGAGATGCTGATCGCCCTGGACGGCCTGCTGCGCACCGACCCGGTGGTGCGCAACGTGCGGCGGCGCAAGCGTGAGCTGAGCCTGCTGCGCTACTGGCAGCGCTACTGCGGCAAGGCCGAGACGATCGGCTTCTTCGGCCCGGTCTGCTGGGGCACGTTCGACCCCGCCGACCCGCGCACGCGACTGTGGCCGGGACCGGAGCTGGTGTCCCGGCGCGAGGTCCACTTCGAGGCGTGGGCGCTGATCGCGTACGCCGACCGGCTGGCCGACGACCCGGCCGTGCGTCGCTGGTGGGCACCGGCGCTGCCGCCGCAACTGAGCGTGTCGGGCCGGTGGTTGCACCGGCCCCTGCACCCGCCGGTGGAGCTGTCGGTGGTGGAGGCGCGGCTGCTGGCGGGCTGCGACGGGCGTACCCCGGCCCGGCAGGTGGTCGAGCGGCTGCGCGCCGACGCCGACGCCGGGCTGCGGACCGACGCCGACGGGTTCCTGCTGCTCGACCGGCTGGTCGAGCGGGGGCTGCTGACCTGGGACGCCGGCCTGCCGATCAGCCCCCGGGCCGAGCAGGTGCTCCGGGAGCGGCTGGCCGCGATCGGCGACCCCGGGCTGCGCGCCGAGGTGGCCGCCGGCTTCGACCGGCTCTGCGCGGCCTGCGACGAGGTCGCCGCGGCGGCCGGCGACCCGGGCCGGCTGCGTGCCGCCCTCGCCGCGCTGGATGCCGAGTTCACCGCCGTCACCGACCGGCCGGCGACGCGGCAGGCCGGGCAGATGTACGTCGGCCGCACGGTGGCGTACGAGGACACCGCCCGCGACCTAACCCTCGCGGTGGGCGCCACGGTGCTCGACGCGCTCGCCGCCCCGCTGGCCGTGGTGCTCCAGGCGGCCCGCTGGCTGACCGCCGAGGTCGGCGCCGCCTGCGAGCGGATCCTCGCCGAGCTGTACGAGGAGCTGCGTGGCGACCCTCCGGTGCGGCTCGCCGACATCTGGTCACTGGCCCAGGGGCTGCTGATGGCCCCGGACGGTCCGCTGGCCGTGGCGGGCGCCGGCTTCACCGCCCGGTGGGCGGAGCTGTTCGACCTGGCCGCGCTGCCACCCGGGCAGCCGGAGCTGCGATTGCGCAGCGCGGAGCTGGCCGAGCGGGTGCGCCGGATCTTCACGGCCGACGCGCCCGGCTGGCCCTCGGCCCGGATCCACAGCCCGGACGTGCAGGTCAGCGCCGCCGACCTGGACGCGTTGAACCGGGGTGAGTTCCTGCTGGTGCTCGGCGAGATGCACCCGGCGACCGCCACCTTCGACAGCGCCGTCTTCGTCCCGTTCCACCCCGACCCGGCGGCACTGCGCGCCGGGCTGGACGCCGACCTCGGCCCGGCCCGGGTCCGGGTGCTCTACCCGGAGGGCTTTCCCCGGGTGACCACCCGCACCACGTACGGCCTCACCGGCCCGGCGGACCGGCAGCTCGGCATCGACACCGCCCGGGGCGCGGAGGTCGACCGCCTGGTGCCGGCGACCGATGTGCGGGTGGTGCCCGACGGCGACCGGCTCGCGGCCGTGCTGCCCGACGGCAGCCGGTGGCCGCTGATGGAGGTCTTCGCCAACCTGCTCGGTTCGCTGCTGCTGGACAGCTTCAAGCTGCTCCACCCGGCGCCGCACACGCCGCGGATCACCATCGACCGGCTGGTCGTGGCCCGCAGGACATGGCGGACCACGGTCGGGCGGAGCGGGCTGGCCGGGGTGACCGGTGAGGGCGAGCGGTTCCTCGCGGTACGCCGGTGGCGGGCCCGACTCGGCCTGCCGGAGCGGGTCTTCGTGAAGGTCGGCACCGAGGTCAAGCCCTGCTACGTCGACCTGACCGGCCCGCTGTACGCCCAGTCGCTCTGCGCGATGGTCGACGCCGCCGCCCGGACCGGACCGGACGTCGCGGTAGTGGTCACCGAGCTGCTGCCCGCGCCGGCCGACAGCTGGGTGACCGACGCGGCCGGGCGCGCCTACGTCAGCGAGCTGCGCTTGCAGATCACCGATCCGACGAGCTACCCGGGGGAGCAGCGGTGACCGACATCCTGTCCATGAGCGCGGTACGGGGGGAGTCCCTGCCCTGGCCGGACGTGACGCTCGCCGATCTGGTCGTCGCGCAGGCCGCTCGCACCCCGGACGCGGTGGCGGTGCGCCAGTGGGACAGCCGGCTCAGCTACGCCGAGCTGCTGGCCCGGGCCGCCGGGGTGGCCGCCGCACTGCGCGAGCGGGGCGTCGGCCGACAGACCCGGGTGGGTGTGTGCGGCGCCCGCCGGCCCGAACTGGTGGCGACCGTGCTCGGTGTGCTGCTCGCCGGTGGCTGCTACGTGCCGCTGGAGCCGGGCGGCCCGCGTCGACGGCTGCGCGGGATCGCCGCCGACGCGGACCTGTCCCTGGTGATCGGCGACGCCGCGGAGGCCGAGTTCGGCGACGCGTCCGGCATCGAGGCGATCGGCCTGCCCGGGCCGGCTCCCCTCGCGCCGTGCCCGGCCCGCCCGGGCGACCCGGCGTACGTGCTGTTCACCTCCGGCTCCACCGGCCGGCCCAAGGGAGTGCTCACCACCCACCGCAACCTGGTCGAATTCGCCACCGGCGTGGTGGCGCTCAGCGGCGCGGGCCCCGACGTGCGCAGCCTCGGCATCGCCTCGCTGGGCTTCGACGCAGCCACCATGGACCTGTTCGTACCGCTGCTGCTCGGCGGCACGGTGCAGCTGCTCGGCGCCGAGGACCGCGCCGACCCGGTACGGCTGGCCCGGTTCATCGCCGCGCACGAGGTCAACTGGGGCTTCATCACCCCCACGGTGCTGGCCATGCTCGACCCGGTGGAGCTGCCCGGCTGGCGCACGGTGCTCTGCGGTGGTGAGCCGGTGCCGGCCGCGCTGGCCGCCCGGTGGGCGCCGGGCCGGCGCTTCCTCAACGGCTACGGGCCGACGGAGACCACGGTCCTGGCCCTCAGCGGCCCGTTGAGCGCCACCGAGACCGATCCGGTGCCGATCGGCCGGCCGCTGCCGAACCACCGGGCGTACGTGGTGGACGCCGCGCTGGACCCGGTGCCGGTGGGCGAGACCGGTGAGCTGCTGATCGGCGGCCCCGGGCTGGCCGACGGCTACCTGGGCCGGCCGGCGCTGACCGCCGAGCGTTTCGTCCCGGACCCGTTCTCCGCGCTGCCCGGTGAGCGGCTGTACCGCACCGGCGACCTGGTCCGCCACGACCCGGACGGGCGGATCGTCTACCTGGGCCGGGCCGACCGGCAGGTCAAGATCCGCGGGCAGCGGATCGAACTGGGCGAGGTGGAGGCGGTGCTGGCCGAACTGCCCGGAGTCACCTCGGTGGCCGTCGAGGCGGTGTCCGGGCCGGCCGGCACCGAGCTGGTCGCGTTCCTCACTCCCGCCGACGCGCCGGACGACGACCGGCTGCGCGCGTACGCCGGGGACCGGCTGACCGCCGCGATGCTGCCGGCCCGGGTGCTGCGCCGCGCCGCACTGCCGGTGAGCCCGACCACCGGCAAGCTGGACCGGCCGGCGCTGCGCGAGCTGGCCGTCGCCGCCCTCGCCGCCCCCGAACCGGCCGTCGCCGCCGCCGAGCTGGCCGGTGACCCGGTCGCGGTGGCCGTGGCCGGGATCTGGACCCGGCTGCTGGGCACGCCGCCCGGCCCGGACACCGATTTCCTCGCCGCCGGCGGCAACTCCATCGCGGCGATGCGGCTGGTCGCCGCGCTCCGCGCCGAGCTGGGCCGGCAGGTGGACACCCGGGACGTGTTCGCGCTGCGCGGCTTCGGCCGCCTGGTCGAACAGGTCGCCGCCGCGCCGAGCGCCGACGACGGGCTCAGCACCGGCAACCCGCCCACCCTCTCCCCGCCGCAGCGCCGGCTCTGGTTCGTCGACCAGCTCGCGCCGTCCAGCGCGCCGTACAACATCGCGGTGGCGCACCGGCTGCGCGGCCCGCTGGACACCGCCGCGCTGGGCGCCGCGCTGCGGGCCGTGGCCGTTCGGCACGACGTGCTGCGCTGGCGCATCCCGCAGACCGGCGGCGTGCCGTACGCGGTCTGCGCGGAACCCACCGACGTGGCGGTGCCGGTGGTCGACCTGACCGACAGTGCCGACTCCGAGGCCGAGCTGACCCGGATGCTCGCCGCCGGCGCCGCGCACCCCTTCGACCTGGCCACCGGGCCGCCCTGGCAGGTGACCGTCTACCGGCTCGGCCCGGACGAGCACGTGCTGGCCGTGACCTGGCACCACGCGGTCTTCGACGGCTGGTCCGAGCGGGTCTGCTACGACGACCTGGCCACCGGGTACGCCCGCGCCGTCGTGGGCGCGGCGCCCGCGCTGCCGGAGCTGCCCGCCCGGTACGCCGACTACGCGGTCTGGCGGGCCGAGCGGGACCGGCGCCGGGGCGAGGCCGACCTGGCCTGGTGGACGGAGCACCTCAGCGGCGCGCCGACCGTGCTGGAGCTGCCCCGCGACCGGCCCCGCCCGGCGGTGCAGACCTACGCCGGCGCGGAGGCGGCCGTCCGGCTGTCCCCGCGGACCGACCGGGCGGTGCGGGAGCTGGCCGAGCGGCGCGGCACGACCGTGGCCGCGGTGCTGCTGGCCGCCTTCGGTGAGCTGATCTCCCGGCTCACCGGCGGCGACGACCACGTGCTCGGTGCGATCGTCGCCGACCGGAGGCTGGCCGCGTTCGACGACGTGATCGGCTTCTTCATCGACACCGTGCCGGTGCGGGTGCGTACCGGCGGGGCGAGCTTCGCCGAGCTGGTCGACCGGTGCGCCGGCGAGCTGCACGAGGCCACCGCCCACCCCGGCGCGCCGCTGGAACGCATCGTCGAGGCGCTGGGCGTCGGCCGGGACACCGCCCGGGCGCCGCTGGTGCAGGTGCTGTTCAACGTGCTCAACTTCGCGCCGCCCCGGCTGAACCTGGCCGGGTTGGACGCCGAGGCGGTGCCGGTGCCGAAGCCGGGCTCACCGTTCGACGTCACCGTCTACGTGGTCGAGCGCGACGACCGGGCCGTGGTGGAGGTGGTCTACAACCCGGACCTGTTCGACGCCGCCCGCATCGAGGACCTGCTCGCCGACCTGGCGGAGCTGGTGGGCGCGCTGGCCGCCGCGCCGCACGCGCCGGCCCGTACGGTCGCCGCGGAGCTGCCCCGGCCCACCGTTCGGGTGCCGCAGCTGGGCGCGATGACCGTGGCCGGAGCGGAGGCCGCCGGCTCCCCGCCGGGTCTGCTGCCCGCCGGGCCGGACGGGCTCACCGAGACCGAGGAGCTGATCGCCGGGATCTGGCGGGAGGTCCTGGAACGCGACCGGGTCGGCGTGACCGACAACTTCTTCGACATCGGCGGCCACTCGCTGGCCCTCGCCGCCGTGCACGCCCGACTCACCTCCGCCACCGGCCGCTCGATCCGGATGCTCGACCTGTTCCGCCACCCCACCGTCCGGGCCCTCGCCGCCAGCCTGGACGGCGCCGCCGACCGGCCGGAGCTGGCCCGGGCCGCGCTGCGGGCCGCCGCCCGCCGTGGCCGTACCCGCCGTATCCCTCCCCGCCGCCCCGGCGGCACCGCGTGACGAAGGACAGCCTGATGAGCAACCCGACCACACGCCCCGACGACGCCACCGACCTGGCCGACGAGGGCATCGAACCGATCGCGATCGTCGGCCTGGCCGCGCGCCTACCCGGCGCCGCCGACGTGCACGAGTTCTGGCGCAACCTGGTTGACGGGGTGGAGTCGGTCACCGAGCTGACCCGGGAGGAGCAGCTGGCCCGGGGCGCCACCGTCAACGAGGTCGACGATCCGGGCTGGGTCAGCCGCGCCCCGCTGGTCGACGGCTACGACGAGTTCGACGCCGCGCTGTTCGGGATGACCAACCGGGAGGCGGAGCTGACCGACCCGCAGCACCGGCTGTTCCTGGAGACCTGCCACACCGCGCTGGAGGACGCCGGCTACGACCCGTCGCGCTACGACGGCGCCATCGGCGTGTACGCCGGCACCGGCGGCAACACGTACCTGCACCGCAACGTGCTGCGCAACCAGCGGGCCGGCGGCAACCCGCACACCGCCGTCTCCATCGCCACCGGCAACTCGCCGAACTACGTGGCCACCAACGTGTCGTACCGGCTGGACCTGCGCGGACCCAGCATGACCGTGCACACCGCCTGCTCGACCTCGCTGGTCGCGTTCCACCTGGCCTGCGAGGCGCTGCGCAACGGCGAGTGCGACATGGCCCTGGCCGGCGGGGTGAACATCGAGCTGCCGCACGTCGGCTACCTGGGCATGGAGGGCTTCACGTCCCCCGACGGCCGGTGCCGCCCGTTCGACGCCGCCGCGAACGGCACGGTGTGGGGCAGCGGAGTCGGGGTGACCCTGCTCAAGCGGCTCTCCGACGCGATCGCCGACGGCGACACCGTACGCGCCGTGGTGCTCGGCAACGCGATCAACAACGACGGCGCCGGCAAGGTCGGCTTCACCGCGCCGAGCGTCGACGGGCAGATGGCGGCGGTCGCCCAGGCCGTGGCCATGGCCGACGTCGACCCGCGCACCATCAGCTACGTCGAGGCGCACGGCACCGGCACCGCGATGGGCGACCCGATCGAGGTGGCCGCGCTCTCCGCGGTCTACACCAAGGACACCGACGAGCGGGGCTGGTGCGGCATCGGCTCGGTGAAGTCGAACATCGGCCACCTCAGCCAGCCCTCCGGCATCGTCAGCGTCATCAAGACGGTGCTGGCGTTGGAGCACGGCCTGATCCCGCCGACGATCAACTACGAGACACCGAACCCGGCGGTCGAGTTCGCCGACACCCCGTTCTACGTGGCGAACACCCTCACCAAGTGGGACACCGACGGCGGGCCGCGCCGGGCCGGGGTCAGCTCCTTCGGCATCGGCGGCACCAACGCGCACGTGGTGCTCGAGGAGGCGCCGGCGGCGTACTCCGACGATCGTCGGGTCCGCCCGGCGTACCTGCTCCAGGTCTCCGCGGCCACTCCCACGGCGCTGGACACGGCGGTGCGGCGCCTCGCCGACCATCTCGACGGCGCGGTCGACGCGGGGCCGGCGTACCTGGCCGACATCGCGCACACCCTGCGCGTCGGCCGCCGCGCGTACCCGCACCGCCGCGCCGTGGTCGCCACCGACCTCGCCGACGCGGTCGCTGCCCTCCGTGCACCGAAGCGCGGACCGCAACCATTGACCGACAGTCCCGCCCCGACAGCAGTAGCTTTGCTGTTCTCCGGGCAGGGCGCCCAGTACGCCGGCATGGGCGCACAGCTCTACGCCGAGCAGCCCCGCTTCGCCGCCGTCGTCGACGAGTGCGCCGAGCTGCTCCGCCCCGAGCTGGGCCTGGACCTGCGCGACCTGATCCTCGGCCGGGACCCGGCAGCGGGGGAGAAGCTCACCGAGACCCGCTACACCCAACCGGCCCTGTTCACCGTCGAGTACGCCCTGGCCGTGCTCTGGCGGGCCGCCGGGGTGCGACCGGCCGCGATGATCGGCCACTCCATCGGCGAGTACGTCGCCGCGACCCTCGCCGGGGTGCTGAGCCTGCCCGACGCGCTGCGGGTCGTCGCCGCCCGGGGCCGGCTCATGCAGTCCGTGCCGACCGGCTCGATGCTGGCCGTCGCACTGGACGAGTCGGTGGTCGCGGGGATGCTGCCCGAGGGGCTGGCCGTGGCCACCGTCAACGGGCCGGGGACCTGCGTGGTGGCCGGCGAAACCGCCGCCGTCGAGGCGTTCGCCGCCACGCTCAAGGGCAAGAGCAAGCTGCTGCGCACCTCGCACGCCTTCCACTCGCCGATGATGGAACCGATCCTGGCCGAGTTCACCGCGCTGATGGGCACGGTCACGCTGCGCCCGCCGACGATCCCGTTCCTGTCCAACGTCACCGGCACCTGGATCACCGCGGAGCAGGCCACCGACCCGGCGTACTGGGCGGCGCACCTGCGCCAGCCGGTGCGCTTCGGCGACTGCGTGGCGACCCTGCTCGGTGCGGGCACCTGGCACCTTCTCGAATGCGGCCCCGGCCGGCAGTTGGCCAACCTGGCCCGGATGCAGGTCGCCAAGGCCGGGCCGGAGCAGCGGACGCTGACCCCGCTGGGCAGCCTGCCCGGCCCCGGGGAGAGCACCGGTGACCTGGCCACCCTGCTCGGCGCGGGCGCCGCGCTCTGGTGCGCCGGCCTGCCGGTGCGCTTCGACGCCGACCCGACGGCCCGGCGGGTGCCGCTGCCCACGTACCCCTTCGAGCGCCGCCGCTACTGGATCGACCCCGACCCGGAGCAGCCGCTCGCCGCCGCGCCGGTCGAGACCGGGCCGCGACCGCTGCCGCAGTGGTTCGCGGTGCCGGTCTGGCAGCAGGCCGCGCCGGCGCCGGCCGCCGCGCCGCTGGGCCGCTGCCTGGTGCTGACCGTGGGCCCGCGCGGCGACGCGCTGGTCGCCGGCCTGCGGGCCGCCGGTGCCGATCCGATCGTGGTACGCCCCGGCGACTCCTTCGCCGCGACCGAGGACGGCTACCGGCTGCGCCCCGGCGTACGCGCCGACCACGACGACCTGGTCGCCGCGCTCACCGCCGACGGGCCGCCGGCCCGGCTGGTGCACGCGTTCACCCTGGACGGCACGCCGGCCGGCACCGACATCACAGCCGCGTGGGCCGCCCAGGACCAGGGCTTCTTCAGCGCCCTGCACCTGGTGCAGGCGCTCGCCGGCGCCGGCCTGACCGGCGAGGAGAGCGGCCTCGCCCTGGACCTGGTGACCACCGGGGTCGGCGACGTGCGCGGCGACGACCTGCGCCGCCCGGAGCACGCCACCCTCGCGGGGCTGGTGCGGGTGCTGCCGGCCGAGTTGCCCGGGCTGGCCGTCCGGCTGGTCGACGCCGACCCGGCCGACGACGACGTCGCCGCCCTGGTCGCCGAGCTGCGTCGCCCCCGCGACCCGGGGCGCGCCGAGGTGGCCCTGCGCGGGCGGCGGCGCTGGCTGCCCGGCTACGAGCAGGTGACCGTGGACGCCGAGGGGGAGGCGGGCGCGTTGCGCGACGGCGGCCGATACGTGATCACCGGTGGTCTCGGCGGCATCGGCATCACCCTGGCCGAGGACATCGCCACCCGGGTCCGGGCGAAGCTGGTGCTGCTGGCCCGCTCCGGCCTGCCGGAGCGCGAACGGTGGGACGACCACCTCGCCGTGCAGGGCCACGACCGGGCCGGGCGGGCCATCGCGGCGATCCGCCGGATGGAGGCTGCCGGCGCCGAGGTGCTGGTGCTCGCCGCCGACGTCACCGATCCGGCCGACCTGCGCCGGGTCCGGGACGCCGCGCAGGCCGCGTACGGCGGCATCAACGGCATCGTGCACGCGGCCGGCCTGCCCGGCGGGGGCATGGCGGAGGTCAAGGAGCGGACCGAGGCCGAGCGGGTGCTCGCCCCGAAGCTCGCCGGCACCCTCGCTCTCGCCCAGGTCTTCGGCGACCTGCCGCTGGACTTCGTGGTGCTCTGCTCGTCGATCACCGCCGTGGTCGGTGGTTTCGGCCAGGTCGACTACTGCGCCGCCAACGCGTTCCTCGACGCGCACGCCCGCTCCGGCGCGGGCTGGCGGGCGCCGGTGCTGTCGCAGAACTGGGGCGGCTGGGCCGAGGTGGGCATGGCCGTGGAGACCGCCGTACCGGCCGGCTTCCGGGCGGCCGGCCGGGACACCGTCACCACGGCGGTCGACCACCCGGTGCTCACCACGAAGGTCATCGGGCCGGACGGCACCGTGCTGCACGGGCTGGTCTCGGCGGCCACCCACTGGCTGCTCGACGAGCACCGGATCGGCGGCGTGCCGGTGGTGCCGGGCACCGCCCACCTGGAGTCGGTCCGGGCCGCGGTGGCCGCCGCGCTGCCCGCGCCCGGCCCGGCCGCGGCGGTGGAGCTGCGCGATGTGGTCTTCCTGGAGCCGTTCGCGGTGCCCGACGGCACCGTGGCCCAGTACCGGGTGGAGCTGACCGGGGCCGACGACGGAGGCACCGAGTTCGCGGTGCGGAGCCTGGCCGGCGGCCGTCTGCGTACCCACGTGCGCGGCGGCGCGGGCTGGACCGACGAGCCGGCACCGGCGGCCAACCCAGCCACCCCCGTGGGGCGCCGGGTCGACGACGACGCGTCGTTCGGACGGGGCCGCACCAGCATGCTCACCTTCGGGCCGCGCTGGGCAGCGCTGCGCGAGCACCACCTGGCCGACGGCGAGGAGTTGGCGGTCGTCGAGGCGCCCGCCGCGGCGGACGGCGACCTGCCCGCCTGGGGCCTGCACCCGGCGCTGCTGGACGTGGCGACCGCGTTCGGCCGGGGCCAGGGCAGCGGCACCTACCTGCCGCTGTCCTACGGCCGGATCGTGGTGCGCGGGCCGCTGCCGGCCCGGTTCACCAGCCGGTTGCGACACCGGGCCGGTGACACCGAGGAGGTAATCGCCGCCGACCTGTCGCTGCGCGACCCGGACGGCCGGGAACTGGTCGCGATCAGCGACTTCGTGCTGCGCCGGGTCGACCAGGGCGCGGTCACCGGTGGCCTGACCGCCGCCCCGGCCGAGGGCACCGACCCGGCGTCGGCAGCGTCCACCGAGGACATCCGGCCGGTGGACGGTGCCGAGGCGTTCCGCCGCAGCCTCACCGCCGGCCTCGGCGCACAGGTGGTAATCGCCACCCGGACGGTCGACGACATCCGGCACCGCGCCGGCCGGGTCACCGCCGACAACCTGGCCGGGGACGAGCCCGTCACCCAGGCGGGAGCCGACACCGTCGCGCCGGGCACCGAGCTGGAACAGGCCATCGCGCGGGTCTGGCAGGACGCACTCGGGGTGCCCGAGGTGGGCGTCGACGACGACTTCTTCGCCCTCGGCGGCAACTCCCTGGTCGCGGTCCAGTTGATCGCGGCCATGCGCAAGGCGACCGGGGTGCGGCTGCCGATGCGCAGCCTCTTCGAGACCCCCACCGTGGCCGGGCTGGCCGCCCGGATCGAGGAACTGCGGGCCGCCGCGGCCGACACCGACGAGCCGGCGGCGTCGATCCCGGCCATCCCGCGGCTGCCCCGCGCGTGACGACGAGAAACCAGGAGTAGAGAGCCATGAGCGACACGATCGCGACACTGCCCGTGGTCGTCGAATCCGACGGCCGGGCGCTGACCGAGCTGATCACCGAGCGCCGCGCCGAGCTGCGGGCGACCCTCGCCGAGCAGGGCGGGCTGCTGTTCCGCGGCTTCGACGTGGGCGGGGTGGACGGCTTCGACCGGGTGGTCCGGGCGCTGTCCGGGGAGCCGCTGACCTACACCGAGCGGTCCTCACCGCGGCACGCCATCAAGGGCCGGGTGTACACCTCGACCGACTACCCACCGGACGAGGAGATCTTCCTGCACAACGAGAACTCGTACCAGGCCCGTTGGCCGCTGACGCTGTTCTTCTACTGCATCACGGCGCCGCAGACGCTCGGCGCGACCCCGCTGGCCGACGTCCGCCGCGTCTACCGCGAGATCGACCCGGCGGTACGGGAGGAGTTCGTCCGGCGGCGCTGGATGTTGGTCCGCAACTTCCACTCCGACTTCGGCGCCACCTGGCAGCACGTGTTCGGCACCGATGACCGGGCCGAGGTCGAGGGGTATGCGGCGGCGAACCGGATCACCCTGGAGTGGGTCGGCAGGGACGGGCTGCGCACCCGGGCGGTCCGCGACGCGGTGCACCACCGGCCCGGCTCGGACACCCCGCGCTGGTTCAACCACGCCACCTTCTTCCACGTGAGCAGCCTGGCCAAGGACCTCCAGGAGGGGCTGCTGGCCATGTTCGGCGCCGACGGTCTGCCGTCGAACACCTACTACGGCGACGGCGGCGAGATCCCCGCCGACGTGCTGGAGCACCTGCGGTCCGCGTACCGGGCCGCCACCGTCCGCTTCGACTACCAGCGCGACGACGTGCTGGTGGTGGACAACATGACCGCCGCGCACGGGCGGGAGCCGTTCACCGGCCCCCGGAAGATCGCCGTCGCGATGGCCGAGCCGCACACCCCCGACACCGCAGGAGAGCAGTGATGGCCGAACCCCGATTCCTGGTCGTACGCAACGACGAGGAGCAGTACTCGATCTGGTCGGCCGAGCGGGACCTTCCGGCGGGGTGGCACGACACCGGCTTCGCCGGCACCCGCGAGGAGTGCCTGGCGCACATCGACGAGGTCTGGACCGACATGCGTCCGCACTCGGTACGCGAGGCCGCCTCATGACCCGGGAGTGGACCTTCCCGGCGTCCTTCGCCCAGGAGCGGGTGTGGACGGCCAACCAGCTCGACCCCGGCTCGCCGGTCTACAACGTCTCCACGCCGTGGCGGTTCCCGACCGGCATGACGACGGCGCAGGCCGTCGAGGTGCTGGCGCAGGTGGTGGCCCGGCACGAGTCGCTGCGCACCCACCTGCGGATGGCCGACGGCGCGCTGGTGCAGGTGGTCCGGGCCGCCGAGCCGCTGGACCTGCCCGTGCTCGACCTGTCCGACCTGCCCGCCGACGAGCGGGAGCGCCGCAACGACGAGGCGCTGGCCGAGCTGGCCCGTACCCCGATCCCGCTGGACGCCCCGCCGCCGTGGCGGGCCCGGCTGGTCCGGCTCGCCGACGACCAGCTCGTGCTGCACTTCGTGGTGCACCACGCGGTATTCGACAGCCACTCGGCGGTGCTCTTCGCAGCCGAGCTGGGCGCGTTCACCCGGGCCGCGCTGACCGGCGCGTCGGCCGAGGTGCCCGAGCTGCCCATCCAGTACGCCGACTTCGCCGTCTGGCAACGCGACCAGCTCACCGGCGCCGAGCTGGACCGACAGCTCGCCTTCTGGCGGGCGCACCTGGCCGGTGCGCCGCCGGTGACCGGCCTGCGGCTGGACCGGCCGCGCCCCGCCCAGCTCGGCTTCGCCGGCGACGAGGTGCGCTTCGACCTGCCCGACGGGCTGCTGGAGCGGGTCGGGCAGCTCGCCGCCGGCGCGTCCGCCACCCCGTACATGGTGCTGCTGGCCGGTTTCGCGGCGCTGCTGTCGCGGATCTCCGGCGACGAGGACGTGGTGGTCGGTGTCTCGACGGCCGGTCGGGACACCGCCGAGCTGACGCCGCTGATCGGCATGTTCGTCAACCCGGTCGCGCTGCGCTGCGACCTGACCGGCGACCCGAGTTTCGCCGAGCTGCTCGGCCGGGTACGCACCGGCCTGGTCGACGCGATGGAACACGGACAGACGCCGTTCCAGCGGATCGTGGAGGCGGTCGCCCCGCAGCGCGACCCGTCGGTGCAGCCGGTCTTCCAGACCGCGCTGAACTTCATCCCCGACTCCGGCCTGGACCCGGTGCCGCTGGGCACCACCAAGGACGACCTGGCCTTCGACATCACCGCCGGCACCAGCCGACTGGTCTACCGCACCGACCTGTTCGACCGCGCCACTGCCGAGACGGTCGTCGCCCGCTACGTGCGGCTGCTCACCGCGGCCGTCGCCGAGCCGGGTACGCGGCTGTCCGCGCTGCCCCTGCTCGACGACGCCGAGCGGGCCCTCGTCCTGCACACCTGGACCGACACCGGGCGCGAGCTGACCCCGTCCACCCTGGTCGCCGAGGTGCAGCGGCAGGCCGCCGTCACTCCGGACGCGGTCGCCCTAATCTGTGACGGTGAACAGCTCAGCTATGCCGAGCTGACCGCGCGGGCCAACCGGCTGGCGCGGCTGCTGGTGCGTCGCGGCGCGGCCCCGGAGAGCCGGGTGGCGCTGCTGCTGCCCCGCTCGACGCAGCTCGTGGTGGCGATCCTCGCGGTACTCAAGGCCGGTGCCGCGTACCTGCCGGTGGACGCCGGCCACCCGGCGAACCGCATCGGCTGGCTACTCGCCGACGCGGAGCCGGCGCTGGTGCTGACCGCTTTGGAGACCGCTGCCCTGGCCCCGGCCGGCGCGCTGGTGCTCGACGCCACGACCGCCGCCGAGGAGGACGACGCCGACCTGACCGACGCCGACCGGCGGTCCCCGCTGCGCCCGGAGCACCCGGCGTACCTGCTCTACACCTCCGGCTCCACCGGTCGTCCAAAGGGCGTGCTGGTCGAGCACCGCGCGGTGACCGCATACCTGGCCTGGGCCCGGGACACCTACCCGGGGCTGGCCGGCACGGCGCTGCTGCACTCGCCGGTGTCGTTCGACCTGACCGTGACCGGCCTGCTCGGCCCGCTCACCGCCGGCGGCACGGTCCGGCTGGCCGGCATCGACACGCCGGCCGCGCGCGACGGCGGCCGGCCGAGCTTCCTCAAGGTCACCCCCAGCCACCTGCCGCTGCTCGACGACGCACTGTCGCCCACCACCGACCTGGTGATCGGCGGAGAGGCGCTGACCGGTGAGCAACTGGCCGACTGGCGGGCCGCGCACCCGGAGGTGGCGGTGACCAACGAGTACGGCCCGACCGAGGCGACCGTCGGCTGCGTCGCCGCCCGGATCGCCGGTGGCCGGGAGCTGCCCGCCGGGCCGGTGCCGATCGGCCGGCCCACCTGGAACACCCGCGTCCACCTGCTCGACGCGGCGCTGAACCCGGTGCCGCCGGGCGTGGTCGGCGAGCTGTACGTCGCCGGCACCCAACTGGCCCGGGGCTACCTGCGCCGGCCGGCGCTGACCGCCGAGCGGTTCCTGCCGTGTGCGTACGGGACGCCCGGGGAGCGGATGTACCGCACCGGGGACCTGGCCCGCTGGCGGCCCGACGGGACCCTGGAATACCTGGGCCGCCGGGACAGCCAGGTCAAGGTCCGGGGCATGCGCGTCGAACTGGGCGAGATCGAGTCGGTACTGCGCGCCCGGTCCGACGTGGACGCCGCCGCGGTCGTGGTCCGCACCGACAGTGGCGAGCCGACCCTGGTCGCCTACGTGGTCGGCCGCGCCGAGGCCACGGTCCTCGCCGCAGAGCTGGCCCGCGACCTGCCCGCGCACCTGGTCCCGAGCGCGTTCGTCCGGCTGGACGCGCTGCCGCTGACCCCCAACGGCAAGCTGGACACCGCCGCGCTGCCGGCCCCGGCCGCCGCCGCGACCGGCGACGGCTTCGTCGCCCCGCGCACCGACGCCGAGGCGCTGGTCGCCGAGGTGTACGCCGACATCCTGCAACGGGAGAAGGTCGGCGCGCTGGACGACTTCTTCGCCCTCGGCGGCAACTCGCTGCGCGGCATGCGGGCGATGGCCCGCATCCGTGCCGAGGTGGACGTGGAACTGCCGATGCGGGCGCTGTTCAGCAGCCCGGTGGTGGCCGACCTGGCCGCCCAGATCGAGCAGCGGATCGCCGCCGAACTGGACCAGCTCTCCGAAACCGAGGTCGCCGCGCTGCTCGCGGCGGAGAAGGACACCGGCTCATGACCGACGTGAAGGACCCGGCCCGCGACGCCGCCCGGCAGGCGCTGATCGCGCAACGGCTGCGCCGCCGAACGGGCGCCACTCCGGCCGCGCGGATCACCCCCCGCCCGCCCGACGCCGAGGTGCCGCTGTCGTACGCCCAGGAGCGGGTCTGGTTCATGGACCAGCTCGCCCCGGGCGAGGCGGCGTACCACATCGCGGTGCCACTGCGGGTGCGCGGCCCGCTGGATGTGGCGGCGCTGCGACGCGCGCTGGCCGACCTGACCGCCCGGCACGAGTCGCTGCGTACCCGGTTTCCGGCCGACTCGGACGGCCGGCCCACCGTGGTGCTCGACGACACCGTCGAGGTGCCGCTGACCGTGGTGGACGCCGCCGACGAGACCGCCGCGCAGGCGCTGGTCGACGCCGCCGCCGCCGAGCCGTTCGACCTGGCAACCGGGCCGCTGCTGCGGGCCCTGCTGATCCGGCTGGCGCCGACCGAGCACGTGCTCTTCCTCGGTCAGCACCACATCGTCGGCGACGGCTGGTCGGTGGACGTGCTGCTGCGTGACCTGATCGCCCGCTACCGCGACCGGGAGCTGCCGGCCCTGCCGGTGCAGTACGGCGACTTCGCGGTCTGGGAGGCGCGTGAGCTGGCCGGGCCGACCGCCCGCCGGCACCTCGACTGGTGGAAGCAACGGCTGGCCGGGATCACCCCGCTGGAGCTGCCGCTGGACCGGCCCCGCCCGGCCACCCAGACCTACCGGGGCGACTTCGTCGAGTTCACGCTGGACCGGGCGGGCACCGACGGGCTGGCCGCGCTGACCCGCTCGTACGGCGGCACCCTGTTCATGACGCTGCTCGCCGCGTACCAGGTGTTCCTGGCCCGGCACACCGGGCAGGACGACTTCGCGGTGGGCGCCTCGGTGGCCGGCCGGTCCGCGCCGGAGCTGGAGAACGTGGTCGGCATGTTCGTCAACATGCTGCCGTTGCGCGCCGAGCTGACCGGCGACCCGAGCTTCACCGAGCTGCTCCAGCGCACCCGGCGGGCGGTGCTGGACGGCCTGGAGCACGCCGAGATGCCGTTCGCCCGGGTGGTGCACGAGCTGGGCCTGCCCCGCGATGTCAGCCGCTCGCCGGTGTTCCAGGCGATGTTCGTGTTGCAGAACTACGAGATGGGCCGGTTCGCGGGGGTCGCCGACGACGACGGGGTCGGCTTCGAGTGGCACCCGATGGAGTTGCGGGCCACCCGCTTCGACTTCGAGTTGCACGCCGTCGAGACCGGCGACGGGCTCTGGGGCAAGCTGGTCTTCAACACCGACCTGTTCACCCGGGCCACCGTCGTGCGGATGGCGGACCGCCTCACCACCCTGCTGCGTGCCGTGGTCGCCACCCCGGACGCGCCGGTCTCCACGCTGGACCTGCTCGCCCCCGCCGAGCAGGCGCTGCTGGCCGGTTGGAACGACACCACCGCCGACTTCCCGGAGCAGCAGACCCTGCACGCGCCCATCGAGCAGCGGGCCGCCCGTACCCCGGACGCGGTGGCGCTGCGGTTCGACGGCCACTCGGTGACGTACGCCGAGCTGAACACCGCCGCGAACCGGGTGGCGCACCGGCTGCGCGCCGCCGGGGTCGGCCCGGAGACCCTGGTCGGGGTCTGCGCGGAACGCTCGGTGGAGCTGGTCGCCGGCCTGCTCGGCGTGCTCAAGGCCGGCGGCGCGTACCTGCCGCTGGACCCGGAGTACCCGGCGGACCGACTGGCCTTCATGGTCACCGACGCGGAGGCCCCGGTGGTGCTCGTGCAGGAGCACCTGCGCGACGTGCTGCCGACGACCGGCGCGACCGTGCTGGCCCTCGACGACGAGCGGGTCTGGGCCGACCAGCCGGCGACCGACCCGACGCCGGTCGCCACCGCGGACAACCTGGCGTACGTCATCTACACCTCCGGCTCCACCGGCCGGCCCAAGGGCGTGCCGAACACCCACCGGGGCATCGTCAACCGCCTCGACTGGATGCAGCGCACCTACCGCCTCGGCGCCGACGACGCGGTGCTGCAGAAGACCCCGGCCAGCTTCGACGTGTCGGTCTGGGAGTTCTTCTGGCCGCTGCGCGCGGGCGCGCGGCTGGTGCTGGCCGAGCCGGGCGGCCACAAGGACGCCGGCTACCTGCGCGACCTGCTGGTCGCCGAGCGGGTCACCACCGCCCACTTCGTGCCGTCCATGCTCACCGTGTTCCTCGCCGAGGACGGTGTGGAGGCGGCCACCGCGCTGCGTCGGGTGATCTGCTCGGGGGAGGAACTGCCGCTGGCAGCCGCGCGCGACTTCACCGCCCGGCTGCCGTGGTGCGGGCTGCACAACCTGTACGGCCCGACCGAAGCCGCCATCGACGTCAGCGCCTGGGCGTGCGACCCGGCGCTGCTCGACGGGCTGGCCAGCGTGCCGATCGGCGCGCCGATCAGCAACCTGCGACTGCACGTGCTCGACGCCCGGGGCAACCCCTGCCCGGTCGGCGTCGCCGGCGAGCTGCACATCGGCGGGGTCGGACTGGCCCGCGGCTACCACCACCGGCCGGCGCTGACCGCCGAGCGGTTCGTCCCCGACCCGTTCTCCGCCGAGCCGGGTGCCCGGCTGTACCGCACCGGCGACCTGGCCCGCTGGCGGGTGGCGCCCGGCGTACCGGTGGGGCCGGACGACTGGCTCGACTCCGCGCCGGGCGGCGCGACCGGCGGCGACGCCGGCGGGGTGCTGGAATTCCTCGGGCGGATCGACCACCAGGTGAAGCTGCGTGGGCTGCGCATTGAGCTGGGCGAGATCGAGAGCGCGTTGCGCGCCCAGCCCGGGGTGACCGAGGCGGTGGTGCTGGTCCGCGAGGACACCCCCGGCGACAAGCGGCTCACCGCGTACCTGGTGGGCGCGGCGGAGCACGACGTGGTCAAGGCGGCGCTGAAGGAGACCCTGCCCGAGTACATGGTGCCGGCGGCGTTCGTCACCCTGGACGACCTGCCGCTGACCCCCAACGGCAAGCTGGACCGCAGGGCGCTGCCCGCGCCGGTGCTCACCCGCGCCGCGTCGGTGGCGCTGGTCGAGCCGCGCGACGACACCGAGCGGCTGCTCGCCGGGATCTGGTCCGAGGTGCTGGGCGTGGACACGCTCGGCATCGACGACGACTTCTTCGACCTCGGCGGGCACTCGATGCTCGCCACCCAGGTGGTGGCCCGCATCCGCAAGACCGAGCACGGCGGGCGCGCGGTCGGCGTGATGGACCTGTTCCAGCAGCGCACCATCCGCGACCTGGCCACCTTCATGTCCGGCGATGGCGACGGCGGCGGGCCGCGCCGGCTGCTCTACGAGCTGACCAAGCCGATCCCGGCGGCCAAGCGGAAGATCAGCTACGTCTGCGTGCCCTACGGCGGCGGCAGCGCCATCGTCTACCAACCGCTCGCGGACGCGCTGCCGGCCGGGCACGCGCTCTGGTCCCTCGCGATCCCCGGGCACGACGTGGGGCTCAGCGAGGACGCGCTGCCCTTCGACGAGCTGACCGCCCGGGTCGCCGAGGAGATCCTGGAACGCGTCGAGGGCCCGCTCGCCCTGTACGGGCACTGCGGGGTGGGCAGCGCGATCGTCGCCGAGGTGGCCCGCAAGGTCGAGGCCGCCGGTCGGGAGCTGACCGCGCTCTACATCGGCGCGATGTTCCCGTTCGCGCGTCCCAAGGGGCTGTTCGCGGCGGTACGGACCCGGCTGGAGAAGCTGCGCAGCAACCGGCACTACGCGAGCTGGCTGAAGTCGATGGGCGTGGACACCGACGAGCTGGACCCGGAGCAGGCCGACCGGATCATCAGCAACATGCGGGCCGACTCCCGGGCCTCCGAGGAGTACTTCACCGGCCTGCTCGACCGGCAGGCGGCGAAGCTGCGTACCCCGATCATCTCGGTGGTGGGGTCGGAGGACCCGGTCACCGACTACCACGCCGAGCGGTACGCGGAGTGGCAGTTCCTCAGCGACCGGCTGGCGCTGGTCGTGCTGGACCAGGCCGGGCACTTCTTCCTCAAGTACCGGGCGCAGGAGCTGGCCGAGATCGTCACCCAGGTGCATCCGGCGCTGGCCGCCGGCGACGTCTCCCCGCTGGCGCCGCAGGCGCGGGGCGAGGACGCGGGCTGGGCGGTGGCCGACACCCGGGGGACCGGGGCCGCCGACCGGCCTGAGCAGCCGACGGTCCGGCCCAGCATGGCCCGGTTCGTGGCGGTCACCGCCGGGCAGTTGGTCTCCACCACCGGCTCGGCGCTGACCGCGTTCGCGCTGCCGATCTGGCTGTTCACCCGTACCGGCTCGGTGGCCGACCTGGGGCTGCTCTGGGCACTCGCGCTGGTCTGCGGCGTGCTGATGCTCCCGGTCGCCGGAGCGATCACCGACCGGGTCAGCCGCCGGAAGATCATGATGATCGCCAGTTGCAGCGCCGGCTCGATCCAGCTGGTGCTCGCCGCCCTGCTGTGGAGCGGGAGCCTCGCGCTCTGGCACATCTACGCGCTGGTGGCGCTGAGTCAGGTGGCCGGGTCGTTCCAGCGGATCGCGTTCCAGTCGGCGGTGCCGCAGCTCGTGCCGAAGCGCTACCTCGGGCACGCGATGGGCATCACCCAGCTCTCCAGCGGCTTCGCCATGCTGCTGATGCCGGTCTTCGCGGCCGGCCTGCTGGCCGCCATCGACCTCAAGGGCATCCTGCTGCTGGACGTGGCCAGCTATTTGGTCGCGGTGGTGACCCTGGCCGTGGTCCGTTTCCCCGACCTGCTCGGCTGGCGGCCCCGGGAGCGGCTGCTGGTGGCCATCGCCAACGGCCTGCGCTACTCGTGGCAGCACCGGGGCTTCCGGCTGATGCTCGGCTACTTCGCGCTGGGCAACATCTTCCTGGCCCCGGCGCTGGTGCTCACCACCCCGTTGGTGCTCTCCTTCGGCTCGGCGACGCAGGTGGCCCAGGTGGCGCTCGCCGAGGCGCTCGGCGCGGTGGCCGGCGGCGTGCTCATGTCGGTGTGGGGCGGGCCCCGACACCGACGCATGATCGGGGTGCTCATCGGCAACCTCGGCACCGCCCTCGGCTGCGTGCTGGTCGGCCTGGACGCGTCGGTAGCGATGATCTGCGTCGGCGTCTTCTGGCTGGCCCTGTCGATGACCACGGCGCAGTCGATCTACGCCACCATCGTGCAGGTCAAGGTGCCGCAGCGCTTCCACGGCCGGGTGTTCAGCCTCAACCAGACCATCTCCTGGTCGACCCTGCCGATCGGCTTCGCGTTGCTCGCCCCGGCCGCCACCGCCCTGTTCGAGCCGCTGCTCGCCCCGGACGGCGCACTGGCCGGGTCGGTGGGCGCCGTGATCGGCACCGGCGCGGGGCGCGGCATCGGCTTCGCGTACGTCTGCTTCGGCGCGGCGCTGGTCCTGATCACCCTGGGCGGGTTCGCGATCCGGCTGCTGCGCCGCTTCGACCTGGAGGTGCCCGACTCCCTGCCCGACGACCTGATCGGCGCGCAGGAGCGGGAACGCCGACTGGCGGCCCGCGCCGCGCAGCGCGAGGAGGAGCGTGTGCCGGTGGGGGTGTGACGGGTGCGGTGCCGTCGCGCTGCCCAGCGGCACCGCGGCGGCACCGCCGACCGCGTTCCCCGGCGGTGGGATGGATCATCTTGAGGATTGGCCGGACCTGCTGGGCTGCGGCATGGTACGAGTGCTCGGTGAATCCCGATGGTCGCCGCCGGCCCGGCGTCAGCCGGTCACGGCGTGACCGTGATGTCGAACGTGTGAAGGCAAGTGCTGCTCGGGTTCGGGTTCGTGGTGGCCGGGCGGGACGGTTGCGGCTGACTCAGCTGGAAGCCGCCCTGGTGATCTCGGTGCAGGCCGGACTCGCCGCGGCTCTGGCCTGGTCGATCGGACACGATGTGCTGGGCAACCCCGCGCCGGTCTTCGCCCCTTCCGCCGCGGTGGGCACGATCGTCGCCGCGCTCGGCCAGCGTGCCCACCGCACGGTCGAACTGCTGCTCGGAGTCGGACTCGGCATCGCCACCACCGACTTCCTGCTGACCTTCCTGGGCACCGGGTTCTGGCAGACCGGACTCATCGTCGGCTGCGCCATCCTCGCCACGTTGTTGCTGTTCGGACGCAGCGGGGCCGCCGTTGGCCAGGCTGGCGGTACGGCGGTGCTCCTCGCGACCCTTGCGCCGGCTCAGAAAGACCTCGAATGGCCCCGGATCGTCGAAGCGACGGTCGGCGGTGTCGTGGGCCTCGTGGTGGTCGCGTTGCTGTTGCCGCTGAACCCGATGCGGATCCTCGACCGTGACGCAGCCCCCATCTTCGAGTGCCTCGCCGGTCAGCTGAGGCAGGTTTCCGCGGCGCTGGCAACAGGCGATCAGCGGCGGGCGGTGGGAGCGTTGGACGCGCTCCGCGGCATGGGACCCGATCTCGATCGGATGCATGAGGCACTCAGCGGCGCCGAGGAGGTGGTCAGCCTTGCGCCTGCCCGTTGGCTGCGCCGCCGGGATGTGGAGCGCTTCGCACGCGCGACCGTGCACGTGGAACGGGTCATTGAACACAGCCGAGGAGTGGCCCGCCGGTCAGCGATGGCGTTGCAGTACAACGAGCCGATTCCCCCCGACCTGCCTGCCAGCGTCGGACGACTCGCCGACGCGGTCGAGTTGCTGCGCCGTGAGCATCGCGCCGGACGCCCGACCGAGAGAACCCGCCACGCCGTCCTCGATGCCGTGCACAAGGCTGGCCGGGCCCGAGCCCGCGGGGTCGACGAATTCGGAGACGCGGTGGTGACCCAACTGCGCACCGCCGCCAGCGACCTGCTTCGAGCTACCGGCTGCGACCCGACATCGGCGAATCGAGAGGTACGGGACGCAGTGCAGAACGGTGAGGATTCTGTCCGGGTGGGTGGTACGCCTGGATGAGGGCGGCATGACCGCGCCAGACTGCGAACTGGGTAACCGCCGGTCATGGGGTGCCGGGCGTCATGAGCCTGGTCAGGGCGCGCAGTCGTCGTGCCGAGGCCCAGCCGGTGAAGCGCCTGGCCAGGTCAGCCGGCGGGCTGCTCGAGCCCAACGCGGCAAGGTGGACGGCGGCCTCCTCGCGCAGCGTCGCGAGGTGGATCAGGAGCGCCGTTCGGTCATTCCGGTACTCGGCGAGCAGGCGCAGCTTCGCCGGCGAGCAGGGCCAGGCGATCCCGCACGCCTGGCAGCGCCAGGTGGGTCGGGTGGGCAGATGGTCGGGGCGGCGGGTCACACCGTCACCCGCCGAGGCAGGGCCGGACGGCGGTGACCACGGACCGGTGCCGGCGGGGCGGACGCCAGCCAGCGCACGCCCGCGGCCATCAGGTACAGCTCACGCCGGGCGACCGCCTCGCCGTGCGGCGCCAGCTCGTAGCACTCGATCCACAGCCAACCCTGGTACGTGTGCCGGTCGGCCAGTGCGCGGATCACGCGGACCGTGATCGCCCTGGCGAACTGCGGGCTCGCCTCGCGGGTCAGGTGCAGCACGTCTCCGCACTGGATCTCCGTCACTGCGGCCTCCCGTTCCGGCCGTCGACCCGGCCTCGGTGTGTCGGGCACGGCTTCCCCCTTGCCTTGCCTTCGGTTGGTGGGAAGGGGGCCCGGCCTCGGTGCTCGCCGTCGGGTCGGCCGGGCCCCCGCTACGAACGCGGGCGGCGGGCTGCTGTCGCCTCCACCGCTCGCGCCGTCTACGCAACACCCTGCCGAGGGTTGCCCGACAATCACACAGCGTTAGATGATTTCTTCGGAACGTTCCATTGGCTCCCGAAGGGACGCGGGCATGAACCACGCATTCGTCGCGGCGCTCGCCGAGGCGTGCGAGACGGCCGAGAGTCTGGCCGATCGTGTCGGTCTGCACCCCAAGACGGTGGCGCGGTGGGCGAACCCGGGACGCATCCCGCAGACCCGGCATCGTGCCGAGGTGGCGAAGATCCTGCACAAGGACGTGGCGGAACTCTGGCCGGACGTGCTCAACCGCCGTGAGCCGGTCTGGTTTCGACCGTGGGTCGACATCGAGCGCGAGGCGGTCGCACTGCGGGCGTTCCAGCTCGCCTGGGTCCCGGGCCTGCTCCAGACCGAGGCGTACGCCCGCGCCACGTTCCGGGGTCAGGCGCTGACGTCGGACGAGGTCGACGAGTTCGTCTCCGCTCGCATTGACCGGCAGGCGATTCTGACCCGTGAACGTGGGCCGCTCTTCGTCGCAGTCCTGGACGAGGGAATCATTCGTCGTCCGGCCGCCGGAGACCGGGCACTCATGGCCGAGCAACTTGCCCACCTCGTGATCTGTGCTGAGCTGCCTAGCGTCCAGCTGCACGTCGTACCGCGCGACACGGCGACGTATCCGGGGCTCGATGGGCCTTTCACGCTGGCAGAATTGCCGGACGGGACGCGCGTGGCGCATGTGGACAGTCAGGCGCGCGCGCAGATCATCGATCAGGCGTCGGACATTGCTACGCTCGAGCGACGGTGGGAACGCATACGGGGTGAGGCTCTTCCCCGGGGTCGATCCCTGGACCTGCTGAAAGAGGCGGCAGCATCATGGACGTGACCGGCGCACGCTGGCGCAAGAGCACGAAGAGCGGCGGCAACGGCGGCGACTGCGTGGAGGTCGCGGCCAATCTCCCCGGCGTCGTCCTGGTCCGCGACACCAAGAACCGCGACGGCGGCACGCTCGCCTTCGGTCCGGCGGCGTGGCGTGCGTTCGTCGCGCAGGTCGCCGAGCGGCCCTGACCTCACCTGCCGGACGGGGGCGGGCTGGGCCGCTGCTCTTCCCGTACGCGGGCAGTCAGCCCATGGTGATTGCCGCCCTCGTTCTGCTCGGATGACCCTCGCCATCGTGGCCCTCCTGCTGGGTGAGCCGTTGCTGGCCGCGGAACGGCGCCGGACGTCCGTCATGGCCTAGCACGCCTCGCCGGCCGGTGATCGACTCGGCCTCCGTGAAGTCGGGGTGCCCGGCACGCTCGGATGCCCCGACTCCACGAAGCCGAGTTGATCGAGCCTCAGACGTCCGCGTCCGGCAGCTCCTCCGGCTCGGTGATCCAGGCGGAGAAGACCGGTACCCCGTGCCACGGCCCGGTCGCGCCGTCGGCGCGGCTGTCCGTGGCGACCGCCACCACCGCGTAGGGGTTGCCGAAGCGCAGCTCGGCGGTCCGGGCGACGCCCTCCGGCGGCAGGCTGGTCAACTCGAACAGCCCGGTCACCGCAGCGGCCTCGAAGCCGTACCGGCCGAACCGGGCCAGCGCCGCCTGCCGCGCCTGGAAGCCGAGGCTCGACTCACCGAGCGCCGCCGCCAGGGCATCCGAGGCGACCGAAAAGCCCAGCGCCGCTGGGGTCAGGTCGTGCTCGCTGCGGGCGGACCAACAGGGCAGCACCGCGTCGTGCCGCTCCTCGCGACCGTCGCGGGCCCGGGTCCGGACCTTCTCCTCGCGCAGCGTCCACAGCGGGGTGTCGGTGAGCGCCAGGTCGAACAGCGAACGGCGGCCGGCCGGTTCCGCGCCGTCGGCCGCGCCGGAGCTCAGCTCGTACGCGGCGGCCATCACGTCGGCCGGGGGCACCTGCGATGCGGCGGCCACCGAGACGACCACCAGTCCCGCTTCCCCACCGGCGTCCTTGACCGGCTGGGCCGGCGCGGCGTGCACGATCACGTCGCCGGCCCGCGCGGTCGTCACGATGGCGCACCGGTGCCCGTGGCGCGGGCTGCGCAACACCCGGCGCAGCCCACCGGCCCAGGCGCTGCCTGACCCCAGCGCGTCTGCGTCGGCCACCTCGAACGGGTCGGCCCAGGAGATCCGGGTGGCCAGGGCGCTCGCCAGGGCCAGCGCCACGTCCGGCCCGACCCGCAGCGGGAACCGCTCGATCATGCCGAGGGTGTGCTCGCGGGCCCAGGCGTCCAACCCGGCCTGGTCCGGCAGTTCGCCCACCTCCGTGGTCGCGGGCAGCGCACCGCGCCAACCGGCCAGCCCACCGATGTCCCGCGCCGCCTGGTGCCAGACCGCCGTGGCGGCCGGCACCAGCGGGTGCGGCGTCTCCAGCAGCGCCCGGGCCGTCTCGACGGCGGTGGCCGCGTCGACGCCGAGCACCTGCTCCAGCGCCTCGGCCGTCGCCCGATCGTTCGCGGCCGGAGCGCAGAGCGCCAACAGCAGCCAGGCACCGAGCGGGGAGGCGACGTGGTGCGCGGCGCCGATCTCGGCGTGCAGGTTCTCGGCGTACCTGGACAGCGGCCCGTGCAGGTCGGTCGTCATGCCCCCACTGTGCCCGAACCGCGTCACCGGGGCATGGCAGCGTCCGGAGCCCACTCGACGAAACTCCGGCCGGACGGGAAGATCGTCGCGTCAGCGCACCGCGGGGGTGAGGGTGAGAATGTCGTCGACGGCGACACGGCCGGGACGGACGACGGTCGCCCACACGCCGAACGTCATGTCGTGGTGCTCGGCGACCGTCTTGAGGAGATCGCGATGCTCGGGCAGGTCACCGTGCGCCATGTCGATCATGACGCAGCGGGTCTGCAGCGCGCGTGGCCGGAGGACGACCGCCGGACCGAGGTGCAGGTGGTGATCGAGCCAGTCATCCTCGGGAAAGCCGACGCCGGGTACGTCGAGCAGCAGGTTGGCGCGGAATCTGGACGGGTCGACCGGTGCCCCGATCACCGTCGCGAGCTGACGCAGGGCGGCCGTGGTGATGGTGATCACACTGACCGGTCCCTCGTCGTGGTGTGGGACGTCGGTCTCGGGCTCGATGGTGACGTGCCGGCCGAGGGCCTGGCTGACAGCCGCGTGGCCAGCGGGGTCGTCGGCGGCGAATGTCCCTCCGTCCGGTAGTTCGACGGTGGGCACTGGGCCGGCGCCGTGGCTGCGGAGCTTGAGCAGGCCGGGCATGCGTCGGAAGCGGCGGGTGTTCTTGCCGCTGCCCAGCTTGCCGTCACGGTCACGGACCGCCCACTCTCGGTCCCGGGCCAGTCCACGATCGGCGATGTCGACAGAGTCGAGTTGCTCGCCGAGCAAGGACTTGATCGGGAACCTTCGGATCTCGGCCACCCTGGTCGAGGCCGCTCTCGCATCCGTCGCCCTCACGTGGCGCGCCCCACCAGTTCGCGGATGAACGCGACGGCCTCGTCGGCGGTGATCGCCATGGCGTTCTCGCCGACGCTCACTTCGAACGAGCACCGGTCGGGATCCGGTGCCGACCGGATGCGGCCGAACAGCTCCACGCCGGTGCCGGTGAGCATGTCGTGGGCCGCCCGCATCGCGGCTTCCGGACCGACGGGAAGGTGGACGTGGAACAGCGGCGTCTGCGGTGGGTCCGGGAACGCGCGGGCCACGCCGTCAGCGTTGACGGCGGCGGCGATCGCCACCGCGTGGTCACGATGGGCCGACAGCCGGGGCAGCACGGTGTCCAGGCCGTGCAACGCGGCGAGCGCCATCGGCCAGGCGTCGTAGACGTCGCCACCGAGCCGGCGGCGCCACACCCGGGCCTCGGCGACGGTGGCAGCGTCCGCGGCGAGGACCGCGCCACCGGTGCCCTGCAGTCCCTTGTACAGCGAGACGTACACGGTGTCGAACAGGGCGGTGATCTCGGCGAACGGCCGCGCGTAGTACGTCTGAGCCTCCCACAGCCGCGCGCCGTCGAGGTGGATGGCGGCGCCGCGGTCGCGCATCGCCGCGGTCTGTGCGCGGAGGTCGTCCCACTCCGGAAGCAGGCCGCCGATGTCACGTTGTGGCAGCTCCCAGACCACCGCAGCGAGCGGCTCCTCGGCAGCGGCGGACAGGTCGGCGAGGGTCATCAGCCGGTGCCGATCGCCGACCGGGTGGCAGCGCAAGCCGTGCACGACGCTGTACCCCCGATGCTCCCAGACCTCCAGATGGCTCTGCGGGTGGGCGGCGAAGGCCCGACGATGTCGCCGGTCGGCGTGGATGCGCAGGGCGACCTGCTGCGCCATGGTGCCGGACGGAAAGAGCAGGGCGTCGTCCGTGCCGAGCAGCGATGCCATCCGTCGTTCGAGGGTGGCCACCGGTCCGTCCGGCCCGTTGGGCGGTGTGTTGGGAGCGACCTGGTCCAGCATCGACCGCAGCATTTCGTACGGCTGACGACGCAGGTCCGAATGCAGGAACAGGGAACGCTGCACGGCCATGGCGGGGTGATCCAATCAGAACGGACCGTGCCCCGAACTGCGGGTCGGCCAGGCTTCACGGGGGAGGAAGCCTACCTTGTTGCAATACCTTGGCAATAGCATGCCTTCTCCTCGCGCCCCACATCTGGGGCAGCTCGACAGGAGCACGCGGGCACCCGATCAGGAGAACAGCTCGAACGGCTCGTCGATCTCCTCGCCGGCCAGGAAGGGCGTGATCAGCCGGGGGAGCTGCCCCGGATAGAAGCGGGCCCGGCTGGCCACCACCTCGGACACCGGCCACCAGCGGAAGCCGAAGTAGTCCTCCCGCTCGTAGTCGAGCCGGTGTGTCTCGTCCACGTCCGGCCCGGGACCGTCCAGCCGCACCGCGACGACCACCTCGTCCTGAAGATGGCGGAGCTGGCGGTGCAGGAAGCTGGCCCGCCGCCGCCAGGTCGGCGCACCGACCTGCCCGGCGTGGACCGCGATGCCGGTCTCCTCGCGCAGCTCGCGCACCGCCGTGTCCCGGTACGTCTCCTCGGGGTCCATGCCGCCGCCGGGCAGCTCCCACCAGGTGCCGAGCCGGGGATGGTCGGGGTCGCGGGTGTGGAACAGCAGCACCCGGTCGGCGGCATCGAGGACCACCACCCGCACCGCGCGCCGCTCGATGATGGGCAGGTCGCGGGGCAGCTCGATCGGATGCACCGCACCAGTCTGCCCGTCCGGCCGTCCGGTTGGGGGCGGGTAGGCTGCCCGCCGTGGCTGGTCTGTTGAGGAATGTGGCGGCGCGCATCTCTCGGGTGGGCGCGGTGGTTCCGTCGCCCCGGCGTTCCGGGCCCGCGCCGGCCCAGGTGGCCCGACGGCGTCAGGTGAGCGCGTTGCAGCGGCGCGAGCTGACCTACGCGCCGGAGCGCGACGGACAGGCGGACCCGGGTGAGATCGTCTGGACCTGGGTGCCGTACGAGGACGACCCTCGGCAGGGCAAGGACCGGCCGGTGCTGGTCGTCGGCCGGCACAGCCGCACCCTGTTCGGGCTGATGCTCTCCAGTCAGAGCGAGCGGGACGGGCAGCGGCACTGGCTGGCGCTGGGGCCGGGAGAGTGGGACCGGGACAACCGGCCGAGCTGGGTACGGCTGGACCGGGTGCTCACCATGCGCGAGGACAGCATCCGCCGCGAGGGTGCCGTGCTGGACCGCCCCCGCTTCGACCGGGTGGGGCAGGCGCTACGCGCGGGCTACGGCTGGCGCTGACAGTAAGAACCTCAGAAGAACCTTGACGTGGGTGACCTGGGCTGTATATTCAACCTATCGGTTGATAAACCAGATGGTTGAGAGGGAGGGATGGCAGCAGATCAGATCAGCACCGTCTTCGCCGCCCTCGCGGACCCGACCCGGCGGGCCATCCTGGCCCGGCTGGCCGCCGGCGAGGCGACCGTCAACGAGCTGGCGGAGCCGTTCCCGATCAGCGTCCAGGCCATCTCCAAGCACCTCACCGTGCTGGAGCGGGCCGGGCTGATCGTCCGTACCCGGGAGGCGCAGTGGCGCCGGTGCCGGTTGGACCCGGCGCCGCTGCGCACGCTCGCCGAGTGGGTCGAGCAGTACCGGCGGCTCTGGGACGAGCGTTACGACACCTTGGACGACTACCTGCGAGACCTGAAGGAGAACAGCGATGACTCAGATCGGTGACCTCATGCTCGACCTCCCGTCCGACCGGGAGGTCACCCTCACCCGTGCCTTCGACGCGCCGCGCGAGCTGGTCTACGCCGCGCACACCCAGGCCGAGCACCTGAAGCGGTGGTGGGGGCGCGGCAACCCGCTCGACGTCGAGATCGACTTCCGTGAGGGTGGGCGCTACCGCTTCGTCGAGCACGCCAAGGACGGCAACGACTACGCCTTCCGTGGCGAGTTCCGGGAGATCGTGGTGCCGGAGCGGATCGTGCAGACCTTCGAGTTCGAGGGTATGCCGGGGCACGTGGCCGTGGAGACCCTGGTCTTCACCGAGCGCGACGGTCAGACCGTTGTCACCGGCACCAGCCGTTTCGACACCAAGCAGGAGCGCGACGGCATGGTCGACTCCGGCATGGCCCAGGGTGCGGCCGAGTCGTACGCCGCCCTCGAGCGGCACCTGGCCACGCTGGTCTGATCCGGGAACGCACGGTGCCACATATTCGGTGGCTTGGCCCGCCCGAGCGGTGGCACGGTCACCGTGTGATCGACGACCCGAGCCCGTCGGTGTCCACCTGGGTCCGCGAGGACTTCGGCATCGAGCTGGACGCGCTGGAGCCGGTGACCCACGGCGCTGACCAGCAGGCACGGCTGTGGCGGGCGCGGGCCGTCGACGGCACCGGATACGCGGTCAAGTTGAGCGGTGGCGGCACCCCGGCCGGGTTGCTCGTCACCGCCCACCTGGCCGGGCAGGGCGTGCGGGGCGTGGCCGCGCCGCTGCCCACCCGTGACGGGCGGCTGTACAGCAGGCGCGAGGGCCGCCGCCTCTCCGTGGTGCCGTGGGTCTCCGACGAGCGCGCGCTCGGTGGCGCGATGACGCTTGCGCACTGGCGCGCGTACGGCGAGGTGCTGGCCGCGGTGCACGCGGCGGCGGTCACCGACGACCTGGCCGAGCTGCTGCCGCGTGGTGGTGGGACGTACCAGCGCATCCTGACGGCGACCCGCGCGCAGGCCGGACGGCTGCGCGACCCGGGCCGGGCCGGCGCGGTCGCGGAGCTGGCGGAGGTGTGGGCTTCGGTGGCCGACCCGGTGGCGGCGTTGATCCGTGCGGTCGAGCGCCTCGCCGTCGAGGTGCGCGACCGTCCGGGTCCGGCGGTGGTCTGCCACGGCGACCCGCACCTGGGCAACCTGCTGCTCGGGCCGGACGGCCAGGTCTGGCTGATCGACTGGGACGACGCGGTCCTCGCCCCCCGCGAGTGCGACCTGATGTTCATCCTCGGCGGGGTGCTCGCCTTCGCGCCGGTCACCGGCGAGCAGCAGGCCGCCGCGCTCGCCGGCTACGGCGCGGTCGACGTCGATCCGGCGCGGCTGGCCTGGTTCCTCGCGGTCCGCGCGCTCGACGACCTCAGTGACTGGACGCGCCAGGCCCTGGACCCGGACGCCAGCGCGGCCGACCGGTCCTTCGCGGTACGCATCGTGCGTGGCCTGGTGTCGCCCGACGGCCTGGTCACCCTGGCCACGTCGGCCCTGCGCGACCTCGACCGGTCGCGTTGACGCCCGTACCGGTCAGCACTCCGCCAGGCGTGCAGTGTCGACGAGCTGCCGGGGTGCCCGGGAGGTGCCCAGACTCTTCGCCTGGTACATCGCCTCGTCGGCGCGGCTCAGTGCCTCGGTGAGCTGCCCCGGGCCGGTCACCGGGGCGAGCCCGACCGACGCGGTCACCCGGACGCTGCGACTGCCCAGCGGGATCGGTGCGGCCAGCATCTCGGTGAGTCGCCGGGAGGCGTGCTCGATCCACCGCCGGTCCACGGTCGGGCTGGCGAGCAGCCCGGCGAACTCGTCGCCGCCGAGCCGGGCGACCAGGTTGTCACCGGCGAACGCGGCGAGGCGTTCCGCGACACTGATCAGGACCTGGTCGCCCGCGGCGTGCCCGTACCGGTCGTTGATCAGCTTGAAGTCGTCGAGGTCGAGCACGACGGCGATCAGCGGCCGCCCGGCCGCGTCGGTGAGCAGGGTCGCCGCCAGGCGGTAGAAGGCGCGCCGGTTGGGCAGCCCGGTGAGTGGGTCGTGGCTGGCGGCGTGCCGCTCGGCGGCCAGCTCGGCCTGGAGGTGACCGATCTCCGCCTCGGCGCGCAGCGCCCGGCGGCGGAGCTGCCAGGAGGAGAGCAGCGCGCCCGCAGCGCAGATGCCGGAGGCGACACTCATCGGATCCGGCACGAACCCTCCCATTGGCGCGACCGCCTCCAGCCCTCGGCCGGCGCGGCGCGGACGCCGCGTCGGGCCCAGTTTTCCCTGGTCGTTGCCCCCATCGGGGTCACTCAACGTGAACGGATCAACACCGAGCACGTGCGTTATCATGCTCGCCGTGCGGTGCAGATGCAATAGCAGATGCACGTGCAGCACCGTCCGATGTCGATACCGCCCCCTCGCCGCACCGCTCCTCCCACGGCACACCGGCGGGCTCGTGAGCAGAAAGACGCCCACATGCAGCAGCCACCGAACGGCGTTCCGATCCATCAGTTGCCCCCGCTGAGCTGGCAGAAGAGCCGCCGCAGCAACCCGAGCGGCAACTGCGTCGAGCTCGCCGAGCTGCCCGGCGGCGCCGGCATCGCGATGCGCAACTCGCGCCACCCCGAGGGGCCAGCGCTGATCTACACGGTGGACGAGATCGCGGCATTCGTGCTCGGCGCCCGGGACGGCGACTTCGATCATCTGATCAACTGAGCGTCGCTCCGCACCGTCCCGCGGACGGGACCTGTCCACCGGTCGGAGGAGTTCACCTCACTGTCGGTCCATGGCATGCTTACACGTCGGCCGGGCCGGGGTGCACGGCCACGATGCGTCGGCATCCGGAGGTCCGCACGTGACGATGGTTCCCGCCGAGGGCGGCCCGACGACCGGGCCGACCGTGTTGCGCATGCTGCTCGGCACCCAGTTGCGCCGGCTGCGGGAGTCCAGCGGCGTGACCCGCGAGGGTGCCGGCTGGGAGATCCGGGCCTCCGAGTCCAAGATCAGTCGCATGGAGCTGGGCCGGGTCGGTTTCAAGGAACGCGACGTAGCGGACCTGCTCACCCTCTACGGCGTGACCGACGAGCAGGAGCGCGAGGCGCTGCTCAAGCTCGCCCGGGACGCCAACAGCCCCGGCTGGTGGCACCGGTACGGCGACGTGCTGCCCAGTTGGTTCCAGTCGTACCTCGGCCTGGAGGCGGCAGCAGCGCTGATCCGCAGCTACGAGGTGCAGTTCGTGCCCGGGCTGCTGCAGACCCGGGAGTACGCCCGAGCCGTCGTGCTGCTCGGGCACGGCGCGGCCGGTGCGGCGGAGATCGACCGGCGGGTGGCTCTGCGGATGCAGCGTCAGCAACTGCTGCACCGCGACAACCCGCCACAGCTCTGGGCGGTGGTGGACGAGGCGGCGCTGCGCCGACCGATCGGCGGCACCGAGGTGATGCGCGGCCAGTTGACCGCCCTGATCGAGGCGACCAAGCTGCCGAACGTCCGGCTCCAGGTCATCCCGTTCGCCGCCGGTGGGCACGCCGCCGCCGGTGGTGCCTTCACCATCCTGCGCTTCGGCGACCAGGAGCTGCCCGACATCGTCTACATCGAACAGTTGACCAGCGCCATCTACCTGGACAAGCGCGACGACCTGGACTACTACGCGGTGGCCATGGAACGGCTCTGCGTCGAGGCCGAGCCGCCGGAGCGTACGGCGGAGATCCTCGGCCGGCTGCTGGACGAGCTCTACCCCCGGTGAGCGCCGCCCGGGGCACCGGAGGGGCTCCGGCTCGCACTACCATGGTCCCGGACTGGCGACAGTGGACGGACGCTACCGACGTGGTGCGCGCAGAGTCGTGGAGGCAGCCTTGACCACCGATGCTCCGGGTACGACCACCGGCTCTCCGAGCGACCGGATCGACACCTCGGTCCCGCACCCGGCCCGCCGGTACAACTACTGGCTGGGTGGCAAGGACAACTTCCAGGCCGACCGGGAGTCCGGCGACGCCATGGCGGCCGCCTTCCCGACCATCCGCACGTCGGCCCTGGAGAACCGCCGCTTCCTCCAGCGTGCGGTGGGCTACCTGGCCCGCGAGGCCGGCATCCGGCAGTTCCTCGACATCGGCACCGGCATCCCGACCGCCAACAACACCCACGAGGTCGCCCAGGCCGTCGCCCCGGAGTCCCGGGTGGTCTACGTCGACAACGACCCGATCGTGCTGGCCCACGCCCGCGCGCTGCTGACCAGCTCGCCGAGGGCGCCACGGCCTACATCGACGCCGACCTGCGCGAGCCGGACAAGATCCTCAGCCACCCGGACCTGCTGCGCACCATCGACCTGTCCCAGCCGGTCGGGTTGATGCTGGTGGCGATCCTGCACTTCGTTCCCGACGGCGACGACCCGTACGCGCTGGTGCGTCGGCTGCTCGACGCGCTGCCGCCGGGCAGCTACCTGGCCGCCTCGCACGCCACCCACGACTACCTCCCGCCGCACATCGCCGAGGAGGCCAGGGCGGCGGCCAAGGGCCGTGGCCCGCACGGCGTGATCAACCTGCGCAGTCTGGCGGAGCTCACCCGCTTCTTCGCCGACCTGGACGTGGTCGAGCCGGGCATCACCTCGGTCGCCGAGTGGCGGGCCGAGGCCGAGCCCCAGCCGCGTCCCTCGGTGGTCGAGGTCAGCATGTACGGCGGGGTGGCCAGGCTGCCCTGACCTGGGCCCGCCGGCACCCGGGCACCGTCGACCCGATTCGTATTGACCGACGCCGACGGGTCGGGTTAGTCTCTGTATCGATCCAGACTAAATCGATCCAGAGGGGTGCGGGTGAAGCCGACACTGCAGGCCGTGGCGGACGCCGTGGGCGTATCGCGAAGCACCGTGTCCAACGCCTACAGCCGCCCCGACCAGCTCTCCGCCGCACTGCGCGAGCGGATCCTCGACGCCGCCCGGCAGCTCGGCTACCCGGGCCCCAACCCCACCGCCCGGTCGCTGCGCCGGGGCTTCGTCGGCTCGATCGGGGTGCTGTTCACCTCGAAACTCTCGTACGCCTTCACCGACCCGTTCGCCGTCCGCTTCCTCGCGGGGGTGAGCGGGGCGGCCGAACGCCACGACGCCACCATCCTGCTGGTGCCGCTGCCGACCGCCGAGACCGAGGCGCGGCGCGTGGTGGAGAACGCCGCCGTCGACGGCTTCTGCGTCTACTGCGTGGGCGACGAGCAGTGGGCGCTGGACGTCATCCGGGAGCGGGGGCTGCCGTTCGTCAGCACGATCGCCCGCGACGACGCCGGTCCGGACGACCGGTTCGTCGGCATCGACGAGCGGACCGCCGCGCACGCCGTCGCCGCGCACGTGGCCGGCCTCGGCCACCGCCGGGTGGCCCTGCTCGCCGACACCGTGCTCCCCGACGCGGGGACCGGCCCGCTGACCCTGTCCGGAGTGCACGAGGTGTCGAACCCGACCACCCACGGCCGGCTCGCCGGATTCGCCGACGCGTTCGCCGAGGTCGGAGTCCACTGGTCGGAGCTGACCATCCTCAACGCACCCGGCAACAGCCGCGCGGCCGGCGCCGCGGCCGTCACCACGGTGTTGGACCGGCCGGAGCCGCCCACCGCCGTGCTGGCCGGCTCCGACGTGCTGGCCCTCGGCGTCCTGGACGCGCTGGACGCGCGACCGGCCGCCGACCGTCCGTCGATCTCGGTGACCGGGTTCGACGACATCCCCGAGGCCGCGGCGGCCGGCCTCACCACCGTCCGGCAACCGGCCGAGGAGAAGGGCCGCATCGCGGGGGAACTGCTGCTCGATCCGCCCGCCGAGCCGACCGCCGGTCATGTGCTGCTACCCACCGCACTCGTCGTCCGGACCTCCACCGGACCTGTCCCGAGGAGTTGACCATGGAACACCCGACCGGCTACTTCACCGCGCTCGACGCGGTCACCCGACACGTCAACTCGGCCCGTCCGGACGCCCCGGTGCGTCCCGAGCGCCCAAGTCCGGCGCTGCTGGCCCCCACCCGGCAGGCCACCGCCCGCGCCCTGCGTCGGCTCGCCGACCGGATCCAGCCCCGGCCGCTGCCGGCCGCCCCGCGCTGCTCCTGACCGAGCCTCGCAGGCCGTGGCCCTCGCCACCCCCGCTCCGGTCATTCGGCTAGCCGGGGGACGAGCCGCCCCGGACCGGGCACCTCGGGTGGGCATGATCCGTTCCGGCCAGGCAAACTGGGGAGCCATGTCCCCGTTCACACCCACCCTCCGTCTACACGACCGCTACGTGCTGCACGAGCGGATCGGTCTGGGCGGCATGTCCGAGGTGTGGCGGGCCGACGACGAGGTGCTCGGCCGGCCGGTGGCGGTGAAGGTGCTCGCGGGCAAGCTCGCCGCCGATCCGCAGCTGCGGGCCACCATCCAGCGGGAGGCCCGTGCGGCCGCCCGGCTCACCCATCCGCACGTCACCCAGGTGTACGACTACGGCGAGGCGACCCTGACCGGCGGCACGGTGGTGCCGTACCTGGTGATGGAGCTGGTCGACGGGCACAACCTGGCCGACCGGCTGCGCCTCGGCCCGCTGCCCTGGCCAGAGGCGGTGCGGGTGGCCGGGCAGATCGCCGCCGCGCTGGCCGCCGCGCACCGCATCGGGGTCGTGCACCGCGACGTCAAGCCGGGCAACGTGATGCTCACCGACACCGGCGCCAAGGTGCTCGACTTCGGCATCGCCGCCCTCGGTGGGCCGCACCACCCGCTCGCCGCCCAGACCGGCGAGCCGCTGATGGGTACGCCCGCCTACTTCGCCCCAGAGCGGCTGGCCGACGGGCCGCCGAACCCGGCCAGCGACGTGTACGCCCTCGGCGTGCTGCTCTACCGCACCCTCACCGGGCAGACCCCGCTGCCCGTGCAGACCTGGGAGGACGCGCTGGAGGTGCACCGGCGACACACGCCGGTGCCGCCGCTGCGGGTGGCCGGCCTGCCCGCCGACATCGCCGAGCTCACCCTGGCCTGCCTCGCGGCCGACCCGGCCCGCCGACCCACCGCGGCGCAACTGGCCACCAGGTTCGGCGCCGGCCAACCGGTCGAGCCGCCGACCCAGCTGCTGACCGCGCTCCGGCCGAAGGGGCCGGCGCACCCGCCGACCCTGATCGAACGCCCGCCCGTCGGCCCCCGCCCAACGCCTCCACGCCCCCGCCGGCGCTCCCGCCGACCCCTCGCCGTCCTGACCGCCGCCGCCCTGGCCGGCGTCGTCGGCCTCGGCGTGCTGTTCGCGCAGAACGGCGACGACGACCCGGGCTCGTCCCCGGGCGCCGTCCCCGTCACCACCACGACCCCAGCGACGCCGCCACCGAGCAGCGCGGCCGAGCCGACGACGCCACCTCCGTCACCCTCCACCAGCAGCGCACCGCCGCCCACCGGCCGGCCGGTGCCGGTGAGCCTGCGGCAGGTGACCGACGAGTTCTACACGGTGCTCGCCCGGGCGCAGGCCCGCGGTGACATCGACCGGATGACCGCCGAAGACCTGCGCGGCGACCTGAACGACCTGAACCGCCGCACGAAGGACCGCGCCAAGCGCATCGCCGACCTGCGGGAACGCATCGCCGAAGGGGTCGACCGGAGGCGGATCCCGGCGGACACCGGCGCCGAGCTCGACGCCCTGCTCACCCAGGCCAGCCAATTCACCACCGGCCGCAACGACAACTGAGCACCCGCCCCGCCCCCACCAGCGGCGGCATCCGCCCCGGACACGTCCGGCGGCGATGACGCGGTCTCAGTCCAGCGTGACGGCGTCGCCCAGCTCGACCCGCCCAGCCCGGACCACCCGGGCGTACGCGCCGACGCAGGGCTGCGGGCCCAGGCCCGGTAGCGGTTCGACCCGGTTCAGTCGGGCCGGCACCCGCAGCGCGTCGGTCTCCCGAGGAAGCGTGCCGTGCGCGAGCGTTGGCACCGCGCAGCGGGGCCTGGGGGCGAGCACGACGAGCACCAGCTCCCGACCGATGCGGAGCTCGCGACCGACCCAGCCGTTCTCGGCGAAGGCGTCAGCGGGCGTGTCCAGCACCAGGTTGGGCCGGTAGCGGTCCACGGTCCCGGCGTCGGTGGGCAATGCGGCGGCGATCCGGTCCAGGGTCGCGGTGGTGACCAGGTGGACGGGGGCGAAGTCGAAGAAGGTGCCGGGCACCACGGCGCCGAGCCGGCTCTCGTCTGCCGGCACCTCAGCGGCGACACCCGCGGCCAGGACCGCGTCCGGGTGAGCCCGCAACAGCGTGGCGCCCGGGGGTACGACGTCGACGAGCGTCACCGGGCGGCCCACGACCGCGCTGAGCGCCGCGTCCACGTCGGCGTGGGCGCTCGACACCTCGCCCCCGTCGGGCAGCGTGATCCGTACCGGACCGGGTGCCGCGCCGGCGGCCCGCATCGTGAGCAGCGAACGCCAGTGGCGTGGCTGCTTCGCGCTCGCCACCCGACCGGTGACCCCGTCCAGCAGGGCCAGCGCTCGGTCGCCGGTGAGCCCCGCCGGGTCCACCTCGGAGGCCAGCAGCGCCTCGCCGAGCAGCGACTTCACCGGGTAGCGCCACACCCCCACCAGCCGCCCGGTCATCCGGCGACCATCGCCCGGATCAGCCCCTCCACCTCGGCCATCCGCGCCGGGCCGAGCGGTCCCTGAGCCGACCGCAGCTCGACTGCCCCGGACAGGCAGACCAGTGGCCCGGCTTCGACCAGGTACGCGGCCAGGAGATCCCGGGCCAGTTCGGCGTGCTCGGACGCCGGGTCGGTGGCGGTCTCGGCGATGATCACCGCGGTCATGGCGAGGTCGAGACCGGGCGGCCCCTCCGACGCGTTGCACCAGTCGATCACCATCGGGCCGCCCTGGGTCAGCATCACGTTGAACAGGTGCAGGTCGAGGTGCAGGATCCGATCGGGGTCGGTCCCGTGCCGCGCTGGCAGCGCGTGCAGCCGACGGAGCAGCCCGACGAGGACCCGCGCGGCGGACCGCAGCTCCGTCCCGCCGCTGATGACCGCATCGGCCAGGGTGGGCCCGTGCAGCCGATCCAGCACCAGATCGGGCCCGGCGGCCTCGTGCACCCGAGGGACCGGATAGCCCAGGTCGTGCAGGTGCCGCATCAACGCCGCCTCGCCGCTGGTGTCGCCGCCGTCACGGTAGCGGCGCAGCACCCGCCCCTCGTCGATCGCGTAGATGTCGGCGGTGAAGCCGGCGGCGATCAGCACCGGGTCGATCATGCCGCCACCCTAACCAGCCGTACCAACCCGCTCAGCGCAGCCGCACCCGGACCAGGTCGCCCGGGGCGTCGCCCGCCCGCCCCAGCACGTCGCCCGTCGGGGTCCAGACGGCGGACCGACCGGCCGCCGCCGTGTAGCCGCCGCCCGTCGAGCCGGCGAAGCTCGCCACCGCCACGAAGAGCCGGCGCGCGGTGGCGATCCGCCGCGCCCGCTCGTCCGGCACGGCCGCGTCCCGCGCGTGTTCCAGGACGGACGCCAGGTAGCCGTCGACGCCGAGCGCGGCGGTGCGGGCCGCGTGCGCGGCGACGCCGGTGTCCTTGCAGATCGCCAGCCCGAGCCGCCACCCGTCGACGGTCAGCACCGCCGGCGCGTCGCCCGGCCGGAACCGGCGGGCCTCGACCTCACCCAGCCACATCTTCCGGTACGCCACCGTCACGCCAGCGCCGGTGACGGCGAGCGTGCCGATGTGCTCCCCGCGCTGCCCGTGCTCCCCGGCGACCGGCGCACCGGCCAGGGCCAGCGTGCCCGTCTCGCCGCACGCCCCGACCAGCGGCGCCAACCGCGCATCGTCCACCGCCACGACCGGGGCGTCCAGCTCGTACCCGGTCAGCGACAGCTCGGGAAAGAGCACCACCCGGGCGCCCGCCGCGCGGACCGCGGCGGCGTGCCCGCGCGCGTTCGCCGCGACATTGCGGGGTACGCACGCCGGCTGCGCCACGGCGAGCCGCAGCGGGGTGCGGTTTTCCGCACCCCCGCCGGTGCGGTCCACCGGCGCGGCCGGGCGGTCAGCCTCATGGTCGACTCTCAGGATCAGTTCGTAGCGTGGAGCCATGATTCGAACGTCGCACGCCGTGCTCGCCACCGGTACCCCCACCGCAGCGGCCGAACCGCCCCAGGGCGAAATGGTCGGCTTCGTCAGCGACCTGGTGGAACGACTCGGCGGACCGGGCGCGGGCCTGGCGGTCGCGCTGGAGAACCTGTTCCCGCCGATCCCCAGCGAGGTGATCCTGCCGCTGGCCGGTTTCGTGGCCGCGCAGGGCCGGATCAGCGTGGTCAGCGCGATCGTCTGGACCACCCTCGGCTCGGTGCTGGGCGCGCTGGCGCTCTACCTGATCGGTGCCTCCCTGGGCCGGGACCGGATGCGGGCCATCGTGGCCCGGCTGCCGCTGGTGAAGCTCAGCGACGTGGACCGCACCGAGGCGTGGTTCCTCCGCCACGGCGTGAAGGCCGTCTTCTTCGGCCGGATGATCCCCATCTTCCGCAGCCTGATCTCCATCCCGGCCGGCGTGGAACGCATGCCGGTCACCACGTTCCTGCTCTACACGACGCTGGGCAGCCTGATCTGGAACACCACGTTCGTGCTGGCCGGCTACCTGCTCGGCGACAACTGGCACCTGGTCGAGGGGTACGTGGGCACGCTGCAGAACGTGGTCATCGTGGTCTGCGTGGCGGCCGTCGCCTGGTTCGTCGGCTCCCGACTGCTGCGGGCCCGGCGAGCCGGCCGCAGTCCGGAGGCGGACGATTCCCGCTCACCCGGCGACATGGGCGCCAGCCACGGAGTCCCCGACCCGGGCGGCCGCGGCACCCTCTACCGTGGCGGCTCGTGGGCCCCGGACGAGCGCTAGTCCGGCTCCGACGGTGGGCCGACCACGGGCGGGCACCCGCTGTACGGCCCGGCGCGCAGAGGTCAGCATGGACGTCCCGCGTTGGCGGACGGGCGGTGGCACGGCGGGCCGGCAGGGGGAGAGAGCGGTGGCGGTGGGGGAGCGGCTGGTGGACGGTCACCGGGCGGGCCGGTGGCGGACCCGGGTTCGGGTGCCGATCGGCGTCGCCGCCGGCGTGCTGACGGCCGTCGTCGAACTGGCCTTCCTGTTCGGCGCCGCCCTCGCGGTCGTCGGGGCGGCGCTCACGCCGTCTTCCCGTCGGCCGGTCGACGACGCGGTACGGCGCACCGGCGCGCGGCTGGTGCGGCTGGAGCGTCACCGACTGATCGGGCTGCTCGCCGCCGGTGAACTGCCCGCACCGGCCGCCGCGCCCGTCCGCCGACACCTGGGCTACCTCGCGGCGCGGCTGCTGCCCGGCGCGCTGGGCCTGCTGGCCTACGCCGTGCTGGCCGTCGGCCTCGCGTTGGCCGCCATCGTGCTGAACGCCGCGGCACGCGGGACGTTGAGTCTCGCCGACGTGCTGACTCAGGTCGTGGTCGGCGGGGTGCTGCTACTGCTCAACCTCCAGGCCCTGGCCAGCGTGGCCGCGCTGGACGTCCGGCTGGCCCGGCGGCTGCTCGGCCCCGGACCCCGGGCACGGTTGGAGGAGCGGGTCCGGGAGTTGGCCACCAGCCGCGCCGACGTCATCGCCGCGGTGGACGCCGAGCGGCAGCGCATCGAACGCGACCTGCACGACGGCCTCCAACAGCGGCTCGTCGCCCTCGGCATGCTGCTCGGCCGGGCCCGGCGCTCCCGGGACGCCGAACGCACCCGCGCCCTGCTCACGCAGGCGCACGAGGACGCGCAACGGGCCGTCGAGGAGTTACGCGAGGTGGCCTGGCGCGTCTACCCGTCGTCGCTGGACGACGGCGACCTCGGCGATGCGCTCGGCATCGTCGCCCGCCGCTCCGAGGTGCCGGTGCGGATCCGTTGCGACCTGCCGGTACGCCCGCACCGGCAGATCGAGACGGTGCTCTACTTCGTAGCCTGCGAGGCGCTCACCAACGCCGCGAAACACGCCGCCGCTACCCTGGTCACCGTCGAGATCGGCGTACGGGAGGGCTGGGTCCGGATGCGCGTGCACGACGACGGCACGGGCGGCGCGGACCCGGACGGCCGTGGCCTGTCCGGGCTGGCCCGGCGGGTCGCCGCGCTGGACGGCCGGCTGCGCGTGACCAGCCCGCCCGGCGGCCCGACCACGGTGCTGGCGGAACTGCCGTGCGGATAGTCCTCGCCGAAGACTCGACGTTGCTGCGCGAGGGCCTGACGCGGCTGCTCGCCGAGGAGGAACACGAGGTCGCCGCAGCGGTGGGCGACGCCGACGCGCTCGTGGCGGCCGTCGAACGGGAGCGGCCCGACGTCGTCGTCACCGACGTCCGGATGCCACCCACCCACACCGACGACGGCCTGCGCGCCGCGCTGGAGATCCGCCGGCGCTGGCCCGCCACCGGTGTCCTCGTACTCTCGCAGTACGTCGAGAAGCGCTACGCCACCCGCCTCCTCGCCGACCGCCCCGAGGGAGTCGGCTACCTGCTCAAGGACCGCGTCGCCCAGGTCGACGACTTCCTCGACGCGCTGGACCGGGTAGCTGCCGGCGCGACGGCGCTCGACCCGGAGGTGGTCCGCCAGGTGGTGGCCGGCTCCGACCGCACCGACCCGTTCGCCCGGCTCACCCCGCGCGAACGCGACGTGCTGCACCTGATGGCCCAGGGCCACACGAACCCGGCCATCGCCCAGCGGCTGCACGTGTCGGTCAGCGCGGTCGAGAAGCACGTCAACACGATCTTCGACAAGCTCGACCTGTCACACGGAACGGGCTACAGCCGCCGCATTCTCGCGGTGCTGCGCTATCTCGCCCCCTGACCGCGTCTGGCCTGTGGGTTCTGCGTGATCGACTCGGTTTCCTTGATGTCGGGGTGTCCGGGTCGCGGGATGCCCCGACTTGCAGGAAGCCGAGTGGATCACCGCCGGGTCTTGCGGTCGGCCCCGACGTGTTTGGTCGGTGTGTCCGGTATGCGAGGTCGGGTTTACGGTTCCGGCCCGCACTCCCCGCCCGGTGTGGGCGTTTTGGGCTGTGACCGGTGGCATCCCGGTGGCGGAATCGGGGCCGGCCCGGCGTCGTTACATACCCTGACG